>NZ_PTRE01000048.1 GCF_002965065.1 Escherichia sp. MOD1-EC7003
TGTTTTGTGTTGAAGTGAGAATATCACCTTTAATCAGGTGGCCAAATTTAGTGTGCCACTACACTTTCGTCATTAAGCTTTCCAGCGAAGTCCGTTGCTGACTGGATAAAGGCTGGTTGCCCGCGCCAGACGGCAGGTTATCTCCCTGACCTGGTGGTTGCCCAGGAGGAGGGCCGGAAATAGGTTGTATCATTACGTATCCTTATACCTGAAATCTTCGCAAGTATGCCTGGCCGCGAGATTATGGCACACTTGTCCGGTTAACTCTCGTCTCATACAGGTAACACAAACGTGAAAATCCTCGTTGATGAAAATATGCCTTATGCCCGCGACTTATTTAGCCGTTTGGGTGAGGTGACAGCGGTTCCGGGGCGTCCAATTCCAGTAGCACAACTGGCAGATGCAGATGCGCTGATGGTGCGTTCGGTCACGAAAGTGAATGAATCTTTACTGGCAGGAAAACCCATTAAATTTGTTGGCACTGCCACAGCGGGGACCGACCATGTCGATGAAGTATGGTTAAAGCAGGCAGGAATTGGTTTTTCCGCTGCACCTGGCTGTAATGCGATTGCGGTAGTGGAATATGTTTTCTCCTCACTACTGACGCTGGCCGAACGTGATGGATTTTCACTGCACGAGCGTACCGTGGGGATCGTGGGCGTTGGTAACGTTGGGCGCCGTTTACAGGCGCGGCTGGAAGCGTTAGGGATCAAAACATTGCTTTGCGATCCACCTCGCGCCGACCGTGGGGATGAGGGCGATTTCCGCTCGCTGGATGAATTAGTCCAGCAGGTGGATATTCTGACTTTCCATACGCCACTCTTTAAAGATGGGCCGTACAAAACGCTACATCTGGTGGATGAAAAAGTGATCCGTAGCCTGAAGCCGGGAGCGATTCTGATTAACGCCTGCCGTGGCGCAGTCGTCGATAATACCGCGCTGCTGACCTGCCTGAACGAAGGGCAAAAGTTAAGCGTGGTGCTGGATGTCTGGGAAGGCGAACCTGAGCTTAACGTGGATCTGCTGAAAAAAGTGGATATCGGCACGCCGCATATCGCAGGTTATACCCTGGAGGGTAAAGCACGTGGCACTACGCAAGTGTTTGAAGCCTATAGCAAGTTTGTGGGGCGTGAACAACACGTTGCTCTTGATACATTGCTGCCCACGCCAGAGTTTGGTCGCATTACGCTGCATGGTCCGCTCGATCAACCGACGCTAAAAAGGCTGGTGCATTTGGTGTATGATGTGCGCCGCGATGACGCACCGCTGCGTAAAGTCGCCGGAATACCGGGTGAGTTCGATAAACTGCGCAAAAATTATCTTGAGCGCCGTGAATGGTCATCTCTGTATGTGATTTGTGATGACGCCAGTGCGGCATCATTGCTGTGTAAACTGGGTTTTAACGCCGTTCATCATCCGGCACGTTAATCTCTTCTTCATGCTCTCTGCTGTAACATTGGCAGGGAGCTTTGCTATTTCTGGAGTAAACCACCATGTCTGAAGGCTGGAACATTGCCGTCCTGGGCGCAACTGGCGCTGTGGGCGAAGCCCTGCTTGAAACGCTGGCTGAACGTCAGTTCCCGGTTGGGGAAATTTATGCACTGGCACGTAACGAAAGCGCAGGCGAACAACTGCGCTTTGGTGGTAAGACAATCACCGTGCAGGATGCCGCTGAATTCGACTGGACGCAGGCGCAACTGGCGTTTTTTGTCGCAGGCAAAGAAGCCACCGCAGCTTGGGTTGAAGAAGCGACCAACTCAGGTTGCCTGGTGATCGACAGCAGCGGATTGTTTGCTCTCGAACCCGACGTACCGCTGGTGGTGCCGGAAGTAAACCCGTTTGTACTGACCGATTACCGCAACCGGAATGTCATCGCCGTACCGGACAGCCTGACCAGCCAGCTGCTGGCGGCACTGAAACCGTTAATCGATCAGGGCGGTTTGTCACGTATCAGCGTCACCAGCCTGATTTCTGCCTCTGCCCAGGGTAAAAAAGCGGTCGACGCTTTAGCGGGGCAGAGCGCGAAACTGCTCAACGGCATTCCGATTGATGAAGAGGATTTCTTCGGGCGTCAACTGGCCTTCAACATGCTGCCGTTACTGCCGGATAGCGAAGGTAGCGTGCGCGAAGAACGTCGTATCGTTGACGAAGTGCGCAAAATCCTGCAGGACGAAGGGCTGATGATTTCGGCAAGCGTTGTTCAGGCTCCGGTATTTTACGGTCATGCCCAGATGGTCAACTTCGAAGCACTGCGTCCGCTGGCGGCAGAAGAAGCGCGTGATGCGTTTGCCCAGGGTGAAGATATTGTGCTCTCTGAAGAGAACGAATTCCCGACGCAGGTGGGCGATGCTTCCGGGTCGCCACATCTTTCCGTTGGTTGTGTACGCAATGACTACGGTATGCCGGAGCAAGTCCAGTTCTGGTCGGTGGCCGATAACGTTCGCTTTGGCGGCGCGCTGATGGCAGTAAAAATCGCCGAGAAACTGGTGCAGGAGTATCTGTACTAATGTCCGACCAGCAACAACCGCCAGTTTATAAAATTGCGCTGGGCATTGAGTACGACGGCAGCAGGTATTACGGCTGGCAACGGCAGAACGAAGTACGCAGTGTGCAGGAGAAGCTGGAAAAGGCACTCTCCCAGGTGGCGAACGAACCTGTCACCGTCTTCTGCGCCGGGCGTACCGACGCAGGTGTACACGGCACCGGGCAGGTTGTGCATTTCGAAACTACCGCGCAGCGCAAAGACGCTGCGTGGACGTTGGGCGTAAATGCGAATTTACCTGGTGACATCGCCGTACGTTGGGTTAAAGCTGTACCTGATGATTTTCATGCCCGATTTAGCGCCACGGCTCGCCGTTATCGCTACATCATCTACAATCATCGACTGCGCCCGGCGGTACTGAGTAAAGGGGTAACCCATTTTTACGAACCGCTGGACGCTGAACGGATGCATCGGGCTGCGCAATGCCTGCTGGGCGAGAATGATTTCACCTCGTTCCGTGCGGTGCAGTGCCAGTCCCGAACGCCGTGGCGCAACGTTATGCATATTAATGTCACGCGTCACGGTCCTTATGTGGTGGTAGATATCAAAGCAAATGCTTTTGTACATCATATGGTCAGGAATATTGTCGGCAGCCTGATGGAAGTCGGTGCCCACAACCAGCCGGAGAGCTGGATAGCAGAGCTGTTGGCGGCAAAGGACAGAACGCTGGCGGCAGCAACGGCAAAAGCGGAAGGGCTGTATCTGGTCGAGGTGGATTACCCTGACCGGTTTGATCTTCCAAAACCGCCAATGGGTCCGCTATTTCTGGCGGACTAACGAGAATAATGCTCGGAACATTTCAGGCTGTAGCCAGCGTAGTTACAGCCTGAAAGATGACGAAAACAAGGCATAGGCAAATATGGATCTGATTTATTTCCTCATCGATTTTATCCTGCACATTGACGTGCATCTGGCAGAGCTGGTCGCGGAGTATGGCGTCTGGGTTTATGCCATTTTGTTCTTAATTTTGTTCTGTGAAACCGGTTTGGTGGTAACGCCGTTTTTACCGGGTGATTCATTGCTGTTTGTTGCCGGTGCGTTGGCATCACTGGAAACCAACGATCTCAACGTCCATATGATGGTGGTGCTGATGCTGATCGCCGCGATTGTGGGGGACGCGCTCAATTACACTATCGGGCGGTTGTTTGGTGAAAAGTTATTCAGTAATCCGGATTCGAAAATTTTCCGTCGCAGTTATCTGGATAAAACCCACCAGTTTTATGAAAAACACGGCGGTAAAACCATTATTCTCGCCCGTTTTGTACCTATCGTCAGAACGTTCGCGCCATTTGTTGCGGGAATGGGCCACATGTCGTACCGCCATTTCGCCGCTTATAACGTGATTGGCGCACTGTTGTGGGTACTGCTTTTTACCTACGCAGGTTATTTCTTCGGTACAATCCCGATGGTTCAGGATAACCTTAAGCTGCTGATCGTCGGGATTATTGTGGTTTCTATTTTGCCGGGCGTCATCGAAATTATCCGCCACAAACGCGCAGCGGCACGCGCCGCAAAATAAAAAGTAACTCTGCGGTTCGAACACTTTTTTATCCAAAGTTTCGGGCTGTTATGTTTTAATGTGCAACATTCATGGTCTGTTGGGGGCAAAAATGGCATTATGCGTCCCCAAAGATAAAACTGGCATCGAACCAGGTTCAGACAGAAAGGTCCCTAATGAGCTGGATTGAACGAATTAAAAGCAACATTACTCCCACCCGCAAGGCAAGCATTCCTGAAGGGGTGTGGACTAAGTGTGATAGCTGCGGTCAGGTTTTATACCGCGCTGAGCTGGAACGTAATTTTGAGGTCTGTCCGAAGTGTGACCATCACATGCGTATGACAGCGCGTAATCGCCTGCATAGCCTGTTAGATGAAGGAAGCCTTGTGGAGCTGGGTAGCGAGCTTGAGCCGAAAGATGTGCTGAAGTTTCGTGACTCCAAGAAGTATAAAGACCGTCTGGCATCTGCGCAGAAAGAAACCGGCGAAAAAGATGCGCTGGTGGTGATGAAAGGCACCCTGTATGGAATGCCGGTTGTCGCTGCGGCATTCGAGTTCGCCTTTATGGGCGGTTCAATGGGGTCTGTTGTGGGGGCACGTTTCGTGCGTGCTGTTGAGCAGGCGCTGGAAGATAATTGCCCACTGATCTGCTTCTCTGCCTCTGGTGGCGCGCGTATGCAGGAAGCGCTGATGTCGCTGATGCAGATGGCGAAAACCTCTGCGGCACTGGCAAAAATGCAGGAGCGCGGCTTGCCGTATATTTCCGTGCTGACCGACCCGACGATGGGCGGGGTTTCTGCAAGTTTCGCCATGCTGGGCGATCTCAACATCGCTGAACCGAAAGCGTTAATCGGCTTTGCCGGTCCGCGTGTTATTGAGCAGACCGTTCGCGAAAAACTGCCGCCAGGATTCCAGCGCAGTGAATTCCTGATCGAGAAAGGCGCCATCGACATGATCGTCCGTCGCCCGGAAATGCGCCTGAAACTGGCGAGCATTCTGGCGAAGTTGATGAATCTGCCTGCGCCGAATCCTGAAGCGCCGCGTGAAGGCGTAGTGGTGCCACCGGCACCGGATCAGGAACCTGAGGCCTGATGACTGATAAGGGCAGGGCCACTGGCTCTGCCCTTTTGCTATTCTCACCGTAACGAATCAGCGGATACCATGATTATCAAACGCACTCCTCAAGCCGCGTCGCCTCTGGCTTCGTGGCTTTCTTATCTGGAAAACCTGCACAGTAAAACTATCGATCTCGGCCTTGAGCGCGTGAGCCAGGTCGCGGCGCGTCTTGGCGTTCTGAAACCAGCGCCATTTGTGTTTACCGTTGCGGGTACGAATGGCAAAGGCACCACCTGCCGTACGCTGGAGTCGATTCTGATGGCGGCAGGGTACAAAGTGGGGGTCTACAGTTCTCCGCATCTGGTGCGTTATACCGAGCGCGTTCGTGTGCAGGGGCAGGAATTGCCGGAATCGGCCCACACCGCCTCTTTTGCGGAGATTGAATCGGCACGCGATGATATTTCCCTGACCTATTTCGAGTACGGTACGCTGTCGGCGTTGTGGCTGTTCAAACAGGCACAACTTGACGTGGTGATTCTGGAAGTAGGGCTGGGTGGTCGTCTGGATGCGACTAATATTGTCGATGCCGATGTTGCGGTGGTGACCAGCATTGCGCTGGATCATACTGACTGGCTGGGGCCAGATCGCGAAAGTATTGGTCGCGAGAAAGCAGGCATCTTCCGCAGTGAAAAACCGGCAATTGTCGGTGAGCCGGAAATGCCTTCTACCATTGCTGATGTGGCGCAGGAAAAAGGTGCACTGCTACAACGTCGGGGCGTTGAGTGGAACTATTCTGTCACCGATCATGACTGGACGTTTAGCGATGCTCACGGCACGCTGGAAAATCTGCCGTTGCCGCTTGTCCCGCAACCGAATGCAGCAACGGCGCTGGCGGCACTGCGTGCCAGCGGGCTTGAGGTCAGTGAAAATGCCATTCGCGACGGGATTGCCAGCGCAATTTTGCCAGGCCGTTTCCAGATTGTGAGCGAATCGCCACGCGTTATTTTTGATGTCGCGCATAATCCACATGCAGCGGAATACCTCACCGGGCGTATGAAAGCGCTACCGAAAAACGGGCGCGTGCTGGCGGTTATCGGTATGCTACATGATAAAGATATTGCCGGAACTCTGGCCTGGTTGAAAAGCGTGGTTGATGACTGGTATTGTGCGCCACTGGAAGGGCCGCGCGGTGCCACGGCAGAACAACTGCTTGAGCATTTGGGTAACGGCAAATCATTTGATAGCGTTGCGCAGGCATGGGATGCCGCAATGGTGGACGCTAAAGCGGAAGATACCGTGCTGGTGTGTGGTTCGTTCCACACGGTCGCACATGTCATGGAAGTGATTGACGCGAGGAGAAGCGGTGGCAAGTAAGTTTCAGAATCGGTTAGTGGGCACGATCGTGCTGGTGGCACTGGGGGTGATTGTACTTCCAGGACTGCTGGACGGGCAGAAAAAACATTATCAGGATGAGTTCGCGGCTATCCCGCTGGTGCCGAAAGCGGGCGATCGCGATGAGCCTGATATGATGCCAGCCGCCACCCAGGCGTTGCCGACGCAGCCGCCGGAAGGCGCAGCTGAAGAGGTGCGGGCTGGTGACGCCGCTGCACCGTCGCTCGATCCGGCCACTATTGCAGCCAATAACACCGAGTTTGAACCGGAACCTGCACCGGTCGCCCCACCGAAGCCGAAACCGGTGGAGCCGCCTAAGCCAAAGGTAGAAGCGCCACCTGAGCCGAAACCGGTCGTGGAAGAAAAAGCAGCGCCGACGGGTAAAGCCTATGTTGTGCAACTGGGGGCGCTGAAAAATGCCGATAAAGTGAATGAGATTGTCGGTAAGCTGCGCGGTGCTGGTTATCGGGTTTATACGTCGCCATCCACGCCAGTGCAGGGTAAAATTACCCGTATTCTGGTTGGGCCAGATGCTTCTAAAGAGAAGCTGAAAGGTTCGCTGGGTGAGCTCAAGCAGCTTTCTGGCTTAAGTGGCGTGGTAATGGGCTATACACCGAATTAATACGGTTTTGCCTGATGCGACGCCTGCGCGTTTTATCAGGCTTGTGCTGGAGTAGAACCGTAGGTCGGATTAGGCGTTCACGCCGCATCCGACACGCATAGCCCTAAGCTGCAAAGGCATAAAAAGTCGATGGCGTTGAATGTTTTTTCAGCGCCATTTTTATTGATGCGCGGGAAGGAAATCCCTACGCAAACGTTTTCTTTTTCTGTTAGAATGCGCCCCGAACAGGATGACAGGGCGTAAAATCGTGGGACACATATGGTCTGGATTGATTACGCCATAATCGCGGTGATTGCTTTTTCCTCTCTGGTTAGCCTGATCCGTGGCTTTGTACGTGAAGCGTTATCGCTGGTGACATGGGGTTGTGCTTTCTTTGTTGCCAGTCATTACTACACTTACCTGTCAGTCTGGTTTACGGGCTTTGAAGACGAACTGGTTCGAAATGGGATTGCCATCGCGGTACTGTTTATCGCTACCCTGATCGTTGGTGCTATCGTGAACTTCGTGATAGGCCAGTTGGTGGAGAAAACGGGGTTGTCAGGCACCGATAGGGTGCTGGGTGTCTGTTTCGGCGCATTGCGCGGTGTGTTGATTGTCGCCGCCATTCTCTTCTTTCTCGACTCCTTTACTGGGGTGTCGAAAAGCGAAGACTGGAGCAAATCACAATTGATCCCGCAGTTCAGTTTTATCATCAGATGGTTTTTTGACTATCTGCAAAGCTCGTCAAGTTTCTTGCCCAGGGCGTAAGTGCTCTGAGATGTGGCTTAACGAGGAAAAAGACGTATGTGCGGTATTGTCGGTATCGCCGGTGTTATGCCGGTTAACCAGTCGATTTATGATGCCTTAACGGTGCTTCAGCATCGCGGTCAGGATGCCGCCGGCATCATCACCATAGATGCCAATAACTGCTTCCGTTTGCGTAAAGCGAACGGGCTGGTGAGCGATGTATTTGAAGCTCGCCATATGCAGCGTTTGCAGGGCAATATGGGCATTGGTCATGTGCGTTACCCCACGGCTGGCAGCTCCAGCGCCTCTGAAGCGCAGCCGTTTTACGTTAACTCCCCGTATGGTATTACGCTTGCCCACAACGGCAATCTGACCAACGCGCATGAGTTACGTAAAAAACTGTTTGAAGAAAAACGCCGCCACATCAACACCACTTCCGACTCGGAAATTCTGCTTAATATCTTCGCCAGCGAGCTGGACAACTTCCGACACTATCCGCTGGAAGCCGACAACATCTTCGCCGCCATTGCTGCCACAAACCGCTTAATCCGCGGCGCGTATGCCTGTGTGGCGATGATTATCGGCCACGGTATGGTTGCTTTCCGCGATCCTAACGGGATTCGCCCGCTGGTGTTGGGGAAACGCGATATTGATGAGCGTCGTACCGAGTATATGGTCGCCTCTGAAAGCGTTGCGCTCGATACGCTGGGCTTTGAGTTCCTGCGTGACGTCGCGCCGGGCGAAGCGATTTACATCACTGAAGAAGGGCAGCTGTTTACCCGTCAATGTGCTGACAATCCGGTCAGCAATCCGTGCCTGTTTGAGTATGTATACTTTGCCCGCCCGGACTCGTTCATCGACAAAATTTCCGTTTACAGCGCGCGTGTGAATATGGGCACCAGGCTGGGCGAGAAAATTGCCCGCGAATGGGAAGATCTGGATATCGACGTGGTGATCCCGATCCCGGAAACCTCTTGTGATATCGCGCTGGAAATTGCTCGTATTCTGGGCAAGCCGTACCGCCAGGGCTTCGTCAAAAACCGCTATGTTGGCCGCACCTTCATCATGCCGGGTCAGCAGCTGCGTCGTAAGTCCGTGCGCCGTAAACTGAACGCCAACCGCGCTGAGTTCCGCGATAAAAACGTCCTGCTGGTCGACGACTCCATCGTCCGTGGCACCACTTCTGAGCAGATTATCGAGATGGCACGCGAAGCCGGAGCGAAGAAAGTGTATCTTGCCTCTGCGGCACCGGAAATTCGCTTCCCGAACGTTTACGGTATTGATATGCCAAGCGCCACGGAGCTTATCGCCCACGGTCGTGAAGTGGATGAAATTCGCCAGATCATCGGTGCTGACGGGTTGATTTTCCAGGACCTGAACGATCTGATCGAAGCCGTTCGCGCTGAAAACCCGGATATCCAGCAGTTTGAATGCTCGGTGTTCAACGGCATCTACGTTACCAAAGATGTTGATCAGGGCTACCTCGATTTCCTCGATACTTTACGTAATGACGACGCCAAAGCCGTGCAACGTCAGAACGAAGTGGAAAATCTTGAAATGCATAACGAAGGATGATGCCTTCGCTCAGGGTGCCGGTCTGGCACCCTGACTTGCAACTCCCGCCGAAATCCTGCAAAGTCTGCCTGCAAGTCTGACAGGACAACTATTTATGAAACGACTCATTGTAGGCATCAGCGGTGCCAGCGGCGCGATTTATGGCGTGCGTTTATTACAGGTTCTGCGCGACGTCGCAGATGTTGAAACGCATCTGGTGATGAGTCAGGCAGCACGCCAGACCTTATCTCTCGAAACGGATTTCTCCCTGCGCGAGGTGCAAGCGTTAGCTGATGTGACGCACGATGCGCGCGATATTGCTGCCAGCATTTCTTCAGGTTCTTTCCAGACGCTGGGGATGGTGATTTTACCCTGTTCAATCAAAACGCTTTCCGGCATTGTCCATAGTTATACCGATGGTTTACTGACCCGTGCGGCAGATGTGGTGCTGAAAGAGCGCCGCCCGCTGGTGCTCTGCGTGCGTGAAACCCCGTTGCACTTAGGCCACCTGCGTTTAATGACTCAGGCGGCAGAAATTGGCGCGGTGATTATGCCTCCCGTTCCGGCGTTTTATCATCGCCCACAATCCCTTGATGATGTGATAAATCAGACGGTTAACCGTGTTCTTGACCAGTTTGCGATAACGCTTCCCGAAGATCTCTTTTCCCGCTGGCAGGGCGCATAATTCCGCTGTTGCCCTGTTTCAGGGCAATTTTGCAACCGCGATCAAATCCTCAACATTTTGTTCCTGCCATTCAATCGAAACGCTGCGATTCAACCACCATACCTGCTATCTTCAATTTTAGGATAATAATGCAACGTCTTATTAACATATTTAACATTGAATATTGCAGCTGTCGGCAAGATGGCATAAGACCTGCATGAACGAGCCTGCAAACACACAACACAATACACAACATAAAAAGCCATTTCACTTGAGGGTTATGTATGAAGAAGTCGATTCTCGCTCTGTCTTTGTTAGTCGGTCTCTCCGCAGCGGTTTCCAGCTATGCGGCGCTACCGGAGACGGTACGTATCGGAACAGATACCACCTATGCACCGTTCTCATCGAAAGATGCCAAAGGTGACTTTGTTGGCTTTGATATCGATCTCGGTAATGAGATGTGCAAACGGATGCAGGTGAAATGTACCTGGGTTGCCAGTGACTTTGATGCGCTGATCCCCTCATTGAAAGCGAAAAAAATCGACGCCATTATCTCGTCGCTCTCCATTACCGATAAACGTCAGCAGGAAATTGCGTTCTCCGACAAGCTGTACGCCGCGGACTCTCGTTTAATTGCCGCCAAAGGTTCGCCGATTCAGCCAACGCTGGATTCACTGAAAGGTAAACATGTGGGTGTGCTGCAGGGATCAACTCAGGAAGCATACGCTAACGAGACCTGGCGTAGCAAAGGCGTGGATGTGGTGGCCTATGCCAACCAGGATTTGGTCTATTCCGATCTGGCTGCAGGACGTCTGGATGCCGCATTGCAGGATGAAGTTGCGGCCAGCGAAGGATTCCTCAAGCAACCTGCCGGTAAAGTGTTCGCCTTTGCTGGCTCATCAGTGAAAGACAAAAAATACTTCGGTGACGGCACCGGTGTAGGCCTACGTAAAGATGATGCTGAACTGACGGCTGCGTTCAATAAGGCGCTTGGCGAACTGCGTCAGGACGGCACCTACGACAAGATGGCGAAAAAGTATTTCGACTTTAATGTCTACGGTGACTGATACGTCGCAGGGAAGCTGTACCTGATGGAATGATCATCATGGTGCACGCCAGGTTTGTTGCACTATCGTGGTGCATTGAAATGCATGCTTAAGCATTTTTAATGAAAAATAATACATCTGACGGGGCGGGATATTTTGCCTTGATGGTCAATTTTATGGCACGATAAGTGTAACAAACCTGTAAATATTCCCTATAAAAAGACTGTCAGTTGAGGACATTATGAAAAAACTGGTGCTATCGCTTTCTCTGGTTCTGGCCTTCTCCAGCGCAACTGCGGCGTTTGCTGCGATTCCGCAAAACATCCGTATCGGTACCGATCCGACCTATGCGCCATTTGAATCAAAAAATTCACAAGGCGAACTGGTTGGCTTCGATATTGATCTGGCGAAGGAGTTGTGCAAACGCATCAATACGCAATGTACGTTTGTCGAAAACCCACTGGATGCGTTAATCCCGTCCTTAAAAGCGAAGAAGATTGACGCCATCATGTCATCGCTTTCCATTACGGAAAAACGTCAGCAAGAAATAGCCTTCACCGACAAACTGTACGCTGCCGACTCTCGTCTGGTGGTGGCGAAAAATTCCGACATTCAGCCGACAGTCGAGTCACTGAAAGGCAAGCGGGTAGGCGTATTGCAGGGTACTACTCAGGAGACGTTCGGTAACGAGTACTGGGCACCAAAAGGTATTGAAATCGTCTCTTATCAGGGGCAGGACAACATTTACTCTGATCTGACCGCCGGACGTATTGATGCCGCATTCCAGGATGAGGTCGCCGCCAGCGAAGGCTTCCTCAAACAACCTGTCGGTAAAGATTACAAATTCGGCGGCCCGTCTGTTAAAGATGAAAAACTGTTTGGCGTAGGTACTGGCATGGGCCTGCGTAAAGAAGATAACGAACTGCGCGAAGCACTGAATAAAGCCTTTGCCGAAATGCGCGCTGACGGTACTTACGAGAAATTAGCGAAAAAGTACTTCGATTTTGATGTTTATGGTGGCTAATCGCCATCGGTGAAAGAAAGCCCGCTCCCTTCGGGTAACCGGAGGGAGACAAGAGGCGGTAATTCACCACACTGACAGGACAGGCTGCATGTTGTATGGGTTTTCAGGTGTTATTTTACAGGGTGCGCTCGTCACGCTGGAGCTGGCTATCAGCTCTGTAGTGCTCGCTGTAATCATTGGTTTAATTGGCGCTGGCGGTAAGCTCTCGCAAAATCGGCTTTTGGGGCTGATTTTCGAAGGGTACACCACGCTGATTCGTGGCGTGCCGGACTTAGTGTTGATGCTGCTGATTTTCTACGGTTTGCAGATTGCGCTAAACACGGTGACGGAGGCGATGGGTGTCGGACAGATTGATATCGATCCGATGGTCGCTGGTATTATCACTCTCGGTTTTATCTACGGTGCTTATTTTACCGAAACGTTCCGTGGCGCGTTTATGGCTGTGCCGAAAGGGCATATAGAGGCGGCGACGGCGTTCGGTTTTACTCGTGGGCAAGTGTTTCGGCGGATCATGTTTCCGGCGATGATGCGTTACGCCCTGCCAGGCATTGGCAACAACTGGCAAGTGATTCTTAAATCTACCGCACTGGTTTCGTTACTCGGCCTGGAAGATGTGGTCAAAGCCACGCAGCTGGCGGGCAAAAGTACCTGGGAACCGTTCTATTTCGCCATCGTCTGTGGCGTGATTTACCTGGTTTTCACCACCGTTTCCAATGGTGTGCTGCTGTTACTTGAGCGCCGCTACTCCGTGGGCGTGAAGAGGGCTGACCTGTGATCGAAATCTTACATGAATACTGGAAACCATTGCTGTGGACCGACGGTTATCGCTTTACTGGCGTGGCGATCACCCTGTGGCTGCTGATTTTGTCGGTAGTGATAGGTGGAGTTCTGGCGCTGTTTCTGGCGATTGGTCGCGTCTCAAGTAATAAATACATCCAGTTTCCAATCTGGTTATTTACTTATATTTTTCGCGGTACACCGCTGTATGTACAGTTGCTGGTGTTCTATTCCAGCATGTACACGCTGGAGATTGTTAAGGGTACCGAGTTGCTGAACGCTTTTTTCCGCAGTGGCCTGAACTGTACCGTGCTGGCGCTGACGCTTAACACCTGCGCTTACACCACCGAGATTTTTGCCGGGGCGATCCGTTCAGTGCCGCATGGGGAAATTGAAGCCGCCAGAGCCTATGGCTTCTCGACCTTTAAAATGTATCGCTGCATTATTTTGCCTTCTGCGCTGCGTATTGCTCTACCAGCCTACAGCAACGAAGTGATCCTGATGTTGCACTCTACCGCGCTGGCGTTTACGGCCACGGTGCCGGATCTGCTGAAAATAGCCCGCGATATTAACGCCGCCACGTATCAACCTTTTACCGCCTTCGGCATTGCCGCGGTGCTCTATTTAATCATCTCTTATGTCCTGATCAGCCTCTTTCGCAGAGCGGAAAAACGCTGGTTGCAGCATGTGAAACCTTCTTCAACGCACTGAGAATACGATGTCTGAGAATAAATTAAACGTTATCGATTTGCACAAACGCTACGGTGAACACGAAGTGCTGAAAGGGGTCTCACTGCAAGCGAATGCCGGAGATGTAATAAGTATCATCGGATCGTCGGGATCGGGGAAAAGTACCTTTCTGCGCTGCATTAACTTCCTCGAAAAGCCGAGCGAAGGATCGATCGTGGTCAACGGTCAGACGATCAATCTGGTGCGCGATAAAGACGGTCAACTCAACGTTGCCGATAAAAATCAGCTACGTTTACTGCGCACGCGCCTGACGATGGTATTCCAGCACTTCAATCTCTGGAGCCACATGACGGTGCTGGAAAATGTCATGGAAGCGCCGATTCAGGTGTTGGGCCTGAGCAAGCAGGAAGCGCGCGAGCGGGCGGTGAAGTATCTGGCGAAAGTCGGAATAGACGAACGTGCGCAGGGTAAATACCCGGTGCACCTGTCTGGAGGTCAGCAACAGCGTGTTTCCATCGCAAGGGCGCTGGCAATGGAACCGGAAGTTCTACTGTTTGATGAACCTACTTCGGCGCTCGATCCTGAACTGGTAGGCGAAGTGTTGCGTATTATGCAGCAACTGGCAGAAGAGGGGAAAACCATGGTGGTAGTGACTCACGAAATGGGCTTTGCTCGTCATGTTTCTACTCATGTCATTTTTCTCCATCAGGGGAAAATAGAAGAAGAGGGCGCACCAGAACAGTTATTCGGTAACCCGCAAAGCCCTCGTCTGCAACAGTTCCTTAAGGGATCGCTGAAATAATTTTCTCTCCGGTGGCTAACGCTGCCGGAGTATTTTCATGGGGAATTTGCGAGTCAGCTTCCGCTGAAAAGTAAAAGTTGCAGTCCGCTAAAAATACTTCTGAATTCGCTGTCCAAAGATAAAAACTGCCTGCTGCATTGGGTGTTAATCGTGGTTATTGTCACGTCATCTTAAATTTGAGGTGTAACGGAACGCCATGACAATATCGACAACTTCCACGCCGCATGATGCGGTATTTAAATCTTTTTTACGCCATCCAGACACCGCGCGGGATTTTATTGATATCCACCTTCCTGCTCCGCTGCGCAAACTGTGTGATTTAACGACGCTCAAACTGGAACCAAACAGTTTTATTGATGAAGACCTGCGGCAATATTATTCCGACCTATTGTGGTCTGTGAAAACGCAGGAGGGAGCGGGTTATATTTATGTGGTGATAGAGCACCAAAGTAAGCCGGAGGAATTAATGGCTTTTCGCATGATGCGCTATTCCATTGCGGCGATGCAAAACCATCTTGATGCGGGCTATAAAGAGCTTCCATTGGTGATCCCCATGCTGTTTTATCATGGTTGCAGAAGCCCTTATCCTTATTCACTCTGCTGGCTTGATGAATTTGCCGAGCCTGCTATAGCCCGCAAAATTTATTCATCGGCTTTTCCGCTGGTGGATATTACCGTGATGCCAGATGACGAGATTATGCAACATCGCAAAATGGCGCTGTTGGAGTTAATTCAGAAACATATTCGTCAGCGCGATCTGTTGGGATTAGTCGATCAAATAGTTTCTCTTTTGCTTACAGGAAACACTAATGACAGACAGCTAAAAGCCCTGTTTAATTACGTATTACAAACGGGGGATGCCCAGCGTTTCCGTGCATTTATTGGTGAGATAGCGGAACGAGCACCACAAGAAAAGGAGAAACTGATGACCATTGCTGACAGATTACGTGAAGAAGGGCGGAATGATGGATTAATTCTGGGCAAACGCGAAGAAGCCCTGCGTATTGCTCAGGAGATGCTGGAGAGAGGTTTAGACCGAGAGTTAGTTTTGACACTGACCCGACTTTCGCCAGACGATCTTATCGCTCAAAGCCACTAACCCTGTAACACCGGGAGTTAACTGGCGGATGTTTGCAGTAAACCACATTAGCAAACAACATTCGCCAGCGCCTCTTCTAAATCGTACCAGCGAAACGCAAACCCCGCTTCTTCCAGCCTTTTGGGCAAGGCCCGTTGTCCACCTAACACCAGTACTGAAGATTCGCCCATTAACAGCCGAATGGCGGTCGCGGGGACGCGCAAAATGGCCGGGCGATGCAGCGCATGACCGAGCGCATGGGCAAATTGTTCATTGCGTACCGGGTAGGGCGAAACCATATTAAATGGCCCGCGCAGTTCGTTATCCAGTAGCCAGAGAATACCGTTGACCATATCATCGATATGAATCCAGGTCAGATACTGCCGACCGGAGCCAATCGGACCGCCAAAGCCCAGACGAAACGGCGGCAGCATTTTACCGAGGATACCGCCATCCGGTGCCAGCACTACGCCGGTACGCAGCAGGCACACTCGCGTTTTGTCACTTTGCGCCCGACAAGCAATCTCTTCCCAGCGGGCGCAGAGTTTATGGGTAAATTCGTTATGTGGTGGTTCTTCTTCGGTAACCACCACTTCACCTAAGTCGCCATAATAGCCCGTTGCCGAACCGGAAATGAGTACCGACGGCGGCGTGTTGCTGGCATTAATTAAATCCACCAGTTTTTGCGTGATATTCCAGCGGCTTTGGCAGAGACGCTCTTTTTGCTCGTGAGTCCAGCGTTTATCGGCAATCGGTTCTCCGGCCAGGTTGATTACCGCATCAACGCCGTTGAGGTTGCGTTGATCGGCAAGCCCTTGCCATAGTGTCACCTGGGGGCCGAGAACGGAGCTGGCTTTCTGCGGGTTACGCGTCACTACCGTGATTTGATGTCCCAACGCCAGTAAACGCGGAATCAAATGGCGGCCAATTAATCCCGTCCCTCCGGTGATCACTATGTTCATGCAGCCTCCCGATATGGCGGTTAACGCTGCCAGCTTAAGGTCATGGATACCGAATCGGCGTAGCGCAGCGCGTGCAGTTTATCGATCTCCACTTCAGCATACGTCACCCAGTGATGTTCACGTGCGATATCGAGCACATCCTGAGTTAATTTTTCCAGCAAAGAGAAGCGGTTATTCTCAACGTGCTGAATAATGTTTTTCGTTACAGTGCGATAATTCAGCGCATCGTTGATATCTTCGCTGGTGCGTGCTTTATCGGCGGGGTAGTGGATAGTCACGTTGATAACAATATCCTGACGGTTCTTAATTTCTTCATCCTTAATTCCGATAAACGTACGTAAACGAAGGTTCTTTATACGAATAATAGCGGCAGGTTGTGCCATTGCAGGTTCTCCGTTGTTTTAATTAGGATGAAATAATACACGAGAACCTGTATCTGTTAACTATCCGAACGCTTATCACTGAGTTGTGCTTTTAGCAGTGCCTGCCCGGTGGCAGGGCGCGAACGAATTCGCTCATACCAGTTCTTCACTGCCGGATACATGGCGAGGTCAATTCGCTGGCGAGTCCAGGCATTAACCCACGGCCAGCAGGCAATATCTGCAATGCTGTAGTTTTCTCCACCCAGCCAGGGCGAGTTTTCCAGCCGCTTGTTTAGCACGTGATACAGACGCTGAGTTTCAACCTGATAACGTTCAATAGCGTAAGGAATGGTTTGTGGTGCCGCGTGATTAAAATGATGATTTTGCCCAAGCATCGGCCCCAGCCCGCCGACCTGCCAGAATAGCCACTGTAATGTGGCGGCGCGTTCACGCGTTTCATGACTCAAAAAGAGTCCCGTTTTCTCTGCCAGATACAACAAAATGGCACCAGACTCAAAGAGGCTTAACGGTTCGCCGCCATTGGCTGGAGAATGATCAACAATTGCCGGAATTTTATTGTTAGGCGAAATGCGCAAAAATTCCGGACGAAACTGACCGCCTTTCCCCAGGTCTACCTTAATCAAGCGATAATCCAGCCCTGCCTCTTCGAGAAACAGCGTAATTTTGTGACCATTTGGTGTCGGGGCGAAATAGAGATCGATCATTGCAGCTCCGGTTGTCTAATCATCTGAACAACACAAGTATAGAAAGCGCGACGACTTGCGTGAGTATTCGTCACGTGACAGTGACAAAAAGGCTCTATAGTTTGATTGCAAGCCCCCTTTATTGCCGAGGACATAATGAGTAAACCCGCTATCACGCTTTGGTCAGATGCCCATTCGCGAAGAACGTCCGACGGACGTCGTTTTTGCTGGTGCGAAAAAAACGCCACTAACGGCAGAGGGAAAAGCCAGTGCAGAGAAACTGTTCGCGATGGCAGAACATTTGTTAGCTCTGGGTAAGCCAAATTTATTTGGTGAATGGTGCATTGCCGATACTGATCTGGCGTTAATGATTAACCGTCTGGTACTACATGGCGATGAGGTGCCTGAACGCCTGGTGGATTATGCGACATTCCAGTGGCAGCGAGCGTCTGTCCAGCGTTTTATTGCACTTTCGGCGAAGCAATCTGGCTGATAGCAACGACAGAATCCAGTATCATAGCTTACGTTTTTTCGACGAGGAGTGAGTGATGAAACTGATGTTTGCATCGGACATTCATGGGTCGTTACCGGCGACGGAACGTGTTCTGGCGTTGTTTGCCCAAAGCGGTGCCCAGTGGCTGGTGATCCTTGGCGACGTGTTGAATCACGGTCCGCGTAATGCTTTACCGGAGGGTTACGCGCCAGCCAAAGTCGCTGAACGGCTTAATGAAGTGGCACATAAAGTTATCGCTGTGCGCGGCAACTGCGACAGCGAAGTGGACCAAATGCTGCTGCATTTTCCCCTAACCGCGCCGTGGCAACAGGTATTACTGGAAAAACAACGTCTGTTTTTGACGCATGGTCATCTTTTTGGCCCGGAAAATCTGCCTGCTTTAAACCAGAACGATGTGCTGGTGTACGGTCATACCCATCTGCCAGTAGCAGAACAGCGGGGGGAGATTTTCCACTTCAACCCCGGCTCGGTGAGTATTCCGAAAGGCGGTAATCCGGCGAGTTATGGCATGCTGGATAATAACGTACTTAGTGTCATCGCACTCAATGATCAAAGTATCATTGCGCAGGTCGCGATTAATCCGTAATTTACCCACAACTCATTAATGCGCCGTAAGAGCGCCAGAAAAAGAAGGTTTCCTGATAATGGAACAGCGTCGTTTGGCAAGTACTGAATGGGTGGATATTGTCAATGAAGAGAATGAAGTCATTGCACAAGCCAGCCGGGAACAAATGCGGGCACAGTGTCTGCGTCATCGTGCAACTTATATCGTCGTACATGATGGCATGGGCAAAATTCTGGTCCAGCGTCGTACCGAGACAAAAGACTTTTTACCCGGCATGTTAGATGCGACCGCAGGCGGTGTAGTCCAGGCCGATGAGCAACTTCTTGAATCCGCACGTCGCGAAGCGGAAGAAGAGTTGGGCATTGCCGGTGTCCCCTTTGCCGAGCACGGGCAGTTCTATTTCGAAGATAAAAATTGCCGTGTCTGGGGCGCCTTGTTCAGCTGCGTCTCTCACGGTCCCTTCGCCCTACAGGAAGATGAAGTCAGTGAAGTTTGCTGGCTGACGCCAGAAGAAATTACCGCACGTTGCGACGAGTTCACTCCAGACTCGCTGAAAGCGCTGGCGTTGTGGATGAAGCGCAATGCCAGGAATGAACGAGAAACTCAAGAAGATTCGGAAGAGGCTTAATAAGTTTCAGCAGCTTTCTCGCAAGCACAAACTGGGAGCGATGGGTTTTCGATCGCTCCAGTTACCTTCTTTTATTCGTTCCAGTAAAGCCTTCCCTGCTTCCAGACCAATTTTCCGATGAGGAACCGCCATTGTTGTTAACGGCGGTTGGCAAACTTTGCTAACGTCACTGTCGCCAAATCCTACTACGGCGAGATCGTCAGGCACTTTGATACGTCTTCGTTGACACTCATACAGAACACCGCAGGCCAGCTCATCAGACACACATACCAGAGCATCCAGTTCCGGCCATGCGAGTAAAAATTCTGGCAATTGTGACGCTCCGGTGGAAAAGACCGGTGGCAGAGCGGCGTTAATAACGCGGTTGGGAGACATATGATGGCGCAACATGGCTTTATACCATCCCTGTAAATGTTGCTGAAAGATCCACTGTTCCTGGTTAGCGCACAGCAGGCCGATATTCTGATAACCACGTTGTACCAGCATATCCGTCAGTTCGAACATCGCAGCGACATTATCAATACCAATGTTCATATCAATCGGGTCGGTACGAATGGCACCGATTTCCATAACGGGAATTGAGGCATTTTTGAGCCAGTTGCGCACGGTATCGCTATGCTCAACACTGAGCAAAATTGCTGCGGCGATATTCGAAGCCAGCAGGGTTTCCAGCAGTTTTTCTTCTTGTTCCAGGCGGTGGCGTGACTCGGCCAGGATTATCTGATATCCCGCAGGCTGTAGCACATGTTGTAGTCCGGCAAACATTTCTGTACATCCCGCTTCGGCCAGATTTGGTACGACCATCGCAATAGTGCGAGAAGATGCTGATGCCAACGCACTTGCAGTGAGATTAGGCATATACCCTAGTTCATTTACAGCGGCTTCAATCTTCTCTCGTAGTTTATCGGAAACTTGTTCAGGCGTACGTAACGCTCTGGATACAGTCATTGTGCCAACGCCCGCGAGTTGCGCGACATCGGCGATAGTGACTTTACCTGTACTGCGACGTTTTCGGGTTATTGCCATACAAAATCCTGCTCAGTGACTACATATGGAGATTTTTTTTGCTTGTCATCGACGGCTTCCTGTTGGTAGCAGAGTATACCCCTTAATTTCTGCCAGAAGCTTGGATTTCAGTGAAATCCGTTTTGATAGCGCTATCACAAATATGAATGATACATTTTGATAGCGCTATCTTTGTGAGATTGATCTCAGATATGCCACCGTTGCTTGCTTAAAGTCTGCGCATTGACACGGAAAATGAGGAGGACAAGTGCTTAATACCTGGCTTTCTGATTCAACAATTGCATTGCGTAAGAGTGTCGATTCCTGGCAACAGGCATTGGATATTTGTGGCAGACCGCTACTGGACGCCGGACTAATTACAAAGGATTATCTTACTGCAATAAAAAAACAGCATGAAGAATTGGGACCCTATTATGTTCTGGCGCCAGGGTTGGCGATGCCTCATGCACGACCAGAAGAAGGGGCTAAAGGATTAGGGTTATCGTTATTAAAACTTGAAAAAGGCGTGGGTTTTAATGCGAAAGAGTTTGACCCAGTAGATATCATTATTTTGCTTGCCGCACCGGATAACCACAGCCATATAGAAATGATTTCAGTACTGGCAGAGTTATTCTCAAGCGAAAAAGATTTACGGGCATTACACCAGGCTAACACACTAGAGGAAATAAAAGAGATAATTTCACGATTCTGATTGCGTTACCTATTTAGTATTTTTACAACATAACATTACGCTATTGCGCAATGGGAACTTCTACAATTTAAAATGGTGAATACAATGAAAATCATGGCTATTTGCGGGTCAGGGCTTGGTAGTAGTTTTATGGTTGAAATGAATATTAAAAAGATCCTGAAAAAAATGGAGATAGATGCGGAAGTGGAACACTCCGATCTTTCATCCGCAACTCCAGGCGCAGCCGACTTGTTTGTGATGGCGAAAGATATTGCCGCCAGTGCCAGCGTGCCGGAAAGTCAACTGGTGGTTATCAACAACATCATTGATATTAATGAACTCGAAACGCAACTGCGCAACTGGTTCGCCAAACGATAATTCTAATTGAAGCGAGGTGGATATGTTTATCCTTGAAACGCTGAATTTTGTTGTTGATATCCTGAAAGTACCCTCGGTACTGGTTGGGTTGATTGCCTTAATTGGTCTGGTTGCCCAGAAAAAAGCTTTTTCTGATGTTGTTAAAGGCACAATCAAAACTATTCTCGGATTTATTGTGTTGGGCGGTGGCGCAACAGTCCTGGTGGGATCGTTAAATCCACTGGGTAGTATGTTTGAACATGCGTTTAATATTCAAGGCATCATTCCAAATAATGAGGCTATTGTTTCTATTGCGCTGGAGAAATATGGCGCATCGACGGCACTTATTATGGCATTTGGTATGGTGGCTAATATTATTGTTGCCCGCTTTACCCGCCTGAAATATATCTTCCTGACCGGGCACCACACCTTTTATATGGCCTGCATGATTGGTGTAATTCTTACGGTGGCGGGTTTTGAAGGGATTTCACTGGTCTTTACCGGGTCGCTGATTCTGGGGTTGGTGATGGCATTTTTCCCCGCGTTGGCCCAACGTTATATGAGGCGTATTACTGGTAACGATGAAATCGCTTTTGGGCACTTTGGTACTTTGGGGTATGTCCTTTCAGGCTGGATTGGTAGTGTGTGCGGTAAAGGTTCTCGCTCGACAGAAGAGATGAACTTACCGAAAAATCTGAGTTTTTTGCGCGACAGTTCTATCTCTATCTCCCTGACGATGATGGTCATTTATCTGATCATGGCAATCAGTGCCGGTCGTGAGTATGTCGAAAGCCAGTTCAGTGGCGGTCAGAACTACCTGGTCTACGCCATCATCATGGCCATTACCTTTGCCGCAGGGGTATTTATCATTCTGCAAGGTGTGCGTTTAATCCTCGCGGAAATTGTACCTGCATTTACGGGATTCTCTGAAAAATTGGTGCCTAACGCACGTCCGGCTCTCGATTGCCCGGTCGTGTATCCCTATGCGCCAAATGCGGTGCTGGTAGGGTTTCTGTTTAGCTTTCTTGGCGGTCTGGTAGGGTTATTTCTGTTGGGCCAGATGAATCTGGTGTTAATTCTCCCTGGCGTTGTGCCTCACTTCTTTACCGGAGCAACTGCGGGTGTGTTTGGTAATGCCACGGGAGGACGTCGCGGTGCAATGATCGGGGCGTTTGCGAATGGGTTATTGATTACGTTCCTGCCCGTGTTGTTACTGCCTGTTCTCGGGGCGATTGGATTTGCCAATACCACGTTTTCTGATGCGGATTTTGGCGCTATCGGGATCGTTCTCGGCAACCTTGCGCGATATCTCTCTCCTTTTGCGATTACGGGACTTGTGGTGGCGCTGTTTGCATTGCTGGTCGCCTGGAATATTTTTGCTAAAAACAAAGTTGCTACTCAGGCGCAAGAAACGAGTGGAGATAAATCATGAATGTCAGAGAAGTCACTCAATTTGCACGGGATATTCGCTCAGAAACACTTAAATCGCTGAATCATCTTGGCTTTGGCCATTATGGCGGCTGTATGTCGGTGGTTGAAACACTGGCGGTACTGTATGGCGTAGTGATGAAAATTGATCCTGCGGACCCTGACTGGTCTGAGCGCGACTACTTTGTGTTGTCGAAAGGACATGCAGGGCCGGCCCTTTATAGCACTCTGGCGCTGAAAGGTTATTTTCCTCTGGAAGAATTAAGTACCTTAAATCAGAACGGTACGCGCTTACCAAGTCATCCCGACAGACTAAAAACTCGCGGTGTTGATGTCACCACAGGATCGCTGGGGCAGGGGATATCTATTGCCGGTGGGATGGCGCTCTCCCATAAACTGGCGGGCCGCAGTAATCGGGTTTTTTGTATTGTCGGTGACGGAGAGCTTAACGAAGGCCAATGCTGGGAAGCCTTCCAGTTTATTGCTCACCATCGGCTGAATAATCTCACGGTTTTC
This sequence comes from Escherichia sp. MOD1-EC7003, assembly GCF_002965065.1. Taxonomy (GTDB): domain Bacteria; phylum Pseudomonadota; class Gammaproteobacteria; order Enterobacterales; family Enterobacteriaceae; genus Escherichia. Next base: position 23,203 of record NZ_PTRE01000048.1, read on the forward strand.
ATCGACTGGAATAAACAACAACTTGATGGCGAACTGGATAAGATTATCAATCCATTTGATTTAGAAGCGAAATTCCGTGCTTTTGGTTTTGATGTCATAACGGTAAAAGGCGATGACATTAATGAGTTAGTGCAGGTAGTGAAACCTGTCAGGCCGACAGATGCCAGACCACTTATTGTCGTCCTTGATACCATTAAAGGGCAGGGCGTGCCGTACCTTGAGCAACTTAGCAATTCTCATCACCTGCGTCTGACGCCAGAAATAAAGGAGACGCTAAACGAAACTATTCGTCAACTGGAGGCCATGCATGATTAAGCTCGCACCTGCAGGACAAAAAGACAGTATTGAAATGCGCAAAGTCTATGCCGGATTCATCGCGCAGCAGATTGAGGCTGGTGGTGCTGTCATTGCTCTTGAAGCAGATTTAATGAGCTCCATGGCAATGGATAGCGTGGCGCGGGATTATCCACAGCAGGTAATCAACTGCGGCATTATGGAAGCCAACGTTATTGGTACAGCAGCAGGTCTGGCGTTGACTGGTCGCAAGCCATTTGTGCATACCTTTACCGCATTTGCCAGCCGTCGCTGTTTTGATCAGTTATTTATGTCGCTTGATTACCAACGTGGCAATGTCAAAGTGATTGCTTCCGATGCAGGTGTTACTGCTTGTCACAACGGTGGAACACATATGTCGTTTGAAGACATGGGGATTGTACGTGGGCTGGCGCATTCGGTCGTGCTGGAAATGACCGATGCGGTGATGTTTAGTGATATTTTACGCCAACTTGTGGATCTTGATGGGTTTTACTGGGTTCGTACGATCCGTAAGCAAGCGACAAGTATCTATGCGCCAGGAACAACATTTTCTATTGGTAAAGGCAACGTCCTGCGTGAAGGCACTGATATTACGCTGATTGCTAATGGCATTATGGTAGCGGAGGCCCTGGAGGCCGCGCGTCAACTGGAACAGAGCGGTGTGAGTGCCGCAGTGATTGATATGTTTACCCTTAAACCTGTTGATCGCATGTTAATTAGAAATTATGCCGAGAAAACCGGGCGTATTGTGACCTGTGAAAACCATAGTATTCACAATGGTCTGGGGTCTGCAGTTGCGGAGGTTCTGGTCGAAAGCTGCCCAGTACCGATGCGTCGCGTGGGCGTGAAGGAACGCTATGGTCAGGTAGGAACTCAGGACTTTTTACAGAGAGAGTACGGATTAACCGCACATGATATTGTGGCGGCAGCCAGAGAGTTATTGTAATCAGTTCCCCTTGCCAGAGAGACTGGCAAGGGGATTTTCGACTTAATGGTAGCCCATCAACTGAGCACCAATCACCACCACGCTGGACATAATAAACAGCAGTCCAAGCAGTGTCGCGCCCACTTTCAGCCAGTTACGGAAGTCCACCCGGCAAACGCCGAGCGTCGCCATTAACGAAGCCGAGGTCGGGTAAATGATGTGACTGAAGCCATCACCAAACTGGAACGCCAGCACGGTAACCTGACGGTTAACACCGACCAGATCGCCAAGCGGTGCCAGTAACGGCATGGTTAACGCTGCCTGACCAGAACCGGACGTCACGAAGAAATTAAATACCGCCTGGAAGAGCAACATAAACCAGGCCGCGACCGCGTTATCCAGACCGCTAATGGCATTGGCAATGCTGTTGAGGATGGTATTTAACACGCTGGCATCACCCGCTTCACCATTACCGACCAGCAGCAAAATCCCTTTGGCGAAACCCACCAGCAGGGAAGGGGCGATCATCATTCGCGCCCCTTCGGTAAAGGATGAAGCCATGGTATTAACCGTCATGCCGTTAAGGCGGAAAACAACGCCGATGATGCCAATCACCAGACCCATTGTGAAGAACTGGCTGGCAATTTCTGGAATAAACCAGGCATTAACGATTACGCCCCAAATCACCCAGACCATTACGGCGGTCAGGACAATCAATACCAGCCAGTCACCAAAGGTAAATGGACGTTGTTCAACATCAGCCTGTTTTTCACGGAAAAAGCGGTCGGACTCATGCACGCGTGACAGGAGAGGATTCTTTTTCACTCGTGCGGCGTACACCATGGTAAAGATCAGGCCAATCAACGTAGCGATAACCCACACCACGATGCGCAAGCCGGAGCCGGAAAGTACCGGAACGCCGGCAATCCCCTGAGCAATGACCACACAAAACGGGTTCATCCACGAACTGGCAAAACCGATTTGTGTGGCGATATAGGTCACCAGGACGGTGGTAATACTGTCATAGCCCAGCCGGACCATGAGCGGTGCGATGATAATGGCAAAGGCGACGGCCTCTTCCCCCATCCCAAATACCGCGCCGCCAAGTGAAAACAGAATAAACAGCGCAGGAATAAAGAGAATTTCATTTCCGCGTGTATGGCGAATAAGTGCCAGGATGCCGTTATCAATAGTTCCTGTACGCATCACGATGCCAAACGCGCCGCCAATCACCAGCATAAACATGATGATGCCAACGGCTGTACCGTATTTCGATCCTGAGGTTAACCCTTCAAACGGGAAGTTCATTAAACCGGGACGTTCATCGCCCGTCGTGAACAGCTGTACGCGGTGATACTCAGGTTCGCCTGCCTCGTTAGTCAGAATGCGAAATGAGTGTGGATCTACGACTTTGCGTGTTTTTGTTTGACCATCAACCTGATACTGCACTTCCTGACTGTCAAACATCCCCACCGGAATTACCCAGGTGGCGAGACTGGTTAAAATAGCAACAAAAAAGATAATCACCAGCGTATCGGGCATTGCCCATCTTCTGGTTGGTTTGGATTCAGTGATTGCGGACATAGCGCAAATTTTCCCTTGCACAAAACAAAGTGGTAAGTATGCAAAGTGAGATTGCGTAATTCATTGATGCAGCGCAGCTTAGCAGGATAATCAGAATGTAGTAATGCAAATTAAGAGAATAAAAAACCGGAAATAGTGACTATTTCCGGTTCAGGTATCCGCAGCGCAAAGCTGCGGATGATGACGAGATTACTGCTGCTGTGCAGACTGAATCGCAGTCAGCGCGATGGTGTAGACGATGTCGTCAACCAGTGCGCCACGGGACAGGTCGTTAACCGGCTTGCGCATACCCTGCAGCATCGGCCCGATGGAGATCAGGTCGGCAGAACGCTGTACCGCTTTGTAGGTGGTGTTACCGGTGTTCAGATCCGGGAAGATGAACACGGTAGCGCGACCAGCAACCGGAGAGTTCGGCGCTTTGGATTTCGCAACGTCAGCCATTACCGCAGCGTCGTACTGCAGTGGACCGTCGATCATCAGGTCAGGACGTTTTTCCTGCGCCAGACGAGTTGCTTCGCGAACTTTTTCTACGTCGCTACCCGCACCAGAAGTCCCGGTGGAGTAGGAGAGCATAGCAACGCGCGGCTCGATACCGAAGGCCGCGGCAGAATCGGCAGACTGAATCGCAATTTCTGCCAGTTGTGCTGCGGTTGGGTCCGGGTTGATCGCACAGTCACCGTAAACGTAAACCTGTTCCGGCAGCAGCATGAAGAACACGGAAGATACCAGAGAGCTGCCCGGTGCGGTTTTGATCAGTTGCAGCGGTGGACGGATGGTGTTAGCGGTGGTGTGAACAGCACCGGAAACCAGACCATCAACTTCATCCTGTTCCAGCATCAGCGTACCGAGAACCACGTTGTCTTCCAGCTGTTCGCGGGCAACGGTTTCGGTCATGCCTTTGTTTTTACGCAGTTCGACCAGACGGCCAACATAGCTTTCGCGAACCACTTCTGGATCAACGATTTCGATGCCTGCCCCCAGTTCTACACCCTGAGACGCTGCAACGCGGTTGATCTCTGCCGGATTACCCAGCAGTACGCAAGTTGCGATACCACGTTCAGCACAGATGGCGGCTGCTTTAACTGTACGCGGTTCGTCGCCTTCCGGCAGAACGATACGTTTGCCCGCTTCGCGCGCCAGTTCAGTCAGCTGATAACGGAACGCTGGTGGAGACAGACGACGGCTGCGCTCGGAAGTGGCAGTCAGAGACTCGATCCAGTCAGCGTTGATGTAGTTAGCAACGTATTCCTGAACTTTCTCGATACGCTCGTGATCGTCAACCGGAACTTCCAGGTTGAAGCTCTGCAGGCTCAGAGAAGTCTGCCAGGTGTTGGTGTTCACCATAAATACCGGCAGGCCGGTAGCGAAAGCACGTTCGCACAGTTTGGAAATACGCGCGTCCATTTCGTAGCCGCCAGTCAGCAGCAGGGCACCGATTTCTACGCCGTTCATCGCAGCCAGGCAAGCGGCAACAAGTACGTCAGGGCGATCTGCGGACGTTACCAGCAGAGAACCGGCACGGAAGTGCTCCAGCATGTGCGGAATGCTGCGTGCGCAGAAAGTGACGGATTTAACGCGGCGAGTATTGATGTCGCCTTCGTTGATGATGGTCGCATTCAGGTGGCGAGCCATATCGATTGCACGAGTCGCGATCAGATCAAAGCTCCACGGCACAGCGCCGAGAACTGGCAGCGGGCTGGATTCTTGCAGCTTCGCCGGATCAACGTTGTTCACTTTAGCTTTGGAAGAGTCGTCGAAAATCTCGGACAGATCCGGGCGAGTGCGCCCCTGCTCATCAACCGGTGCGTTCAGTTTGTTAACGATAACGCCGGTGATGTTGGTGTTTTTGGTACCACCGAAGCTGTTGCGGGTCAGTTCGATACGCTCTTTCAGCTGTTCCGGGGTGTCTGTGCCCTGAGACATAACGAAGACGATTTCCGCATTCAGCGTTTTAGCGATTTCGTAGTTCAGAGACTGGGCAAACTGGTGCTTACGTGTCGGGACCAGACCCTCAACCAGAACGACTTCAGCGTCTTTGGTGTTAGCGTGGTAGTTCGCGACAATCTCTTCCATCAGCACATCTTTCTGATTGCTGGAAAGCAGACCTTCAACGTAGCTCATTTTCAGCGGTTCAGCGGCCGTCGTGGTGGAAGAGTTCGCACGCACGATAGTCGTGGTCTGATCGGGCGCATCGCCATCGGCACGCGGCTGAGCAATAGGTTTGAAAACGCTCAGACGAACGCCTTTGCGTTCCATTTCACGGATCACGCCAAGGCTGACGCTGGTCAGACCGACGCTGGTTCTGGTAGGGATCAGCATAATAATACGGGACACGGTTTATCCTCTTTCGTTACCGCCGATTTGGCGGGTTACAAAACAGCACCGCCAGCTAGGCTGGCGGTGTGAAATCAGGCAGTCAGGCGGCTCGCGTCTTGCGCGATAACCAGTTCTTCGTTGGTTGGGATAACCACCGCAGGACGGGTACCTTCTTTGTTGATGAAACCAGATTTTCCGAAACGTGCAGCCAGGTTGCGTTCATGATCAACTTCAAAGCCCAGCACACCCAGTTTGCCCAGAGACAGTTCACGAACCATCGCGGCATTTTCACCAATACCACCGGTGAATACAACAGCGTCCAGACGACCATCCATCAGCGCAGTGTAGGCACCGATGTATTTCGCCAGGCGGTGGCAATAAACGTCCATTGCGCGCTTCGCGTCTTCTTTCGTCGCGTAGTTGTCTTCAACATAGCGGCAGTCGCTGGTCACTTCGGTCAGACCCAGCAGGCCAGACTCTTTGGTCAGCAGTTTGTTGATAGCATCAACGCTCATGCCGAGGGTGTCGTGCAGGTGGAAAATGATCGCCGGATCGATGTCACCAGAACGGGTACCCATGACCAGACCTTCCAGCGGGGTCAGGCCCATAGAGGTGTCAACGCATTTACCGTTGCGGATAGCAGAAACAGAGCCACCGTTGCCCAGGTGGCAGGTGATGATGTTCAGTTCTTCTACCGGCTTGTTCAGCATTTTTGCCGCTTCCTGGGTTACATAGAAGTGGCTGGTGCCGTGCGCGCCGTAACGACGGATGCCGTGCTCTTTGTACAGGTTGTACGGCAGGGCGTAGAGGTAAGACTCTTCCGGCATAGTCTGGTGGAACGCGGTGTCAAATACTGCAACGTTTTTGTCTTTCAACTGTGGGAAAGATTTCAGTGCTTCTTCGATACCGATCAGGTGAGCCGGGTTGTGCAGCGGTGCAAAAGAAGCTGCATCTTTGATACCCTGAATAACAGACTCATCGATCACTACGGAGCTGGTATACTTTTCGCCGCCGTGTACGATACGGTGACCGATAGCAGTCAGCTGCGCAGACAGTTCTGGTTTTTGTGCCAGAATAGTATTAACGATAAAGTTGAGCGCTTCGCTGTGAGCGGCGCCTGCACCTAAAGCCGCTTCCTGTTTATTGCCGTCCATTTTCCATTTGATACGTGCTTCGGGCAGGTGGAAACATTCGGCTAAACCAGACAGGTACTCTTCACCATTTACTGCATCGATGATTGCAAATTTCAGTGAAGAACTACCGCAGTTCAGAACCAGTACTAACTTACTCGACATGGAAGTACCTATAATTGATACGTGGCTAAAAAAACGTCAGGGAGCCATAGAGCGTAGCGCATGATGACACCGACATTTATGATTAACATCATGCACTGCAAATTTTTTTTGCATGATGGAAAAAATATTTTGAGTCTATGCCATTTTGCGTAATTTTCAGCCAATGGCATAATGTATATGAATTTGACGACTCAATGAGTATGTACTACTTGGCCTTCAGGCTGCTAAAGGATACCTGATAGTGGGTATAGAAGACAAAATGTTTTGAACGTTGTCCCGCTGAGTTGTGAATTTGCACAAATTTTTGAAAAATTTATATGTGAAGTTGAGGTGAGGCATGTCAACGCCGGATAATCGTTCTGTTAATTTTTTTAGTTTGTTTCGCCGGGGACAGCATTACTCAAAGACGTGGCCGCTGGAAAAACGCCTTGCCCCGGTCTTTGTTGAAAATCGCGTTATCAAGATGACGCGCTATGCGATCCGTTTTATGCCGCCGATCGCCGTGTTTACTCTCTGCTGGCAGATTGCCCTGGGCGGCCAGCTTGGACCGGCAGTTGCCACTGCGCTGTTCGCCTTAAGTTTACCCATGCAGGGATTGTGGTGGCTGGGCAAGCGTTCAGTAACGCCATTACCCCCTGCAATCCTCAACTGGTTTTATGAAGTTCGCGGTAAATTGCAGGAGTCTGGACAGGTGTTGGCACCCGTCGAAGGCAAACCGGATTACCAGGCATTAGCTGACACGCTTAAGCGCGCCTTCAAACAACTGGATAAAACTTTCCTTGATGATTTGTAATTGACCCCTGATTACGCATATAAAAGAAGGCATAGATAAGCCTTCTCAGATTGTTGACAAAGTGCGCTCTGTTCATGCCGGATGCGGCGTGAACGCCTTATCCGGCCTACAAAAATATGCAGTTTCAATAGATTGCAGAGATTACGTAGGTCTGATGAGCGTAGCGCATCAGGCAATTTTGCGTTTGTCATCATTTTCAGAAGGCATAGATAAGCCTTCTTTTTTTTCACCGTAGTAGAGTGATACAGGAGCCCACAATGGAAATGACCAACGCGCAACGTCTTATTTTGTCTAACCAGTACAAAATGATGACGATGCTCGATCCGGCAAATGCTGAACGTTACCGCCGCCTGCAAACAATCATTGAGCGTGGTTATGGATTACAGATGCGTGAACTGGATCGCGAGTTTGGCGAGCTGAAAGAAGAAACCTGCCGCACCATCATCGACATTATGGAGATGTATCATGCGTTGCATGTTTCCTGGTCTAATTTGCAGGACCAGCAATCCATCGATGAACGTCGTGTCACCTTCCTCGGCTTTGACGTCGCCACTGAAGCGCGTTACCTCGGTTATGTCCGCTTTATGGTTAACGTAGAAGGGCGCTATACCCATTTTGACGCCGGAACACACGGTTTTAACGCCCAGACGCCAATGTGGGAAAAATATCAGCGCATGCTTAATGTGTGGCATGCCTGCCCGCGTCAGTACCATCTGAGCGCCAACGAAATTAATCAAATTATCAACGCCTGAGGAGGCCCGCGTGCGGTGCAAAGGTTTTCTGTTTGATCTTGATGGAACGCTGGTGGATTCCCTGCCTGCGGTAGAGCAGGCGTGGAGCAACTGGGCCAGACGTCATGGGTTAGCACCGGAAGAGGTTCTGGCTTTCATTCATGGTAAACAGGCGATTACCTCTCTGCGCCATTTTATGGTGGGCAAATCCGAGGCAGACATTGCCGCCGAGTTTACACGTCTGGAGCAAATCGAGGCCACGGAAACCGAAGGTATTACCGCGCTTCCGGGGGCAATTGCCTTACTCAATCATTTGAATAAAGCAGGTATTCCGTGGGCCATTGTGACTTCTGGCTCCATGCCGGTAGCGCGAGCGCGCCATAAAATAGCCGGACTTCCTGCGCCAGAGGTGTTTGTGACCGCTGAGCGGGTGAAGCGCGGAAAACCAGAGCCTGATGCGTATCTGTTAGGTGCGCAGCTGCTGGGGCTTGCGCCGCAGGAGTGTGTGGTGGTAGAAGATGCTCCTGCTGGCGTGCTTTCCGGCCTGGCCGCGGGTTGCCATGTAATTGCAGTTAACGCTCCGGCAGATACCCCGCGCCTGAATGAGGTCGATTTTGTCCTTCACAGTCTGGAGCAAATTACTGTGACCAAACAGCCAAATGGTGATGTTATTATTCAGTGAAACACCTGATCATGATTTAGCCCCATTTCGTTGGGGCTTTTTTATGGCAGAATCAAGCCATCCCCCCTCAATTAACAAGGATAAGTTGTGAACGGTGAATTGATTTGGGTTCTTTCATTACTGGCCGTTGCCATCGTCTTGTTTGCGACGGGCAGAGTGCGTATGGATGCGGTCGCTTTGTTTGTTATTGTCGCGTTTGCATTAAGCGGAACGCTGACGGTCTCCGAAGTATTTTCTGGCTTCTCCGATCCCAACGTAGTCCTGATTGCCGCCTTGTTTATTATTGGCGATGGCTTGGTCCGTACCGGTGTTGCTACCGTAATGGGAACATGGCTGGTCAAAGTGGCGGGCAACAGTGAAATCAAAATGTTGGTTTTGTTGATGCTGACCGTCGCGGGGCTTGGTGCGTTTATGAGTTCAACCGGCGTCGTCGCTATCTTTATTCCCGTGGTGTTAAGCGTTGCGATGCGCATGCAAACGTCGCCGTCCCGTCTGATGATGCCGTTAAGTTTTGCCGGGCTGATAAGCGGCATGATGACGCTGGTGGCGACGCCGCCAAACCTGGTGGTCAACAGTGAATTGCTGCGTGAAGGCTATCATGGTTTTAGTTTCTTTAGCGTAACGCCCATCGGCCTGGTCGTATTGATTCTGGGCATCTTATATATGCTAGTGATGCGTTTCATGCTGAAAGGGGATACCCAGACCCCGCAGCGCGAAGGCTGGAAGCGTCGTACGTTCCGTGATCTTATCCGTGAATATCGACTTACCGGCCGTGCGCGTCGTTTGGCTATTCGTCCCGGTTCGCCAATGATTGGCCAACGACTGGACGATCTCAAATTACGTGAACGTTATGGCGCTAACGTCATCGGTGTTGAACGCTGGCGGCGTTTTCGTCGCGTTATCGTGAACGTTAATGGGGTTTCTGAATTTCGCGCGCGTGACGTTTTGCTTATTGATATGTCTGCGGCTGATGTCGATCTCCGGCAATTTTGTAGTGAGCAATTGCTGGAGCCGATGGTACTGCGCGGCGAGTATTTTTCTGACCAGGCCCTTGATGTGGGCATGGCAGAGATTTCATTAATTCCTGAGTCAGAACTTATTGGTAAATCGGTGCGCGAAATTGGTTTTCGTACCCGCTACGGACTGAATGTGGTGGGGCTAAAGCGCAATGGCGTGGCGCTGGAAGGTTCGCTGGCGGATGAGCCTCTGCTGCTGGGCGATATCATCCTGGTTGTGGGTAACTGGAAACTGATCGGTATGCTGGCCAAACAGGGCCGCGACTTCGTAGCGCTGAACTTACCGGAAGAGGTGAGTGAAGCATCGCCCGCGCACAGCCAGGCACCCCATGCCATTTTCTGTCTGGTGCTAATGGTGGCGTTAATGCTGACTGATGAAATTCCTAATCCTGTTGCCGCTATCATCGCCTGCCTGTTGATGGGGAAATTCCGCTGTATCGATGCTGAAAGCGCCTATAAATCCATTCACTGGCCAAGCATTATTTTGATAGTCGGGATGATGCCGTTTGCTGTGGCATTACAGAAAACGGGCGGTGTCGCGCTGGCAGTGAAAGGGTTGATGGACATTGGCGGCGGCTACGGGCCACATATGATGCTGGGGTGTTTGTTTGTCTTATCGGCGGTTATTGGGCTATTTATCTCTAATACCGCGACGGCGGTGTTGATGGCTCCGATTGCGCTGGCTGCTGCCAAAACGATGGGGGTGTCGCCTTATCCATTTGCGATGGTCGTGGCGATGGCAGCATCTGCCGCCTTTATGACGCCCGTTTCTTCACCCGTTAACACACTGGTTTTAGGTCCGGGAAATTACAGCTTCAGTGATTTTGTGAAGCTTGGCGTTCCGTTCACCATTATCGTGATGGTGGTTTGCGTGGTGATGATCCCGATGCTGTTTCCGTTTTAATGAGATGTCGCATCCGGTGCGCAATGCCTGATGCGACGCAAACGCGTCTTATCCTGCCTACAAATCAAATCCAAATGTAGGCAGGATAAAGCGTTGACGCCGCATCTTACAGTGGCGAATCCTGGCTAATCTCATCGAGTGAAAGATGGAAGCTGGGAACAAATACTTCCATGAAGTAGTCCATCTCCAGACTGCGGCGCGCTTCAAGCGTTGCTTCCAGCCGCGTTTTTGCCAGCAAGAATTCATTATTCCCGGCCGCGAGCTCTTCCAGACATTTCAGATATGCACACAGTGCATCTGCCTGTTTCACCAGCGATTTTTCTTCATCGCTATACGCATGCTCATCAATCAACGGCGCGAAGATATCCTGCAACTCTTCCGGCACCATATCGACCAGTTTTTGCTGAGCGATTTTTTCAATAGCCTTGTATTCCTGAGCGATTTGCGAATTGAAGTATTTCACCGGAGTAGGGAGATCGCCTGTGAGCACTTCTGAGGCATCGTGGTACATCGCCAGCAAAGCGATGCGTTCGGCGTTGACATTACCGCCAAATTTACGATTTTTGATGGCTGCCAGCGCATGGGCGACCATCGCTACCTGCAAACTGTGTTCGGACACATTTTCCGTCCGCACGTTGCGCATTAGCGGCCAGCGGTTAATGAGTTTCAGGCGGGAGAGGTGGGCAAAAAAATGGCTCTGTTTCATAGTGACCTTACGTATGATGACATCATCAGGTCATTGTGGCGGGATAACACTGCCGGATGCAATCTCCGGCAGTGAAATTAAGATTACAGCTGATGATAACCAGAAAGGAAACGCGCGAACTTACTCAAAGACAGCTCGATATCATCGACACGCGGTAGCGTGACAATGCGGAAGTGATCCGGCCACGGCCAGTTGAATGCCGTCCCTTGCACCAGCAGGACTTTTTCCTGCAACAGGAAATCGAGCACCATTTTCTGATCGTCGTGAATGTTAAAGCGTTTGGCATCGATTTTCGGGAACATGTACAGCGCACCGCGCGGTTTCACGCAGGAAACGCCCGGGATATCGTTGATCAACTCCCACGCACGGTTACGCTGCTCGTAAAGACGCCCGCCTGGGGTAATAAATTCACTGATACTCTGATAACCGCCCAGCGCGGTCTGAATGGCGTGTTGCGCAGGAACGTTAGCACACAGGCGCATTGAAGCCAGCATTTCCAGACCTTCGATGTAGCCTTTGGCGTGTTTTTTCGGTCCGTTCAACACCATCCACCCCTGACGGAAGCCTGCAACGCGGTACGTTTTCGACAATCCGTTAAAGGTAATGGTCAGCAGATCAGGTGCCAGCGGCGCAATTGAGTGATGCTCGGCATCGTCGTAGAGAATCTTGTCATAAATTTCATCGGCAAAGATAATGAGATTATGCTGACGTGCAATCTCTACAATCTCCATTAAAAGCTCTTTGGAATATACCGCGCCGGTTGGATTGTTCGGGTTGATAATAACGATCCCACGCGTACGAGGCGTAATTTTAGCGCGAATATCATCGAGGTCCGGGAACCAGTCAGAGGATTCATCGCAAAGATAATGCACTGCTTTACCGCTGGAGAGCGAAACCGCTGCGGTCCATAGTGGGTAATCAGGTGCAGGAACCAACATTTCGTCCCCGCTGTTCAGCAATGCCTGCATTGCCTGAACGATAAGCTCCGATACACCATTGCCGATGTAAATATCTTCCACGGTAACATCACGCATGCCACGAGCCTGGTAGTGCTGCATGATGGCTTTACGCGCGGAGTAAAGACCTTTGGAATCGCAATAGCCTTGAGCGGTAGGCAGGTTGCGTATCACGTCAACGAGGATTTCATCTGGCGCGTCAAAACCGAACGGGGCAGGGTTGCCAATGTTCAGTTTCAGTACCTTGTTACCTTCTTCTTCCAGGCGTTTTGCTTCTTTCAGCACCGGACCACGGATGTCGTAACAGACATTCTCTAATTTGCTGGATTTTTCAATGGGTGACATGAATCTTGACCTTTTTGCTGTTATCGCCACTCCCTGCCGTGGAAGTCAGCTTAGAACAATGTACTCCCCCAGGACGGTGTTTTGAAGGTCTGCAGAATAAGATTTTGCCAGAGGAGAAGGCTTGATTGTGCTGTTTATGGCTTAATAATGGCAAAATAATGAGTGGTGTATGCTTAATAACTGGTAATAAATAGTGATTTGTTCTGGTTTTTAATTCTGATTTTGGTTTTTTTATCTGTGTGATAATTGTGTCAAAATGCCTCGTTTAAGAAATCTCTAATGAAAGGATGATGATATTTCCGCATTACGGAGAGTTTAACCGCGTGATGATTTCCGATGTGTCGCAATGGGGGCAAGGCGTGAAACTATTGTTAAGCGAAATTAATGAATGTGGGTGATGCTAATTAATTATTATTTAATATTCAAAAAGGTTTTGTTGTGCTTATTAATAATAGAAGATTACTTTGCCTAACATAACATAACTTTGCATCAGATAATTCGCAATGACCCTTATAAATAAAAGGTTTTTGGGGTAAAATGCTCACATAAATGACGGTTCCCTGCTCTTGATGCCGCTTCACCGTTGCTGTTTGTACGCGTTCGCGTATGACCAGCGATGTTGCACGAGAGTGGAACGAGGACTCACATTTACACAAACACGCGCATGTCATAAATAGAAAAGAGTGAGTAACTTAATAGATATGCGATTCCTGAAGATATATTCTGTGATCTACTTCAGGCATTATAACGGAACAATGTGAGTCACTTTTTTAGTGCAACTCATATGCATTTTTACTTTCGTCCGGGTTCCGGATGAAACTGCCAGGGAGGCACATTACAAATGGAATTGCTTGTTTGTGTGTGCACAGCATTAACCAGCTCAGTATGAGCCGCCAGTAAGTGATAATATATGATAAGTGCAAATCGTCCGATAATTAACCTCGACCTCGATCTGCTGAGAACATTTGTTGCTGTTGCCGATCTGAACACTTTTGCTGCCGCAGCTGCCGCTGTGTGTCGTACTCAGTCTGCTGTAAGTCAGCAAATGCAGCGTCTGGAACAACTCGTTGGGAAAGAACTGTTCGCTCGTCACGGTCGCAACAAACTGTTAACTGAACATGGCATTCAACTTCTTGGTTACGCCAGGAAAATTCTGCGTTTTAATGATGAGGCCTGCTCATCATTAATGTTCAGTAATCTTCAGGGTGTGTTAACTATCGGTGCTTCAGATGAATCTGCCGATACGATCTTACCTTTCCTGCTAAATCGCGTGAGTTCGGTTTATCCGAAACTAGCGTTGGATGTCCACGTTAAACGTAATGCCTACATGGTAGAAATGCTGGAATCCCAGGAAGTGGATTTGATGGTAACCACCCATCGTCCTTCTGCCTTTAAGGCATTGAACCTGCGTACCTCGCCAACACACTGGTACTGCGCCGCGGAATACGTATTGCAAAAAGGCGAGCCGATCCCTCTTGTATTGCTGGATAATCCCAGTCCGTTTCGCGATATGGTGCTGGCGACGCTTAATAAAGCAGATATTCCCTGGCGACTGGCTTATGTTGCCTCAACGCTTCCGGCCGTTCGTGCGGCAGTGAAAGCGGGTCTTGGTGTGACGGCAAGGCCGGTCGAGATGATGAGTCCGGACCTGCGTGTGCTGAGTGGAGTAGATGGCTTACCGCCTCTTCCCGATACCGAGTATCTGCTGTGCTACGACCCGTCCAGCAATAATGAGCTGGCCCAGGTGATTTATCAGGCGATGGAGAGCTACCATAATCCGTGGCAATACAGTCCAATGTCTGCTCCGGAAGGAGATGACTCAGTGTTAATTGAAAGGGATATTGAGTAATCGACGGACGAGAGATAATTCCTGAGACAATAGTGTAAAAACGAGCCGCTGGGGGTAGTTAAAACCCCAGCGGCTGTTTTTTGGTAAAAAACCTTCCTCGCGTAGTGCAGAACGCACAAAACTGTTCATTTTTCAATCACCAGAAATTCACGCCCCGTACGCACAAATAATCGCCTGAAAAAAAACACGTGTTACATCCATGTTAAAAAATACGTAAATCTGTTGCTGCATTTTTGTTATAAAATGACAAAAGCGTGTCACAGATCAAGAAAATACTCTCTTTGGGGGGAGGCATTGACACAAATTCCTGTCAAAATAGACCCGTATTTTTTTCCATTGCTTCACAACGGACACGATTCAACAACATCTAATTATCCTGGAGTCGTCAAAGATCTGGGGTGAAAGAGCATTAAATGCTAATGGTGTTGATATTATGTAAACCAATGTGAAGAAACTTTTGTTAAGGTTGACAAAAGGTTATAGAAAGGAGTAAAAAACCACATCAATTAGCTGTATAGAAGAGTTTCTACAGTGATTGTAAGGTTTTTTTTATTCCTCCCCATGAATCGATGTGGCGTCCATCTGCCGTGAAGAGCAGGGAATCTGGCGCTACTTTTGATGAGTAAGCAATGAGTATGTCAACATCCACTGAAGTCATCGCTCATCACTGGGCATTCGCTATCTTTCTTATCGTTGCCATTGGCCTGTGTTGCCTGATGCTGGTAGGCGGTTGGTTTTTAGGCGGTCGCGCACGCGCGAGGTCAAAAAACGTACCGTTTGAATCAGGTATCGACTCGGTCGGCTCCGCCCGCTTACGCCTGTCCGCCAAGTTTTATCTGGTGGCCATGTTCTTCGTTATCTTCGACGTTGAAGCGCTGTATCTGTTCGCATGGTCAACCTCTATCCGCGAAAGCGGCTGGGTAGGCTTTGTGGAAGCTGCAATTTTTATTTTTGTGTTACTGGCAGGTCTGGTTTATCTGGTGCGAATTGGCGCGCTGGACTGGACGCCCGCGCGTTCACGCCGCGAGCGTATGAACCCGGAAACGAACAGTATCGCTAATCGTCAACGCTAACCGCGAGGCATTAAGATGGATTATACGCTCACCCGCATAGATCCCAACGGTGAGAACGACCGTTACCCCCTGCAAAAGCAGGAGATCGTAACCGACCCTCTGGAGCAAGAAGTTAACAAAAACGTGTTTATGGGCAAGCTCAATGACATGGTTAACTGGGGTCGTAAAAACTCAATTTGGCCGTATAACTTCGGTCTTTCCTGCTGTTACGTTGAGATGGTGACTTCGTTTACCGCGGTGCATGACGTGGCGCGTTTTGGCGCAGAAGTATTGCGTGCTTCGCCGCGTCAGGCTGACCTGATGGTGGTGGCAGGAACCTGCTTTACCAAAATGGCACCGGTTATTCAGCGTCTCTATGACCAGATGCTGGAGCCAAAATGGGTTATCTCAATGGGTGCCTGTGCCAACTCCGGCGGTATGTACGATATTTATTCCGTTGTGCAGGGCGTCGATAAATTCATTCCGGTTGATGTTTACATTCCGGGTTGCCCGCCGCGTCCTGAAGCGTATATGCAGGCACTGATGCTGTTGCAGGAATCTATCGGCAAAGAACGTCGTCCGCTCTCCTGGGTGGTTGGCGATCAGGGCGTTTATCGCGCCAATATGCAATCAGAGCGCGAACGCAAGCGCGGTGAGCGCATTGCCGTAACCAACCTGCGTACACCTGACGAGATTTAATTTGCGCCTGTCGGCAAAGGGATTTTTCTTCGCTTATTCCTAAATCTATTTCGCGAAGTTTACTGCGCCGACAGTCACCACGGACCATTTGCAATGGTGAACAATATGACCGACTTAACCGCGCAAGAACCCGCCTGGCAGACCCGCGATCATCTTGATGATCCGGTGATTGGCGAACTGCGCAACCGTTTTGGGCCGGATGCCTTTACTGTTCAGGCGACTCGCACCGGGGTTCCCGTTGTGTGGATCAAGCGTGAACAATTACTGGAAGTTGGCGATTTCTTAAAGAAACTGCCGAAACCTTACGTCATGCTGTTTGACTTACACGGCATGGACGAACGTCTGCGCACACACCGCGAAGGGTTACCTGCCGCGGATTTTTCCGTTTTCTATCATCTGATCTCTATCGATCGTAACCGCGACATCATGCTGAAGGTGGCGCTGGCAGAAAACGACCTGCACGTACCGACCTTTACCAAACTGTTCCCTAACGCTAACTGGTATGAGCGTGAAACCTGGGATCTGTTTGGCATCACTTTCGACGGTCACCCTAATTTGCGCCGCATCATGATGCCGCAAACCTGGAAAGGTCACCCGCTGCGTAAAGATTACCCGGCGCGCGCCACCGAATTCTCGCCGTTTGAGCTGACTAAAGCCAAACAGGATCTGGAGATGGAAGCCCTGACCTTCAAACCGGAAGAGTGGGGGATGAAGCGCGGCACCGAAAACGAGGACTTCATGTTCCTCAACCTCGGTCCGAACCACCCGTCGGCGCACGGTGCTTTCCGTATCGTTTTGCAGCTCGATGGCGAAGAGATTGTCGACTGCGTACCAGACATCGGCTACCACCACCGCGGTGCAGAGAAAATGGGCGAGCGCCAGTCCTGGCATAGCTACATTCCGTATACCGACCGTATCGAATATCTCGGCGGCTGTGTCAACGAAATGCCGTACGTACTGGCGGTAGAGAAACTGGCTGGGATCACCGTGCCGGATCGCGTTAACGTTATTCGCGTAATGCTCTCCGAACTGTTCCGCATCAACAGCCACCTGCTGTATATCTCGACCTTTATTCAGGACGTCGGCGCGATGACGCCAGTGTTCTTCGCCTTTACCGACAGGCAGAAAATTTACGATCTGGTGGAAGCAATCACTGGTTTTCGTATGCACCCGGCGTGGTTCCGTATTGGCGGCGTAGCGCACGACCTGCCGCGTGGCTGGGATCGCCTGCTGCGTGAGTTCCTCGACTGGATGCCGAAACGTCTGGCGTCTTACGAGAAAGCGGCGCTGCAAAACACCATTCTGAAAGGTCGTTCCCAGGGCGTTGCCGCCTATGGCGCGAAAGAGGCGCTGGAGTGGGGCACCACCGGCGCAGGCCTGCGTGCCACCGGGATCGACTTCGACGTGCGTAAGGCGCGTCCTTATTCTGGCTATGAAAACTTCGACTTTGAAATCCCGGTGGGCGGTGGTGTTTCTGACTGCTACACCCGCGTGATGCTGAAAGTGGAAGAGCTGCGCCAGAGCCTGCGTATTCTTGAGCAGTGCCTCAACAACATGCCGGAAGGCCCGTTCAAAGCGGATCATCCGCTGACCACGCCGCCGCCGAAAGAGCGCACGCTGCAACATATCGAAACCCTGATCACCCACTTCCTGCAAGTGTCGTGGGGGCCGGTGATGCCTGCCAATGAATCTTTCCAGATGATTGAGGCGACCAAAGGGATCAACAGTTACTACCTGACCAGCGACGGCAGCACCATGAGTTATCGCACCCGTATCCGCACGCCGAGTTATGCGCATTTGCAGCAAATTCCGGCGGCGATCCGCGGTAGCCTGGTGTCTGACTTGATTGTTTATCTGGGCAGTATCGATTTTGTTATGTCAGATGTGGACCGCTAATTATGCACGAGAATCAACAACCACAAACCGAGGCTTTTGAGCTGAGTGCGGCAGAGCGTGAAGCGATTGAGCACGAGATGCACCACTACGAAGACCCGCGTGCGGCGTCCATTGAAGCGCTGAAAATCGTTCAGAAGCAGCGTGGCTGGGTGCCGGATGGCGCGATCCACGCGATCGCCGACGTGCTGGGTATTCCGGCGAGCGATGTCGAAGGTGTGGCAACGTTCTACAGCCAGATCTTCCGCCAGCCGGCAGGCCGTCATGTGATCCGTTATTGCGACAGCGTGGTCTGTCACATCAACGGTTACCAGGGCATTCAGGCGGCGCTGGAGAAAAAGCTGAACATCAAACCAGGGCAAACGACATTTGATGGCCGCTTTACGCTGCTGCCAACTTGCTGCCTGGGGAACTGTGATAAAGGGCCAAACATGATGATCGATGAGGATACTCACGCGCATCTGACCCCGGAAGCGATCCCTGAATTGCTGGAGCGGTATAAATGAAAAACATTATCCGTACTCCCGAAACGCATCCGCTGACCTGGCGTCTGCGTGATGACAAACAGCCAGTGTGGCTGGACGAATATCGCAGCAAAAACGGTTACGAAGGCGCGCGTAAGGCGCTGACCGGGCTTTCTCCGGACGAAATCGTCAATCAGGTCAAAGACGCTGGTCTGAAAGGGCGCGGCGGCGCGGGCTTTTCGACTGGCCTGAAGTGGAGCCTGATGCCGAAAGACGAATCCATGAACATCCGTTACCTGCTGTGTAACGCTGATGAAATGGAGCCAGGCACCTATAAAGACCGCCTGCTGATGGAGCAGCTGCCGCACCTGTTGGTGGAAGGTATGCTCATCTCCGCGTTTGCGCTGAAAGCTTACCGTGGCTACATCTTCCTGCGTGGCGAATATATCGAGGCGGCAGTGAATCTGCGCCGTGCCATTGCCGAAGCGACCGAGGCGGGTCTGCTTGGCAAAAATATTATGGGAACAGGTTTTGATTTTGAACTGTTTGTCCATACCGGGGCAGGGCGCTACATCTGCGGCGAAGAAACAGCGTTAATCAACTCCCTGGAAGGGCGTCGTGCTAACCCACGCTCGAAACCCCCTTTCCCGGCAACCTCCGGCGTATGGGGCAAACCGACCTGTGTCAACAACGTCGAAACCCTGTGTAACGTTCCGGCGATCCTTGCTAACGGCGTGGAGTGGTATCAGAGCATCTCGAAAAGTAAAGATGCTGGCACCAAGCTGATGGGCTTCTCCGGTCGGGTGAAAAATCCGGGCCTGTGGGAACTGCCGTTCGGCACCACTGCACGCGAGATCCTCGAAGATTACGCTGGTGGTATGCGTGACGGTCTGAAATTCAAAGCCTGGCAGCCAGGCGGTGCGGGCACTGACTTCCTGACCGAAGCGCACCTTGACCTGCCGATGGAATTCGAAAGTATCGGTAAAGCGGGCAGCCGTCTGGGGACGGCGCTGGCGATGGCGGTTGACCATGAGATCAACATGGTGTCGCTGGTGCGTAACCTGGAAGAGTTTTTCGCCCGTGAGTCCTGCGGCTGGTGTACGCCGTGTCGCGATGGTCTGCCGTGGAGCGTGAAAATTCTACGTGCGCTGGAGCGTGGCGAAGGTCAGCCGGGAGATATCGAAACACTTGAGCAACTGTGTCGATTCTTAGGACCGGGGAAAACGTTCTGTGCCCACGCACCTGGTGCAGTGGAGCCGTTACAGAGCGCCATCAAATATTTCCGCGAAGAATTTGAGGCGGGAATCAAACAGCCGTTCAGCAATACCCATTTGATTAATGGGATTCAGCCGAACCTGCTGAAAGAGCGCTGGTAACCGAATTTTGATTAACGCTCGGTCTCTGACCGAGAAAACTGGAAGCATGCTAATGGCTACAATTCATGTAGACGGCAAAGAATACGAGGTCAACGGAGCGGACAACCTGCTGGAAGCTTGTCTGTCTCTGGGCCTTGATATTCCTTACTTTTGCTGGCATCCGGCGTTGGGAAGCGTCGGTGCTTGCCGCCAGTGTGCGGTGAAGCAATACCAAAACGCGGAAGACACGCGTGGTCGCCTGGTGATGTCCTGTATGACACCGGCTTCCGATGGCACCTTTATTTCCATTGACGACGAAGAAGCGAAACAGTTCCGCGAAAGCGTGGTGGAGTGGTTGATGACCAACCACCCGCACGATTGCCCGGTGTGTGAAGAAGGTGGTAACTGCCATCTTCAGGATATGACCGTGATGACCGGACACAGCTTCCGTCGCTACCGTTTCACCAAGCGTACCCACCGTAATCAGGAGCTGGGGCCGTTCATCTCGCATGAAATGAACCGCTGCATCGCCTGCTACCGCTGCGTGCGTTATTACAAAGATTATGCCGACGGTCAGGATCTGGGCGTGTATGGCGCGCACGACAACGTGTACTTCGGTCGTCCGCAAGACGGCACCCTGGAAAGCGAATTCTCCGGCAACCTGGTGGAAATCTGCCCGACCGGCGTATTTACCGATAAAACGCACTCCGAGCGTTACAACCGTAAATGGGATATGCAGTTTGCACCGAGCATCTGCCAGCAATGTTCCATCGGTTGTAACATCAGCCCCGGCGAGCGTTATGGTGAACTGCGTCGTATCGAAAACCGTTACAACGGTACGGTAAACCACTATTTCCTCTGCGACCGTGGTCGTTTCGGTTACGGTTACGTCAACCTGAAAGACCGTCCGCGTCAGCCGGTACAGCGTCGTGGCGATGATTTCATTACTCTTAACGCCGAACAGGCAATGCAGGGCGCGGCAGATATTCTGCGTCAGTCGAAGAAAGTCATCGGCATCGGTTCTCCGCGCGCCAGCGTGGAAAGCAACTTTGCGCTACGTGAGCTGGTGGGCGAAGACAACTTCTATACCGGTATCGCTCACGGTGAGCAGGAGCGTCTGCAACTGGCGCTGAAAGTACTGCGTGAAGGCGGCATTTATACTCCGGCTCTGCGCGAAATCGAATCTTACGATGCGGTACTGGTGCTGGGCGAAGACGTTACCCAGACCGGCGCACGTATCGCGCTGGCGGTGCGTCAGGCGGTGAAAGGTAAAGCA
Organism: Escherichia sp. MOD1-EC7003; assembly: GCF_002965065.1. GTDB lineage: Bacteria > Pseudomonadota > Gammaproteobacteria > Enterobacterales > Enterobacteriaceae > Escherichia. The sequence continues at coordinate 44,359 of NZ_PTRE01000048.1, forward strand.
CGCGAAATGGCGGCAGCACAGAAAGTGGCTGACTGGCAGATTGCGGCAATTCTCAACATCGGCCAACGTGCGAAGCATCCGCTGTTTGTTACCAATGTTGATGACACCCGTCTGGATGATATCGCGGCGTGGACTTACCGCGCACCGGTTGAAGATCAGGCGCGTTTAGGTTTTGCCATTGCTCATGCGCTGGATAACTCCGCGCCAGCGGTTGACGGTATCGAGCCTGAGCTACAAAGCAAAATCGATGTCATTGTGCAGGCACTGGCTGGTGCGAAGAAACCGTTGATTATCTCCGGGACGAACGCCGGTAGCTTAGAGGTGATTCAGGCTGCGGCTAACGTGGCGAAAGCCCTGAAAGGTCGCGGCGCTGACGTAGGTATCACCATGATTGCCCGTTCTGTCAACAGCATGGGGCTGGGCATTATGGGGGGGGGATCGCTTGAAGAAGCGTTGACCGAACTGGAAACCGGACGCGCCGACGCGGTGGTGGTGCTGGAAAACGATCTGCATCGTCACGCTTCTGCTACCCGCGTGAATGCTGCGCTGGCTAAAGCGCCGCTGGTGATGGTGGTTGACCATCAACGCACGGCGATAATGGAAAACGCTCATCTGGTGCTTTCTGCTGCCAGCTTTGCTGAAAGCGACGGTACGGTCATTAATAATGAAGGCCGCGCCCAACGTTTCTTCCAGGTTTACGATCCGGCTTATTACGACAGCAAAACTGTCATGCTGGAAAGCTGGCGCTGGCTGCACTCGCTGCACAGTACCCTGCTGAGTCGTGAAGTGGACTGGACGCAGCTCGACCACGTGATTGACGCCGTTGTGGCGAAAATTCCGGAACTGGCGGGTATCAAAGATGCCGCGCCGGATGCGACCTTCCGCATTCGTGGCCAGAAGTTGGCCCGTGAACCGCACCGTTACAGCGGTCGTACCGCCATGCGCGCTAATATCAGCGTTCATGAGCCGCGTCAGCCGCAGGATATTGACACTATGTTCACCTTCTCGATGGAAGGTAACAACCAGCCGACCGCGCACCGTTCGCAAGTGCCGTTTGCCTGGGCGCCGGGCTGGAACTCCCCGCAGGCGTGGAACAAATTCCAGGACGAAGTGGGCGGCAAACTGCGCTTTGGCGATCCGGGCGTGCGTTTGTTTGAAACCAGCGAAAATGGTCTGGATTACTTCACCAGCGTACCGGCACGCTTCCAGCCGCAGGACGGGAAATGGCGTATCGCGCCGTACTACCACCTGTTTGGCAGTGATGAATTGTCACAGCGTGCTCCGGTCTTCCAGAGCCGTATGCCGCAGCCGTACATCAAACTCAACCCGGCAGATGCCGCGAAGTTGGGGGTGAATGCGGGTACACGCGTCTCCTTTAGTTACGATGGCAACACGGTCACGCTGCCGGTTGAAATCGCCGAAGGGCTGACGGCAGGGCAGGTGGGCTTGCCGATGGGGATGTCCGGCATTGCTCCGGTGCTGGCGGGCGCGCATCTTGAGGATCTCAAGGAGGCACAACAATGAGTTGGTTATCACCGGAACTGATAGAGATCCTGCTGACCATCCTCAAAGCGGTAGTGATCCTGCTGGTGGTTGTCACCTGTGGGGCATTCATGAGCTTTGGCGAACGTCGCCTGCTGGGTCTGTTCCAGAACCGTTACGGACCTAACCGTGTTGGCTGGGGCGGTTCGCTCCAGCTGGTTGCGGACATGATCAAAATGTTCTTTAAAGAAGACTGGATCCCGAAATTCTCGGATCGCGTCATCTTTACCCTGGCACCGATGATTGCCTTTACCTCGCTGCTGCTGGCTTTTGCGATTGTGCCAGTCAGTCCCGGTTGGGTGGTTGCTGACCTGAACATCGGGATTTTGTTCTTCCTGATGATGGCCGGTCTGGCGGTTTACGCGGTGCTGTTTGCGGGCTGGTCAAGTAACAACAAATACTCGCTGCTGGGTGCGATGCGTGCTTCTGCGCAGACCCTGAGCTACGAAGTGTTCCTCGGGCTTTCCCTGATGGGCGTGGTGGCGCAGGCTGGTTCATTCAACATGACCGATATCGTTAATAGCCAGGCGCATGTGTGGAACGTCATCCCGCAATTCTTTGGTTTTATTACCTTTGCCATCGCGGGCGTGGCGGTGTGTCACCGTCACCCGTTTGACCAGCCGGAAGCCGAGCAGGAACTGGCCGATGGTTACCACATTGAATATTCCGGTATGAAGTTCGGTCTGTTCTTCGTGGGTGAGTACATCGGGATTGTGACCATCTCCGCACTGATGGTGACGCTGTTCTTCGGTGGCTGGCAAGGCCCGTTGTTACCGCCATTCATCTGGTTCGCGCTGAAAACCGCGTTCTTTATGATGATGTTCATTTTGATTCGTGCGTCGTTACCACGTCCGCGCTATGACCAGGTAATGTCCTTCGGCTGGAAAATCTGCCTGCCGCTGACGCTCGTCAACTTGCTGGTAACGGCGGCTGTCATTCTCTGGCAGGCGCAATAAGGGGCACTAAGACCATGACCTTAAAAGAATTGTTAGTAGGTTTCGGCACCCAGGTTCGTAGTATCTGGATGATCGGCCTGCACGCGTTCGCCAAACGCGAAACGCGAATGTATCCGGAAGAGCCGGTCTATCTGCCGCCCCGTTATCGTGGTCGTATCGTTCTGACTCGCGACCCGGACGGTGAAGAGCGTTGCGTAGCTTGTAACCTCTGCGCGGTAGCCTGCCCGGTCGGCTGTATCTCGCTGCAAAAAGCAGAAACCAAAGATGGTCGCTGGTATCCGGAATTTTTCCGCATCAACTTCTCACGCTGCATTTTCTGTGGTCTGTGCGAAGAAGCTTGTCCGACCACGGCGATTCAGTTAACCCCGGATTTCGAAATGGGGGAATACAAGCGTCAGGATCTGGTTTACGAGAAAGAGGATCTGCTGATCTCCGGTCCGGGCAAATACCCGGAATATAACTTCTACCGGATGGCAGGTATGGCAATCGACGGCAAAGATAAGGGCGAAGCAGAGAACGAAGCCAAGCCTATCGACGTCAAGAGCCTGTTACCGTAAGGAGAGGGGCAATGGAGTTCGCTTTTTATATTTGTGGCCTGATAGCCATACTTGCGACCTTGCGAGTGATCACCCATACCAATCCGGTACACGCACTGCTGTACCTGATTATTTCGCTGCTGGCGATTTCCGGGGTGTTCTTCTCGCTGGGTGCTTACTTCGCCGGTGCGCTGGAAATTATCGTCTACGCGGGTGCCATTATGGTGCTGTTCGTGTTCGTGGTGATGATGCTCAACCTGGGCGGTTCGGAAATCGAACAGGAACGCCAGTGGCTGAAACCGCAGGTGTGGATTGGTCCGGCAATTTTGTCGGCCATCATGCTGGTGGTGATTGTTTACGCCATTCTCGGGGTTAACGATCAGGGTATCGACGGTACGCCAATCAGTGCTAAAGCAGTGGGTATTACGCTGTTCGGGCCTTACGTACTGGCGGTGGAACTGGCTTCTATGCTGCTGCTCGCGGGTCTGGTTGTGGCCTTCCACGTCGGGCGTGAAGATCGCGCGGGCGAGGTACTGAGCAACCGTCCGAATGACAGCGCGAAAAGAAAAACGGAGGAGCACGCATGATCCCCTTACAACATGGACTGATCCTCGCGGCAATCTTATTCGTTCTTGGCTTAACCGGTCTGGTTATCCGTCGCAATCTGCTGTTTATGCTGATTGGTCTGGAAATCATGATTAACGCTTCCGCGCTGGCCTTTGTGGTCGCGGGAAGCTACTGGGGCCAGACCGACGGTCAGGTGATGTACATTCTCGCCATCAGCCTTGCGGCGGCAGAAGCGAGTATCGGCCTTGCGCTGCTGCTGCAACTTCACCGTCGTCGCCAGAACCTGAACATCGATTCAGTAAGTGAGATGCGCGGATGAATATGCTTGCCTTAACCATTATTTTGCCATTGATTGGCTTCGTCCTGCTGGCGTTCTCCCGTGGGCGCTGGTCTGAAAACGTTTCGGCGATCGTGGGTGTCGGCTCTGTGGGCCTGGCGGCGCTGGTAACCGCCTTTATTGGCGTCGACTTCTTCGCTAACGGCGAGCAGGCATACAGCCAGCCGCTGTGGACGTGGATGTCGGTAGGCGACTTCAACATCGGTTTTAACCTGGTGCTGGACGGCCTGTCGCTGACCATGCTCTCGGTGGTCACCGGCGTCGGCTTCCTGATCCACATGTACGCCTCCTGGTATATGCGCGGTGAAGAGGGGTACTCTCGTTTCTTCGCTTACACCAACCTGTTCATTGCCAGCATGGTCGTTCTGGTTCTCGCCGATAACCTGCTGTTGATGTACCTCGGCTGGGAAGGTGTGGGCCTGTGCTCCTATCTGCTGATCGGTTTCTATTACACCGATCCGAAGAATGGCGCAGCGGCAATGAAAGCGTTCGTCGTGACCCGTGTGGGTGACGTGTTCCTTGCTTTCGCGCTGTTCATTCTCTACAACGAACTGGGCACCCTGAACTTCCGCGAAATGGTGGAACTGGCACCGGCGCACTTTGCTGACGGCAATAATATGCTGATGTGGGCGACGCTGATGCTGCTGGGCGGTGCGGTCGGTAAATCTGCGCAGTTGCCGTTGCAGACCTGGCTTGCCGATGCGATGGCTGGCCCGACGCCAGTCTCCGCGTTGATCCACGCCGCAACCATGGTAACTGCGGGTGTCTACCTGATTGCCCGTACCCACGGCCTGTTCCTGATGACGCCGGAAGTTCTGCATCTGGTGGGTATTGTCGGGGCGGTTACGCTGCTGCTGGCCGGTTTTGCCGCGCTGGTACAGACCGACATCAAACGTGTTCTCGCTTACTCCACCATGAGTCAGATTGGCTACATGTTCCTCGCGCTTGGTGTACAGGCATGGGATGCGGCGATTTTCCACTTGATGACCCACGCGTTCTTTAAAGCGCTGCTGTTCCTGGCGTCCGGTTCCGTCATTCTGGCCTGCCATCACGAACAGAACATCTTCAAGATGGGCGGTCTGCGTAAATCTATTCCGCTGGTTTATCTCTGCTTCCTGGTGGGCGGTGCAGCACTGTCGGCACTGCCGCTGGTCACTGCGGGCTTCTTCAGTAAGGATGAGATCCTCGCGGGTGCGATGGCGAATGGTCATATCAATCTGATGGTGGCAGGTCTGGTCGGTGCGTTTATGACCTCGCTCTACACCTTCCGTATGATTTTCATCGTCTTCCACGGAAAAGAACAAATTCACGCTCACGCCGTGAAAGGGGTAACTCACAGCCTGCCGCTGATTGTGCTGCTGATCCTTTCCACCTTCGTTGGCGCACTGATTGTACCGCCGCTGCAGGGCGTGCTTCCGCAAACTACGGAGCTGGCGCACGGCAGCATGTTGACCCTGGAAATTACCTCTGGTGTGGTCGCGGTTGTCGGCATTCTGCTGGCAGCCTGGCTGTGGCTGGGTAAACGCACTCTGGTGACCTCCATTGCCAACAGTGCGCCAGGCCGACTGCTGGGCACCTGGTGGTACAACGCCTGGGGCTTTGACTGGCTGTACGACAAAGTGTTTGTTAAACCGTTCCTGGGTATTGCGTGGCTGCTGAAGCGCGACCCGATGAACGCCATGATGAACATCCCGGCGATCCTCTCGCGCTTTGCAGGTAAAGGCCTGCTGTTAAGCGAGAACGGTTATCTGCGCTGGTATGTGGCATCCATGAGCATCGGTGCGGTGGTTGTGTTGGCGCTGCTGATGGTATTGCGTTGAGTTTGACGAATGCGGTTTTGCCCGGTGGCGCTGCGCTTACCGGGCCTACAGGGTTCCGTAGGTCGGGTAAGCGTTAGCGCCACCCGACACCACAAACCGCACTCAACCGTGAAATTTGTCGAATTCGTTGAAAATCGGTCCTTGATAGGACTTTAACAAGGAATAAAGATCGCCATGTTACTACCCTGGCTAATATTAATTCCCTTTATTGGCGGCTTCCTGTGCTGGCAGACCGAACGCTTTGGCGTCAAGGTGCCGCGCTGGATCGCGCTGATCACCATGGGATTGACGCTGGCACTGTCGCTGCAACTGTGGTTGCAGGGCGGTTATTCACTGACGCAATCTGCCGGAATTCCGCAGTGGCAGTCTGAATTCGACATGCCGTGGATCCCGCGTTTTGGCATCTCTATCCATCTTGCCATTGACGGTCTGTCGCTGCTGATGGTCGTGCTGACCGGGCTGCTCGGTGTGCTGGCGGTACTCTGTTCGTGGAAAGAGATCGAAAAATATCAGGGCTTCTTCCACCTCAACCTGATGTGGATCCTGGGCGGCGTTATCGGCGTGTTCCTTGCCATCGACATGTTCCTGTTCTTCTTCTTCTGGGAAATGATGCTGGTGCCGATGTACTTCCTGATCGCACTGTGGGGGCATAAAGCCTCTGACGGTAAAACGCGTATCACGGCGGCAACCAAGTTCTTCATTTACACCCAGGCGAGTGGTCTGGTGATGTTGATCGCCATCCTGGCGCTGGTTTTTGTTCACTACAATGCGACTGGCGTCTGGACCTTCAACTATGAAGAGCTGCTAAATACGCCAATGTCCAGTGGTGTGGAATACCTGCTGATGCTGGGCTTCTTCATCGCGTTTGCGGTGAAAATGCCGGTGGTTCCGCTGCATGGTTGGCTGCCGGATGCGCACTCCCAGGCACCGACCGCCGGTTCTGTCGACCTCGCGGGGATCTTGTTGAAAACCGCCGCTTACGGTTTGCTGCGTTTCTCCCTGCCGCTGTTCCCGAACGCGTCGGCAGAGTTCGCGCCAATCGCGATGTGGCTGGGGGTTATCGGCATCTTCTACGGTGCGTGGATGGCCTTCGCCCAGACCGATATCAAACGTCTGATCGCCTACACCTCGGTTTCCCACATGGGCTTCGTGCTGATTGCCATCTACACCGGCAGCCAGTTGGCCTACCAGGGGGCGGTTATTCAGATGATTGCGCACGGTTTGTCGGCGGCGGGGCTGTTTATTCTTTGCGGTCAGCTCTATGAACGTATCCACACCCGCGACATGCGCATGATGGGCGGTCTGTGGAGCAAGATAAAATGGCTGCCAGCACTGTCGCTGTTCTTTGCGGTGGCAACGCTTGGGATGCCAGGCACCGGTAACTTCGTTGGTGAATTTATGATTCTGTTCGGCAGCTTCCAGGTTGTCCCGGTGATTACCGTTATTTCTACCTTTGGGCTGGTCTTTGCATCTGTTTATTCGCTGGCGATGTTGCATCGCGCTTACTTCGGTAAAGCGAAAAGCCAGATTGCCAGCCAGGAACTGCCAGGGATGTCGCTGCGTGAGCTGTCTATGATCCTGTTGCTGGTGGTGCTGCTGGTACTGCTGGGCTTCTATCCGCAGCCGATTCTGGATACCTCGCACTCCGCGATTGGCAATATCCAGCAGTGGTTTGTTAACTCCGTTACTACTACAAGGCCGTAAATCGCTCATGACTTTAACTCCACAAAACCTGATCGCACTGCTACCGTTGCTGATCGTCGGCTTGACGGTGGTGGTTGTGATGCTCTCCATTGCGTGGCGACGCAATCATTTCCTCAACGCTACGCTCTCGGTTATTGGGCTTAACGCGGCGCTGGTTTCGCTCTGGTTTGTCGGCCAGGCGGGCGCTATGGATGTTACGCCGCTGATGCGCGTTGATGGTTTCGCCATGCTTTACACCGGGCTGGTATTGTTGGCGAGCCTCGCCACCTGTACTTTCGCCTACCCGTGGCTTGAAGGCTATAACGACAACAAGGACGAGTTCTACCTGTTGGTGTTAATTGCCGCCCTGGGTGGGATCCTGCTGGCGAATGCCAACCATCTGGCGTCTTTGTTCCTCGGTATCGAACTGATCTCTTTGCCGCTGTTTGGCCTGGTCGGTTACGCTTTCCGCCAGAAACGTTCGCTTGAAGCCAGTATCAAATACACTATCCTTTCTGCCGCCGCGTCTTCTTTCCTGCTGTTCGGTATGGCGCTGGTGTATGCGCAGTCTGGCGACCTGTCGTTTGTCGCGCTGGGTAAAAACCTCGGCGACGGTATGCTCAACGAGCCGCTGTTGCTGGCAGGTTTCGGCCTGATGATTGTCGGCCTCGGCTTCAAACTCTCTCTGGTGCCGTTCCACCTGTGGACGCCAGACGTATATCAGGGCGCGCCTGCGCCGGTTTCCACTTTCCTGGCGACGGCGAGCAAAATCGCTATCTTCGGCGTAGTGATGCGTCTGTTCCTTTACGCACCAGTGGGTGACAGCGAAGCGATTCGCGTGGTGCTGGCGATTATCGCCTTTGCCTCTATCATCTTCGGTAACCTGATGGCGCTGAGCCAGACCAACATCAAACGTCTGCTCGGTTACTCATCTATCTCTCACCTCGGCTATCTGCTGGTGGCGCTGATTGCGCTGCAAACTGGCGAGATGTCGATGGAGGCGGTAGGGGTTTACCTGGCCGGTTATCTGTTCAGCAGCCTCGGCGCGTTCGGCGTGGTCAGCCTGATGTCCAGCCCGTATCGTGGCCCGGATGCTGATTCCCTGTTCTCTTACCGCGGTCTGTTCTGGCATCGTCCGATCCTCGCGGCGGTGATGACGGTGATGATGCTGTCTCTGGCCGGTATCCCGATGACGCTGGGCTTTATCGGTAAGTTCTACGTGCTGGCAGTTGGTGTCCAGGCACACTTGTGGTGGCTGGTGGGTGCCGTGGTTGTCGGTTCGGCAATCGGCCTCTACTACTACCTGCGCGTAGCGGTGAGCCTGTATCTGCACGCACCAGAGCAACCGGGTCGCGATGCACCGTCAAACTGGCAGTACAGCGCAGGCGGTATCGTGGTGCTGATCTCTGCACTGTTGGTACTGGTGCTGGGTGTATGGCCACAACCGCTGATTAGCATTGTGCGGTTAGCAATGCCGCTGATGTAATCTGTTAGTTTGTAAGTCAGAAAGCCGCCGACATGTTCGGCGGTTTTTTTATGGTATTTATAAAGAAATTAGAAGAGTTAATCCCACCAACAAATAACTGGATGCATACCCGCAGGGACCTCAACCCATCCATGATTCGTATCTTCTGACCATCCTTCCCAACACTCATCAGGGGCAATTTCTTCTACAAACCAGCTCTGAACTTCTTCTGGTGAAGCAGAAGTGATAACTAAAATACGTTCACTAAAGGGCCAGTCTGGGTCATCGGACATCGTAATCTCTACCAAAACATCACTGACATCGTTACGCTCACGAATTTTCTGTAAATGGTGATAGATAGTTTGCGGAGATTGTTCTGGAGTCACATTGCAACATATCGAACCGACGATATTATTGCCGATAAAAAAATCCTCAAGAGATAACAATGGACGCAGGGTATCAGGATCATTAACATCACCGTTGATATTAACAAGTTGGGTAATGCGTTCTAAAGGTGTCATAATCATTCCTTGAAATAATTCATTCATCAAGTGAATGGTATTGTCTGAATTCATTAACGAATAAATAGAAACAACGCCATACGTCTTATTAGATTCAGGAGTATCATAACATGGACGTTAAGCAGGAAATGCAGTTATACCATTGTTATATATAATATCTTAAATATTTAAAGGCTTATGACATGGAATGGTTAAGTGAAATTCGCAAACTTCGGGAGAGCATATCTGTCGGTATCCAGGCTGCCAGGCGTTTGTTAGAGAAGACTGGTGGTGATGTTGATGAAGCCATTAAGTTGTTTCATATTGACCAAATCAATATATTGACGGCAAAAGTAGACGTCACTCATCAGGAGGCAGAGAATGTTTTGCTGGCGGCAAACTACGATATGGCAGAAGCTCTTCGGCGTATTGATGAACAACGCTATACACTGACGGAATTGATTATACGTAAAAATAAGGATGCCGGAGATGCCTTAAACAAAATAGCATTGGCGATTGAATATGAGTGGGATCTCAAGCGTAAGTATTGGTTTGGTTTTGCAGATATCCAATTATTACCGCCAGTTTTACAAACATTTATGCTGGTTTATGAATGGCATGAATATGTTGGTTGGGAGGGAATGGATTGTGGGATATTTTTTGAAAGTGATCATATTTACCAGCAATTGCAAGCTTTGGGGTTGTTAGAACTCGCCCAAAAAATGGTTACTGCAAGAATCCGATATGATGAGCTAAAAGACAAGGCGGAAAATTTTTACGAAATTACAAAGGATGACATATTCAAAATGCTTATAATACATTGTGACCAACTTGCAAGAGAGGTTGATTCTATATTACTGCAATTTGTGAAGGATAATATTGAGGTTTTCCCACGCCGTCATAACAGACACGAGTTATAAAAAATCGTCCCAAAATTGAACAGGATTTTTATCTGCCTGGTAATTTCCAGGTAATGCCAGGTTAAATTCCGTTTTCATCCAACATGCCAGATCGTTGCCAGTACAGATGATATCGCTGTTATATACTGAATACACGGGATTACCACCAGTATGCAAAGATGTCGCCATATAACGATTCCTGTACAAAGGAATCAAAACCGGGCATTGGTTTGAGATTTTATCAAAATGATCTTTGCGTGAATCTAAATTAAGATTTTTTTCTCCCCATACATCAAGCCAAAAATCGTTTTTCATAACATCGTATAATACACCCTCTATAGGAGTATTGAATCTCTGTTTCACCTCGCGTTCTATTTTTCCTGAGTACAGCGCTTGCCGCCAGTGAATAAAACCTTCCGACGCAGGCAAAGCAGTATGCAAAAATGCTTTAAAATCGAGTGGAAAGCAGAAATTAAAAGTTTGCTCAATGGTAGTAATCTCGGCCTCACTCAAACCTGCATAGAATATAATTCCTTTAGCTCTTAATCTGTCAACCAGGAGGGTGTAGTCTAGTGCCTTGTTCAATTTCATCCCAATAACCTTAAATCCTTATGCTACAGTCTAAAACGAAGTTAAATCATTCGTAAGCTGGATAAAACATTTTAGCATTATATCCAGCTTTTAATACGAATGCTTCATTTAAACTTCTATGCATCAACTTTCCATTGTGCTACCAGCTGAATCACCCAACAATAACCGTCAATGCATGATTCCCTTGCCGTAGGATACGTCTGTACGCGCTAATCAGCTTTTCCATATCAAGCATGATCGAAGCGAAGAGTTGCCCCTCTAACTCTTCTGAAAAGGTCACTCCCGGATAAATCTCCATTTCATTGAGTCGTTTAATGGAAAACTGTTTACGTAGCTCACTTCGGTCCAGTGATTCCAGGCGGTCGATTGTCGCGCCTAACTCCTGATTCCAGGTTAACCCCAGAAAGCCATCTATACCATCTTCGAGGCTGTGTTCACCAAGCACTGCACGACTCAGCGGATCATTCTTTGCGGGATCAAAAGCAGAGGTGCCTGTCAGGCCAAAGTGTAAAAAATCCCAGCGTTTATCAATATCCAGTCGGCGTAATCCTGAAAGCGTGTCATGTATATTATCCATCAAAGGTTTTTCAGTAGACTCAAGCAGTTGATTAATCTTTTTTGAGTCAATTTCTGCAAAATAGCCAATCATGCCCATTTATTACTTCTCCGTTGAATTTCATTTTTCGCATCTTAAAACAGACGAGGGAAAATAAAATACGTATGTTGCTTTTTCTGGAGCCGCCTCGAGAAATTTTTATTATTTACTGTTGTATAACAAGGTGATAACGCCATCCACCACCTGAGCCATTTTCTGATAATTCAATCTGTCTGCGGTATCACCGGGCAAGTGGTATTGTTTATTACGATAAAAAGCGGTGTCAGTAATCATTATGGCGGAAATATCATGTTGCCAATAATTAAGGTGGTCAGAGAAATCAATGCCGGGAATAAATCCTGGAGCATTCATAGAATAAACAGATAAATCCCGGGATGACATCAATGCTGCTTTTGCCTGACGAACGGCGTTGATATCCTGCATTCTGCCGACCACGGCAATAAAGTCTCCCCGATCGGGATAAAGCCAGGACATGGCCGGGGATGGGTAATCCTGGCTTCCAGGCGCAGAGTCGTAATAGCCAATCATTTCCAGAGAAATCATTAATTGTACTGGGCGGGTAAGCGAAGCTGCATGTACCGCGCTCCCCATTTCATCGCTACGAAAGAAGGGCGGTTCTTCCGACGCATAGGCGACCAGCTGCACGCCTGTTTTCGGTACTTGCTGATGTAACAAACGTGCCAGTTCGAGTAATCCTGCCACACCGCTGGCGTTATCATCCGCGCCCGGCGTATAGGTCAATTGATCGTTTTCATAACTGCTGGCAGAGTCATAATGCGCACCAATAATAATCAGCGGTCCATCGGCAGGACCATAATCAGCAACAATGTTTTTGTAGGGGCCACCTGTAATGGGGACATCCTGCGAGGTAACTCTGGCACCGCTACTGACAAAGACCTCTTTTATATACTCTGCGGACCTATTCAGATTATCAATATTGTCGGCACTACGTGGATGCACAGTTTGTGTAAGATAACGAACTGTTTTTTCTAATTGCTCAGGACTTGCGTGTCGGGGCGTTGGCGGTAATGCATTCACCCAGGGTTGGTAAAAAATAATCAGAGGGAGTGAAAACAGAAATAATATAATAAAAGCAAAATTTATTTTTTTTTCATATGCAAATTATTAATGGGTTGCGTTGTCGAATCATTATTTGTTATGAATTTCGAGATTGTATTTTATTAAGATTAGCAGGATTATACAAAGAGTATATTTTATGTATGGGCCCTGAGTTTATTTAAAAGGATTTTATATGCGAAATAAAAATATAATCATGTTACTTATAAGTAGTTTGATTTTGTCAGGATGTGGGCCGGAACCTGAGGATAAGGAAAGTCAGCAACAACAACCCAGTACCCCCTCAGACCAGCAAGTGCTTGTCGCGCAACAAGCTGCAATAAAAGAGGTAGAGCAAAGCGCAGCCGCCGCTAAAGCTGCTGCAGACGCGAAAGCCTTAGCCCAGCAAGAAGTGCAACAATATTCAGATAAACAGACTTTGCAGGGGAGATTGCAGGAAGCGCCAACATTTGCACGAGCGGCTAAAGCAAACACTACACATATCGCAAATCCAGGAACCGCTCGCTACCAGCAGTTCGATGATAATCCGGTTAAGCAGGTAGCGCAAAACCCACTCGTGACGTTTAGCCTTGACGTCGACACCGGCAGTTATGCGAATGTGCGGCGTTTCCTTAATCAAGGGCTGTTACCTCCGCCAGACGCTGTGCGGGTGGAGGAGATAGTCAATTATTTCCCGTCTGACTGGGATATCAAAGACAAACAATCTATTCCGGCCTCTAAGCCAATACCTTTCGCTATGCGCTACGAATTGGCACCTGCACCCTGGAATGAACAGCGAACATTGCTGAAAATTGATATCCTGGCGAAAGATCGCAAAAGTGAAGAGTTACCAGCTTCTAATCTGGTCTTTCTTATCGACACGTCTGGTTCAATGATTTCTGATGAACGTTTGCCACTTATCCAGTCTTCGTTGAAATTATTGGTCAAAGAACTTCGTGAGCAGGATAACATTGCCATCGTGACCTACGCTGGCGACTCTCGTATTGCGTTGCCTTCTATCTCCGGTAGTCACAAGGCAGAAATTAATGCTGCAATTGATTCGCTGGATGCAGAAGGCAGTACCAATGGCGGTGCCGGGCTGGAGATGGCTTATCAGCAGGCAGCGAAGGGGTTTATTAAAGGTGGTATCAATCGCATTTTATTGGCCACTGACGGTGACTTTAACGTTGGCATTGACGATCCAAAATCGATTGAATCAATGGTCAAAAAACAGCGTGAGTCCGGTGTTACTCTGTCGACGCTTGGCGTGGGGGATAGCAATTATAACGAGGCAATGATGGTGAGAATTGCCGATGTTGGTAACGGCAACTATAGCTACATTGATACCCTCTCAGAGGCGCAGAAAGTGTTGAACAGTGAAATGCGGCAGACGTTGATTACCGTAGCAAAAGATGTCAAAGCGCAAATTGAGTTTAACCCCGCGTGGGTAACGGAATACCGTCAGATAGGTTATGAAAAGCGCCAACTTAGGGCAGAGGATTTTAATAACGACAACGTTGATGCGGGTGATATTGGCGCAGGTAAACATATAACATTGTTATTTGAATTAACGCTGAAAGGGCAAAAAGCATCAATTGATAAGTTACGCTATGCCCCGGATAACAAATCAGCGAAATCGGACAAAACAAAAGAACTTGCCTGGTTAAAGATTCGTTGGAAATACCCGCAGGGAAAAGAAAGTCAGTTAGTTGAATTCCCGTTGGCATTCGCAATAAAGGCACCTTCAGAAGATATGCGTTTTCGCGCAGCAGTGGCTGCATATGGGCAAAAGTTACGCGGTTCTGAATACCTGAATAATACCTCCTGGCAGCAGATCAAACAGTGGGCTCAGAAGGCAAAAGGGGAAGATCCACAGGGTTACAGAGCGGAATTTATTCGCCTGATTGGACTGGCGAAAGATCTGGACAATTCACAAAACTAAAAATGATAATTCTGTTTGCCTGATATCGACATCAAACGTATCCGGCAAACAGATGAAAAAATGTCAAATAAGTGCGTTGGTATCATTAAATTAATCAGCCAACTAACCACCTCTTTTGACTTAAATGCTAAACACTGCGAAATCATTCGCCAGTTCGGTCGCCGGGAAAATTGACCGGCATTCACGTAACAGGTGCTGACAACCTTTGTCATCATAACGCGAGCTGACGTGGGTAATAATTAGCTTTCCGACTCCGGCCTCACGGGCCAGTGTCGCAGCCTGGCGTGTAGAGCTGTGGCCGCGACTATTGGCTTTGGCTTCCATGGTTATATCCAGCGTTGCTTCATGCACCATGACATCGACACCTTTAGCCAGGTCGATTGCGGCATCGCAGGGACTGGTATCGCCGAAAATAGCGAGTGCTTTACCTGGCGTTGGTGCGGCTAAGTAATCTGCGCCGTTAATCTGCCTGCCGTCTTCCAGCGTGATTGTTTTGCCTGCTTTTAATTCCTGAAACAGCGGGCCAGACGGCACGCCAGCAGCTTTTAATGCCCGGGCATCTAATGCACCTGGTTTATCATGCTCTTCAATACGATAGCCATAACATTCTAATGGGTGTTCCATCGGATAAGCGGTCACTTTGCGCAGGCCGTCATCAAGAATTTCGCCAGCGATAATTTCGACAATTTCCAGCGGATAATCGGTCCACGAGCCGCTAATTCGCAGCGCGGTCTCCACAAATTCACGGACACCTTGCGGACCATAAATCGTTAAGGGCTGCACAATGCCTGACATGGAACGACTGCACAGCAAGCCGGGTAAACCAAAGAGATGATCGCCATGAAGGTGACTGATAAAAATCTTGTTCAGTTTTCCAGGGTTAAAGGCGGTATGCAGGAGCTGATGCTGGGTGCCTTCACCGCAGTCAAACAACCAAAGTCCGCTCTGGGTAGGATGTTGCAGGTTAAGCAATATTGCTGTGACATTACGCGTACGCGTTGGCACACCGGCCGAAGTACCTAAAAAAATTAATTCCATGAGTTCATCACGTTTCAAAAAATATTCCGGCTAGTATAAGGCATACATCTAAAAGGAGAGCATTATGATTGAATGGCAAGATCTGCATCACGCTGAATTATCGGTTTCCCAGCTTTATGCCTTATTACAACTGCGTTGCGCAGTGTTTGTTGTCGAGCAGAATTGCCCTTATCAGGATATCGATGGTGATGATTTGACGGGAGATAATCGCCATATTCTCGGTTGGAAAAATAATGAACTGGTGGCGTATGCGAGGATTCTGAAAAGTGATGATGATCTTGCGCCGGTCGTTATTGCTCGGGTGATTGTCAGTGAAGCGTTGCGTGGCCAAAAAGTGGGGCAACAGCTGATGAGTAAAACACTCGAAACATGTGCGCATCACTGGCCTGATAAGCCTGTTTACCTCGGGGCGCAGGCGCATCTGCAAAACTTCTACCAGAGTTTTGGCTTTATCCCAGTGACGGAGGTCTATGAAGAAGATGGTATCCCACACATTGGGATGGCACGCGAGGTAATTCAGGCGTAATCAATAACCCTTGTCTATAGTTAGTGACAGGTTTTACGCAAATGGAGAACGAGAATGTCTAATCAGTTTGGTGATACACGTATCGATGATGACCTGACGCTGCTTAGTGAAACACTGGAAGAGGTGCTCCGCTCCTCTGGCGATCCCGCCGATCAGAAATATGTTGAGCTGAAAGCGCGTGCAGAAAAAGCGCTGGATGATGTGAAAAAACGGGTTAGCCAGGCTTCAGACAGTTATTACTATCGGGCGAAGCAGGCCGTTTATCGTGCTGATGACTACGTCCACGAAAAGCCCTGGCAAGGAATTGGCGTGGGCGCTGCTGTTGGGCTGGTATTAGGACTGTTGCTGGCACGCCGCTAAAACCTCATTACACCGGGGTACTGCATTTTTGTTGTAGTACCCCGTATAATGTGAGGCTTTTAACAGGGAGAGGTCTGCGTGCAATCACTTACTACGGCGCTGGAAAGTCTACTGCGCCATTTGTCGCAAGAGATTCCGGCGACACCCGGCATTCGGGTTATCGATATTCCTTTCCCTCTCAAAGACGCTTTTGATGCCTTAAGCTGGCTGGCCAGTCAGCGGGCGTATCCGCAATTCTACTGGCAACAGCGTAATGGTGATGAAGAAGCTGCTGTCCTGGGCGCGATTACCTGTTTTACATCGTTGGACCAGGCGCAACGTTTTCTTCGTCAGCACCCGGAACACGCCGACTTACGCATCTGGGGGCTAAATGCGTTTGACCCGTCGCAGGGCCATTTACTTTTACCACGCCTGGAATGGCGACGCTGTGGCGGTAAAGCCACACTGCGGCTGACGCTATTCAGCGAAAGCTCCCTTGAGCACGATGCGATCAAGGCAAAAGAATTTATCGCCACACTGGTGAATATTAAACCCTTGCCTGGGTTACATTTAACCACTACGCGAGAACAACACTGGCCGGACAAAACGGGCTGGACGCAATTAATCGAACTGGCCACGAAAACCATCGCCGAAGGTGAGCTCGACAAAGTGGTTCTTGCCCGGGCAACTGACCTGCATTTCGCAAGTCCAGTCAATGCGGCGGCGATGATGGCGGCCAGTCGCCGGCTCAATCTGAACTGCTACCATTTTTACATGGCCTTTGATGGCGAAAATGCTTTTCTTGGCTCTTCACCGGAACGGTTATGGCGGCGGCGTGACAAAGCGCTGCGTACTGAAGCGCTGGCGGGAACGGTAGCAAATCATCCTGATGATAAGCAGGCGCGGCAGTTGGGTGAGTGGCTGATGGCAGATGATAAAAACCAGCGCGAGAACATGCTGGTGGTGGAAGATATCTGCCAACGATTACAGGCCGATACCCAGACACTGGATGTTTTACCGCCGCAGGTACTGCGTCTGCGTAAAGTGCAGCATCTTCGCCGCTGTATCTGGACTTCACTCAACAAAGCGGATGATGTGATCTGTCTACATCAGTTGCAGCCAACGGCAGCCGTTGCTGGCTTACCGCGCGATCTGGCGCGACAGTTTATCGCCCGTCACGAACTGTTCACCCGAGAATGGTACGCCGGTTCTGCGGGCTATCTCTCATTACAACAAAGCGAATTCTGCGTTTCCCTGCGCTCAGCAAAAATCAGCGGCAATGTCGTGCGATTATATGCTGGCGCGGGCATTCTCCGTGGCTCCGACCCCGAGCAAGAGTGGCAGGAAATCGACAACAAAGCGGCAGGACTGCGGACTTTATTACAAATGGAATAGTAATGAGTCGCATCATTACCGATTCATATCAATAATCTATTTTTGTAGCTCCTTATACTTAGCCGCAATATTGATACCGGACAAACTCATGTCAGTAAGCGCATTTAACCGACGCTGGGCGGCGGTCATTCTGGAAGCATTAACGCGTCACGGCGTCAGACACGTCTGCATCGCCCCTGGCTCGCGTTCTACCCCGTTAACGTTAGCGGCGGCAGAGAATTCTGCATTCATTCACCATACCCATTTTGATGAGCGTGGACTGGGGCATCTGGCGCTGGGGCTGGCGAAAGTCAGCAAGCAGCCGGTGGCGGTGATTGTGACCTCCGGTACGGCGGTGGCGAATCTCTATCCGGCACTGATTGAAGCGGGGTTAACCGGAGAAAAACTGATCCTGTTAACCGCCGATCGCCCGCCTGAGCTCATTGACTGCGGCGCGAATCAGGCGATTCGTCAGCCGGGAATGTTTGCTACTCATCCTGCGTATAGCATTTCACTGCCGCGTCCGACTCAGGATATTCCTGCTCGTTGGCTGGTTTCTACTATCGACCACGCTTTAGGTACGCTGCATGCGGGTGGGGTGCATATTAACTGCCCGTTTGCTGAACCGTTGTATGGTGAGATGGACGACACCGGGCTTAGCTGGCAACAAGGTCTGGGCGACTGGTGGCAGGACGACAAACCGTGGCTGCGTGAAGCGCCTCGTCTGGAAAGTGAAAAACAGCGCGACTGGTTCTTCTGGCGGCAAAAGCGCGGCGTGGTGGTTGCCGGGCGTATGAGCGCGGAAGAGGGCAAAAAAGTGGCCCAGTGGGCGCAAACTCTTGGCTGGCCGCTGATTGGTGACGTGCTGTCGCAAACCGGGCAGCCGCTGCCGTGTGCCGATCTCTGGTTAGGCAATGCCAAAGCGGTGAGTGAATTACAGCAGGCACAAATTGTGGTGCAACTGGGTAGCAGCCTGACCGGCAAACGGCTCCTGCAATGGCAGGTGAGCTGTGAACCAGAAGAGTACTGGATTGTTGATGACATCGAAGGGCGACTTGATCCAGCGCACCATCGTGGGCGTCGCTTGGTTGCCAATATTGCCGACTGGCTGGAGCTGCATCCGGCAGAAAAACGCCAGCCCTGGTGCGTTGAAATCCCGCGCCTGGCTGAACAGGCAATGCAGGCTGTTGTTGCCCGTCGCGATGCTTTTGGCGAAGCGCAACTGGCGCACCGTATCAACAGCTACTTGCCGGAACAGGGGCAACTGTTTGTAGGCAACAGCCTGGTGGTGCGTTTGATTGATGCGCTTTCGCAACTTCCGGCGGGTTACCCGGTGTATAGCAACCGTGGGGCCAGCGGAATTGACGGGCTACTCTCGACTGCCGCAGGCGTTCAGCGGGCCAGTGGTAAACCAACGCTGGCGATTGTGGGCGATCTCTCCGCACTTTACGACCTGAACGCGCTGGCGTTATTGCGCCAGGTTTCCGCGCCGTTGGTATTAATTGTGGTGAACAACAACGGTGGACAAATTTTCTCGCTGTTGCCAACGCCGAAAAGCGAGCGCGAGCGTTTCTATCTGATGCCGCAAAACGTCCATTTTGAGCACGCCGCAGCGATGTTCGAGCTGAAATATCATCGTCCGCAAAACTGGCAGGAACTTGAAACAGCACTTGCCGATGCCTGGCGTACTCCGACCACCACGGTGATTGAAATGGTGGTTAATGACACCGATGGTGCGCAAACCCTCCAGCAACTGCTGGCGCAGGTAAGCCATTTATGATCCTGCACGCGCAGGCCAAACACGGCAAACCAGGTTTACCCTGGCTGGTGTTTTTGCACGGTTTTTCCGGCGATAGCTATGAATGGCAAGAAGTGGGTGAGGTGTTTGCAGACTACTCGCGGTTGTATGTTGATCTCCCTGGTCACGGTAGTTCGGCGGCAATCAGCGTCGATGGATTTGATGATGTCACTAACTTACTGCGTAAAACCCTAGTTAGTTACAACATACTTAACTTCTGGCTGGTGGGGTACTCGCTCGGTGGACGGGTGGCGATGATGGCGGCTTGTCAGGGGATACCAGGGCTTTGTGGCGTTATTGTCGAAGGTGGGCATCCTGGGTTGCAAAGTGCTGAAAAACGTGCGGAACGCCAGCTTTCCGATCGCCGCTGGGCGCAGCGTTTTCGCACAGAACCGTTAACGGCAGTATTTACCGACTGGTATCACCAGCCTGTTTTTGCCTCGCTCAATGACGAACAACGTCGGGAGCTGGTGGCGCTGCGTAGCCACAATAACGGCGTAACGCTTGCCGCCATGCTGGAGGCCACTTCTCTCGCCGTCCAGCCCGATTTACGTGCTAACCTTAGCGCCCGCACATTTGCGTTTTATTATTTATGTGGTGAACGTGACAGCAAATTCCGCGCTCTGGCGGTGGAACTGGCTGCCGACTGCCATGTCATTCCTCGCGCCGGACACAACGCGCACCGGGAAAATCCCGCTGGCGTAATCGCAAGTCTGGCGCAGATCTTGCGTTTCTGACTAAAGGACACACTATGATTTATCCTGATGAAGCAATGCTTTACGCACCGGTTGAATGGAACGATTGCTCCGAAGGTTTCGAGGACATTCGTTATGAAAAATCCACCGACGGTATCGCAAAAATCACCATTAATCGTCCGCAGGTGCGCAATGCCTTCCGTCCTCTGACGGTAAAAGAGATGATCCAGGCACTGGCAGATGCGCGTTATGACGACAACATCGGCGCGATCATTCTGACTGGCGCAGGCGATAAAGCGTTCTGCTCCGGCGGTGACCAGAAGGTGCGTGGTGATTACGGCGGCTATAAAGATGATTCCGGCGTACATCACCTGAACGTGCTGGATTTCCAGCGTCAGATCCGTACCTGCCCGAAACCTGTCGTCGCGATGGTGGCTGGCTACTCCATCGGCGGCGGTCACGTTCTGCACATGATGTGCGACCTGACCATCGCGGCAGATAATGCCATCTTCGGTCAGACAGGCCCGAAAGTCGGTTCCTTCGACGGCGGCTGGGGCGCTTCCTACATGGCTCGCATTGTCGGGCAGAAAAAAGCGCGTGAAATCTGGTTCCTGTGCCGTCAGTACGACGCGAAACAGGCGCTGGATATGGGCCTTGTGAACACCGTGGTACCGCTGGCAGATCTGGAAAAAGAAACCGTCCGTTGGTGTCGCGAAATGCTGCAAAACAGCCCGATGGCGCTGCGCTGCCTGAAAGCTGCACTGAACGCCGACTGTGACGGTCAGGCGGGTTTGCAGGAGTTGGCGGGCAACGCCACCATGCTGTTCTACATGACGGAAGAAGGTCAGGAAGGTCGCAACGCTTTCAACCAGAAACGTCAGCCTGACTTCAGCAAATTCAAACGGAATCCGTAATGCGTAGCGCGCAGGTATACCGCTGGCAGATCCCCATGGACGCGGGGGTGGTTCTGCGCGACAGGCGGTTAAAAACCCGCGACGGGCTGTACATTTGCCTGCGTGAGGGCGAGCGCGAAGGGTGGGGGGAGATCTCCCCACTGCCAGGCTTCAGTCAGGAAACCTGGGAAGAGGCGCAAAGTGTGCTGCTTGCCTGGGTAAATAACTGGCTGGCAGGCAATTGCGAGCTACCGCAGATGCCTTCCGTCGCCTTTGGCGTAAGCTGTGCATTGGCAGAGTTGGCAGACACGCTCCCGCAGGCGGCCAATTACCGTGCTGCGCCGCTGTGTAATGGCGATCCTGACGATCTGATCCTCAAACTTGCCGATATGCCTGGCGAGAAAGTGGCGAAGGTCAAAGTGGGATTGTACGAAGCCGTGCGCGACGGCATGGTGGTTAATCTGTTGCTGGAGGCAATTCCGGATCTGCATTTGCGTCTTGACGCGAATCGCGCCTGGACGCCGCTGAAAGGCCAGCAGTTTGCCAAATACGTTAACCCGGATTATCGCGACCGCATCGCGTTTCTCGAAGAACCGTGCAAAACCCGCGATGATTCGCGTGCGTTTGCCCGTGAAACCGGCATTGCCATTGCCTGGGATGAAAGCTTGCGCGAGCCGGATTTTGCCTTTGTGGCTGAAGAGGGCGTGCGCGCGGTGGTGATCAAACCCACGCTCACGGGCAGCCTGGATAAAGTACGTGAGCAGGTGCAGGCGGCGCACGCGCTGGGGCTGACGGCGGTGATCAGTTCTTCCATTGAGTCGAGCTTAGGCCTAACGCAACTGGCACGGATTGCTGCCTGGTTAACGCCAGAGACTATTCCAGGGCTGGACACGCTGGATCTGATGCAGGCGCAGCAGGTTCGTCGCTGGCCGGGAAGCCCGCTACCATTCGTGGACATTGATGCACTGGAGCGGCTGTTATGATCTTCTCTGACTGGCCGTGGCGTCACTGGCGGCAAGTGCGGGGAGAAGCCATCGCCTTACGTCTTAATGATGAGCAACTCAACTGGCGCGAGCTTTGTGCTCGCGTCGATGAATTAGCCTCAGGTTTTTCGGCGCAGGGTGTGGCTGAGGGCTGCGGCGTGATGTTGCGGGCGTGGAATACGCCGCAAACGCTGCTGGCCTGGCTGGCGTTACTGCAATGCGGGGCGCGGGTGCTGCCCGTAAACCCTCAGCTGCCGCAACCGTTGCTTGAAGAATTGCTGCCCAGTCTTATGCTGCACTTTACGCTGGTGCCGGAAGGGGATAACACGTTTCCGGCGTTAACGTCGCTGCACATTCAGCTGGTTGAAGGCGCACATGCAGCAGTGTGGCAGCCGACGCGTCTGTGCTCAATGACGTTGACCTCTGGTTCCACCGGGTTACCGAAAGCCGCTGTTCATACTTATCAGGCTCATCTTGCCAGTGCCGAAGGGGTATTATCGCTGATTCCATTTGGTGAGCGCGATGACTGGTTGCTCTCTTTGCCGCTGTTTCACGTCTCCGGTCAGGGAATTATGTGGCGCTGGTTATACGCTGGTGCACGGATGGCGGTACGTGATAAACAGCCATTGGAGCAAATGCTGGCAGGCTGTACTCACGCTTCACTGGTGCCGACGCAGCTCTGGCGTTTGCTGGTTAATCGCAGTTCAGTTTCCCTGAAAGCGGTGTTACTTGGCGGCGCGGCTATCCCGGTCGAGTTGACGGAACAGGCGCGCGAGCAGGGTATTCGTTGCTTTTGCGGCTATGGTCTGACCGAGTTTGCCTCCACGGTTTGTGCGAAAGAAGCCGACGGTCTGGCAGACGTCGGTTTACCTTTGCCCGGCCGGGAAGTGAAAATCGTTAACGATGAAGTGTGGCTGCGGGCTGCCAGCATGGCAGAAGGTTACTGGCGTAACGGACAACTGGTTCCACTGGTTAATGACGAAGGCTGGTACGCTACGCGCGATCGCGGCGAGATGCATAACGGTAAACTGGCCATTGTCGGGCGCTTAGATAATCTGTTCTTCAGTGGCGGTGAGGGTATTCAGCCGGAAGAAGTCGAGCGTGTTATTGCTGCACATCCTGCGGTTTTGCAGGTGTTTATCGTCCCCGTTGCCGACAAGGAGTTTGGCCATCGACCAGTAGCGGTGGTGGAGTATGACCAGCAAAGCGTTGATCTTAGCGAATGGGTGAAAGATAAGCTGGCCCGTTTTCAACAACCGGTGCGTTGGCTGACGTTACCATCAGAACTGAAAAACGGCGGTATTAAAATTTCACGTCAGGCGCTAAAAGAGTGGGTGCAACGCCAGCAATAATTAACTTTCTTTTTACTTCTCATTTTTGCCATTCCATTGCCGTCGATAAAGAGTTTATCTGTTAATATGTAAATTGATGTGAAAACTCTTAGCAAACAGGATAATGCAATGGAATGGCTGGTCAAAAAATCGTGCAGTGATAAACAAAATAACAGACATGTACTTATGCTCTGTGATGCTGGCGGTGCGATAAAAATGATCGCCGAAGTGAAGAGTGACTTCGCCGTGAAAGTCGGGGATTTACTCTCGCCTTTGCAGAATGCGCTTTACTGTATTAATCGTGAAAAGCTGCACACGGTGAAAGTCCTCTCGGCAAGCAGTTATAGCTCCGATGAGTGGGAACGACAATGTAAAGCGGCAGGGAAAACTCAGTAACGTTGTTTTGTCGTGGGCAGGAAAATCAGCATCAACCCGCTCATAATACAGGCTACTCCCAGTAGTGCCTTCAGTGAAAAAGTCCCTTCCCAGCCGGGAAGTACCATTGAGGTAATCTATACCAGCACATAGCTCATACTGAGCAAAGCATAGGCTTTGTTTAGCGCAAGTTTATGTAGCGTTTTATACCAACAAAAAACGGAAAGCAGATAACCCAGCAGCCCAAGTAACAGTATCCGGGCATCCAGGCCAGGACAAGCCAGCGCCAGTCCCCAGGGGAGAACCGTCAGTACGCAACTGATAACCGCCAGCCAGCCGTAAATATAGCCCGGAGTTAATAACTGCAACGAGTTCCTCCACGCCCATTGCTGGTCGCGAACAAGGCAAAAGTTCTGACATTGTTTTTCCTTCTGCCATTGAATACCTGTCCACTTATATTTGCTATAAAGAGTGTTGTTTATATTTTGTCATTTGGAGCGAAATTCTAAGGATAGAATATTAACTTAACCTTAAGGAATTAACATTAGACGTAAATATTATTTTTTTTATGTTTTTTCTTATTTAGGCTTTGCATTTGGCAAAATTTTGAGGCATTTTGCGGGCATCGTAGGATTTTTAATATTACACAAACTGCTAATTACCGCCAGAAATGTCGCTCAATTTCACGGTAATTGTCTGGTTGCGCTTGTCTATAGGTGGAGTTTACGTGTTAGCTTTTTGCCGCTCTTCGTTGAAGTCAAAAAAATATATCATCATTTTACTGGCGCTCGCTGCAATTGCCGGACTGGGTACTCATGCCGCCTGGAGTAGCAATGGTTTGCCACGAATCGACAATAAAACACTGGCCAGGCTGGCACAGCAGCACCAGGTTGTCGTTTTGTTTCGCCATGCTGAACGTTGCGATCGTTCAACCAATCAATGCTTGTCAGATAAAACAGGCATTACGGTCAAAGGTACTCATGATGCCCGTGAGATGGGCAACGCTTTTAGCGCTGGTATCCCTGATTTCGATCTTTATTCCAGTAATACCGTCCGGACCATTCAGTCGGCGACCTGGTTTTCAGCGGGTAAAAAGCTGACGGTAGATAAACGACTTCTTCAATGCGGTAATGAGATTTATAGTGCAATTAAAGAATTACAAAGCAAAGCGCCTGATAAAAATATCGTTATTTTCACCCATAATCATTGCCTGACATATATTGCGAAAGATAAGCGTGATGTGACATTTAAACCTGATTATCTGGATGGTTTAGTCATGCATGTGGAAAAAGGCAACGTTTATCTGGATGGGGAATTCGTTAAGCACTGATTTTTCAATCTGACAGCCAGTCATGGCTGCCATCACTGTTACAGAAGACCTTTCAAACGTAACGTTTTTCGGGTGGCGACATTCAAATCATAGTGCGCCAGATCTTCAGGTTTTACCCACGCGTAGTCCTGAAACTCTTCGTTTATTTTCACTTCCCGGTTGGCAGAAACACAGTCAAAGATCAGGTAAATCATATAAATCTCTTCCTTGCGACCATCTGCATACATCTTGGTGCGAATATCATCGCTGAAGGTCCACGGCATGATTTCTGTCAAAAGCAGTTGTTCTCCCAGTTCTTCGCGAATTTCGCGGCGTAGTGCCTCTTCAATTCGCTCGCCAGGCTCCACGCCGCCACCCGAAAGCGCCCATTGACCGGGGAAAACGCCGCGATCGTCGGCCATTTTACACAGCAAATAAGCACCATCATTTTGAATCAAAGGGCATACAATAGTCCGTTGTCGCACAGGGGTAATCCTTATAAATAGAAAGAAACCATGAGAATACGGCAACTCAGAAATATGTGAAAGTGACAGTAATCTCTTTTGCGATGATAACTGCACTGATTATTATTTTGTGCACATCGGTAAAGTATGTTTATTTTTTCGGCGTTTAATTATTTAAGAAGTATTTAGTTACAATAAGTGACTAGATCCCTTTTTTCGCTCATTGAATCCTCTGTGCCAGGCAGTACAATCCCGCAGCTTTGGGAATTTTGATTAACTGCTTGTGGGAAAGGGGAAAATGAAAAAAATTGTACTAGCAGGTTTGGCTGGAATGCTGTTGGTTTCTGCATCGGTCAATGCAATGAGCATCAGCGGTCAGGCGGGTAAAGAATACACCAATATTGGTGTTGGTTTTGGTACTGAATCGACGGGCCTGGCGTTAAGCGGTAACTGGACACATAACGACGACGACGGTGACGTCGCGGGCGTGGGGCTGGGGTTGAATCTGCCTCTTGGGCCGTTAATGGCGACCGTTGGAGGAAAAGGTGTTTACACCAACCCGAATTACGGTGATGAGGGTTATGCCGCAGCGGTTGGAGGTGGTTTGCAGTGGAAAATTGGCAACAGCTTCCGTTTGTTTGGCGAGTATTACTACTCTCCGGATTCGCTCTCCAGCGGTATTCAAAGTTATGAGGAAGCGAATGCTGGCGCGCGTTACACCATTATGCGTCCCGTTAGTATTGAGGCGGGTTATCGCTACCTGAACCTGTCGGGTAAAGACGGTAACCGCGACAACGCCGTGGCTGACGGCCCGTATGTTGGGGTTAACGCCAGTTTCTGATACCTTCCGGCGCGGCATTCTGTCGCGCCATTCACTTTCTTACTACGCCTTATCTCCCTTTGCGTTATAGTGATTCGATAACAAATGCAGGAGATAACCATGTTACAAGTGGAAATGTTATCCACCGGGGATGAAGTGTTACACGGGCAAATCGTTGACACTAACGCTGCCTGGCTGGCCGATTTTTTCTTTCATCAGGGATTGCCATTATCTCGTCGCAATACGGTGGGTGATAACCTCGATGACTTAGTGACCATTCTTCGTGAACGTAGCCAGCACGCCGATGTGCTGATCGTAAACGGCGGGCTGGGGCCGACCAGTGATGATTTAAGCGCACTCGCCGCTGCGACAGCAAAAGGTGAAGGCCTGGTGCTGCATGAAGCCTGGCTCAAAGAGATGGAACGCTATTTCCACGAACGTGGACGGGTAATGGCACCGAGCAACCGTAAACAAGCGGAGCTACCTGCCAGTGCTGAATTTATCAATAACCCGGTTGGCACCGCTTGTGGTTTTGCCGTGCAGCTTAATCGTTGCCTGATGTTCTTTACCCCCGGCGTACCGTCGGAATTTAAGGTGATGGTCGAGCACGAAATCCTGCCACGCCTGCGCGAGCGTTTTTCTTTACCGCAGCCGCCGGTTTGTCTGCGTTTGACTACCTTTGGTCGTTCGGAAAGCGATCTGGCACAAAGCCTGGACACTCTGCAACTGCCGCCGGGCGTAACAATGGGTTATCGCTCTTCTATGCCGATTATCGAACTGAAACTCACCGGGCCAGCAAGCGAGCAACAGGCGATGGAAGAACTGTGGCTGGACGTTAAACGTGTTGCCGGACAGAGCGTGATTTTCGAAGGCACCGAAGGACTGCCCGCGCAGATCTGCCGCGAATTGCAAAACCGCCAGTTCAGCCTGACGTTGAGCGAGCAATTCACCGGTGGTTTATTGGCTTTGCAACTTTCCCGCGCAGGTGCTCCATTGCTGGCGTGTGAAGTGGTTCCTTCACAGGAAGAAACCCTGGCGCAAACTGCACACTGGATTACAGAACGGCGGGCCAATCATTTTGCCGGGCTGGCACTGGCTGTTTCTGGTTTCGAGAACGAACATCTCAACTTTGCGTTAGCCACGCCAGACGGCACTTTCGCTCTGCGTGTTCGTTTTAGCAATACGCGTTACAGCCTGGCTATCCGTCAGGAAGTGTGCGCAATGATGGCACTGAATATGCTGCGCCGTTGGTTAAACGGCCAGGACATCGCCAGTGAGCATGGCTGGATTGAGGTTGTTGAGTCCATGGTCTTATCCGTCTGATTCAGTCACTCTGTGCCGGTTTACTGCACCGGCACATTCCCCCTCCTGCAAAATTTGTCCAACCTGTTGTACTCAATAAGAAAAAAGCCGTGCGCTGATTCACAAATTTGTGCGTAATTTCTCCAGCCTGTTGGACGAGGCGCGGGATTTGATGTGCTTCACAATTTTACTCCCCCTGAGCAATGATACTGATTTCAGTATTTAAGACTGGAGTCCAGTATGTTGGAATCAAGCAAAGTTCCCGCCCTGACACGGGCTATTGATATTCTCAATTTGATTGCCCGCATCCCCATCTGGCAAAAGAGATGGGCTTTATCGGTGGCAAAATGCCGACGCACTGGGGGCCACATAATGGAGATGCGAGGATCCGCAAAGACACCGCTATAGCCGCGGATATGCATGAAAAATGCGGTGAGGATTTCTGGTTGATGCTCGACTGCTGGATGAGTCAGGAGGTGAACTACGCCATCAAACTGGCCCACGCTTGCGCGCCCTATCACCTGAAATGGATCGAAGAGTGCCTGCCGCCACAGCAGTCATATTCATAAATCAGTATTTGATAAACCCGGTTTTGGCGTCGAACTCAATCGTGACTGCAATTTGAAACGCCCCTACAGCCACTAATCACACCGGGCGCTGTTGGCGTTGACACGATGCTCTACAGCGATGCCCTGGATCAACGACTGGCGATGTTTAAATCAGGCAAAAATGGGCCACGTATAAAAGGAAGTTATTAGTATCAAAGGCCCATGGGGATTGCCTGTGGGCCTGTGTTAATTAGTGGTTATTCGCTGCCAGATCGGCTTCGCTTAGCTGGGTGGCTGCGAGTACCAGGTCACGATCAATGCCCTGTTCCAGCATGCGCAGAGCAATTTTAATGGCTTGTTCATGCATGCCTTCCTGCAAACCTTCCAATTTACCTTCTTGCCAGCCAATTTGGTGTCCTTCCTGCCGTAGCCGTTCAGCAATCGTCATCAATCTCTCCTTTTGTAGTGGTGAACGTTCGGCTATCTCCTCAATAAAGCGGGTGAAACGGGAGGTATCGCCGCATTGCAGCAGATAATTAAACAGCGTTTGTACCTGGCTGTCATTAGTGAAGCCCCTAACCAAAAGCGTGGTGATCCTGTCGACCATGCCGATTAAATCGCGGTCGCGAATATGCTTTTGAATCAGTTCCAGCAGAGCTATACGCCGATGTTGCATGATCTCATCGTCAGGCACGATGGTGATATCAACCAACGGAAAAGCCTCGGTGTACAACTGCCGGGCAAGTTGCGGATCGTCAAACTCATCCAGCCAGTTGAGTGAGTACGGGTAGGGCGAGGTTTCGCCATGATAAAACAGCAACGGTACCACCAGCGGGACTCTGTCATGGCCTTTGTCCAGGTGACGCTGCATGGCGGCGGTGGCATAGCGCATTAGCCGAAAAGCCATATTCTTTTCTGCGGAGCTTTGATGTTCAATCACGCAGTAGATATAGCCGTCACCGTCGCTGGTTTCCACCGACCACAAAACATCCGAGTAGTAAGCGCGTAAACTTTTTTCAATAAAGCTGGTGGGTTCCAGGCGTAAGGTTTGCAAGTCGCAAAGCTTACGCAGCGGCTCTGGTAGATGTATTTCGAGAAAATCCCGTGCGGTTTCGGATGAGAACATAAAGGTTTTAAATACCGCATCATGCGGGGAGGAGGTTGTTGATTCGGTCATGGTTGTCCGTCACCTGATATTTATGATGACGCGACATTACGGTTATCCAGGACCTTTGACATCTGCCAGTTTCTGGCTTTGCGAGACGTTTTCAGAGATATTTTCACGGTGATGCAACGCGTACATTGGGTACGGAATCGCGTACGCAAAAATGCCCGGCAAGCGGCTGTGCTTACCGGGCATCAGAAGGGTGTTTAAGCCAGCGCCTGGGCCAGCAGTGTAATCGGATGCTCGCAGCGAAGGCTCGTGGACATCTCAATCTGCCATTTGCAGGTTTCGCAGTCGGTGACCACCAGATCTGCGCCGCTCTCTTCTATCTGGCGGAACAGTGGTGCGCCGATGGCTTGTGAGGTGGGGTAGTTCTCTTTTTTGAAACCGTAAGTACCCGCAATACCGCAGCACTGGGAATCCAGCACTGTTAACTCAAGCCCTGGGATTTTACGCAGCAGCTCCAGGGTGTAGAGCGTCCAGCCCATTTTTTCCATATGGCACGGAGTGTGATAAACCACTTTTAACGGCAGCGGTTTCAGCGGCAAGGTTTTGCCTTCGTCCAGCTTGCGCCATAACCAGCGAGTCGCCAGTTCGATGTGATCGCGCAAGCCTTTGTTGTCGACATTCAGCACTTCCGGGTATTCGTCGCGCAGGGCAAATGTACAGGTAGAGGAGGTGGCTATCACCGGAATGCCTTTTACCCCCACAGCCTCGCGGATCGACTCCACGTTAGTGATCGCCTGTTTACGCGCTTTGTCGGTAAAGCCGTTGGCGATTAGTGGTACACCGCAGCATTTTTCTTTACTGAGTAATTGCACGCCAGTACCCATCGCGTTGAGCACTTTAATTAAATCTTTACCTAACTGCGGATGGTTGTAGTTAACGAAGCAGCCGTGGAAAAAGGCAACCTGGTCTTTATACTGCGCCTGCTGGGCCGCCACGCTGCGATACCAGCGGCGGAAAGTGCCGAAGGAGTATTTCGGTAGTGTGCGGCGATGATCGATTTTTAACGCCGCATCAAGCAGCTGCCGCACTGGTTTCAGCGAAGTAGCGGTGTTGACGATTGGCGCGAACGGCGTGGAAACGCTACCCATCAGGTCGGTATGACTCAACACAAAATTGCGCAGCGACGGGCGAGTGGTGTCATATTTCGCCCGCGCGCGCTGGATGATATCGCCAATCTTCACATCGGACGGGCAGGCAACTTCGCAACGTTTGCAGTTGATGCAATATTTCAGCGCCTCGTCATACAGTGCGCCATCTTTCAAACGCAGACGCTCACCATCCGGCCCGGCTTGTTTTGGCCCTGGATAGCCCGGATTCACTCGGCTTACCGGGCAGGCGGTAGTGCAGACGGTGCACTTAATGCAGTTTTCAAAGCTGGTGTCGTTCATTGTTGGCCTCCTGCGCGTTGGGCAATCTGTTGAGCGGCATGTAAAGCACTGACGGCACAAACGCCGCCGCCGCATCCCTGGGCGATGGGATCAAATCCACCCAGCACCGAACCGATGGCAAACAGGTTCTCAATGGTTTGCCCTGCCTGCGACGGACGTAGCGCCTCGTCAGTGGTTACGCCGAACTGTTGCCACGGTTGGGCGGCAAAAAAATCTCCCTTATACCATTCACCCCGCGTGGCGGTTTGCAGCACATCAAGGCCGAGAATCGGCTCACGAATGCCGTCACGTTCTGCCACCAGCCCGCCGCTAAAGAAACTGCCGCTGGCGAGCACGGCAAAGCGTGGACGCAGCGGGATATCGGCGTGATTGCGGGTCCATATTTCACTCACCTCGCCATTTTTACAGGTCACTTTTTTCACTTCATCGCCCGGCATCCACACGCCGCCCTGACGCACAAACTGACGTTGAAGCTGATTTTGCAGACGAATACCCAGCACGGATGGCGGCAGCGTGGGCAAAAGCATAAGTGAACAAGGTAGTTTTTCATTCAACCAGTGCCACAGCTTGTCATCGGCCAGGCCGAAGCAGGCGGGTATCAGGATCATTTCGCAGGTATTGGCGACAGGAATAAGCGCATCAATTAACAGCGGCCAGTTTTCTTCGTTATCAAGGAAACGGGCGATATTCACCGCGCGAAACTCGCTGGCGTTATTGCGCAGGACATCCAGTTCAGGCAGTTCTATTTCTGCGGTTTCAACTGCAAGGCTGAGTTCGCGCAACGAAGCTGCCGCAAGGTGCGCCTGAAAATCCATCAGGCCGCTAATTCCCACAACACAAATTTTCTTCGCGGGCAGTGGCCAGACGGGGACTTCTGGCGAACTTAGCCAGGTTGAGCGCAGGGTGCCGAGCGGCGTAATCCGCTGGTGGGCCAGTTCCACGCTGCCCTGTAATTGCGCACCGCTTTCGGCAATTAACGCTTGCGCCTGGCAAGCGAGATCGAGTACGCGTTGTGACCCGAGAAGAGAGTAAGGATGGGCAGGTGCCTGCTGACGCAAAGATTCCAGTCCACTGTGAATGTCTGTCACCGGCTGACCATCTGGCAGATGGCTCAGCAAATCCAGCGATCCGGATGAGAAATGCAGCGCACTTTGACCACGCGTAACAATGGCACAGCGCAGGCCATGCTTTTGTAGTTGCAGGCCACAGAGTAATCCGGCGAGGCCGCCGCCCATAATGACAGTATCAAAGCGCATCTTTCTGCTCCTTCTCCAGACCACACAGTCCTTGATAAACCCAGCGGGTAAACTCGCTTTCGCGTAGTGCGTCTCCCCAGGCTATGGGTTGCACGCCTTTCCAGCGTTCGTTAAGGAAGGTGGAAAGTTGCTCAATAGATTGCGCGGACGTCGTGACGTTAAAACGTTGGAGCAGTCCGGCAGCGCGGCAGGCGCAGAGCTCACCCTGGCAGGTTCCCATCCCCACACGAGTGCGACGACGTAAATCTAACAGGCTATTAACGTTCAGATTTTCGACCGCGTACTGCACTTCACCCGCAGTTACCGCTTCGCACTCACACACTAGGCTGCGATGCAAACGGCCTTCGCTTAGCCAGGCGGGTGTGCGATCGCCATGACGATAAACCGCAGAACCGCGCAGCGGGGCAGGCAGGGAGATGACTTTACGCAAGGTGACTTCAGCGGGCTCCTGTGAACCAGGGAGTGCCAGATCGGCGGTCGTACAGGGGCGCGTGTTGCCCAGCTTGCGGCATATAGCGTCAGTAGCCCATTCAGCCATCAGCCGATAGGTCATCAGTTTGCCGCCGGTGATGGTGATAAATCCGTCCAGACCATCGCGTTCAGCATGGTCGAGCAGCACGATGCCACGGCTGACGTTACGTCCGCTCGGGTCGTCATCGCTGGCAACCAACGGGCGCACGCCAGAGTAGGCCCGCAAAATGCGCGTTTTCGCCATAATGGGGGCCAGTTTTTCCCCTTCACGTAGCAGAATATCGACTTCTTCTGCAGTCACTCGATTATCGTCAATCTCATCGTAATCAATACGTAATGAGGTGGTACCAATCAGCGAAATGGTATCGCCAGGCACCAGAATATCGGCGTCGGAAGGTTTACGACAGCGGTTGATCACATGCTGATTAATGCGGTGATCCATGATCAGCAGCGATCCTTTCGCCGGGAACATGCGAATACGCAGATCGGCATATTCGGCGATATGTTGCCCCCAGATCCCAGCGGCATTAACCACGACAGGTGCATGAAGGGCCTGAGTTTCGCCGGTGAGATGGTTACGTACACGAACACCGCACACCGTCGCGCCTTCACGAATCAGCCCCGTGACTTCATGAGCGGTAAGGATAACGGCACCGTGTTCTTTGGCATCCAGCATGTTTGCTGCGGTCAGACGAAATGGATCGACGGTGCCATCCGGAACTTTCACCGCGCCAATCAGTGCCGGGTTTACGGCGGGTTCGATAATGCGCGCTTGCTGAGGATCAATGGCTTCTGCGCTGATCCCTGCTTCCTGGCAAGCGCGGATAAAAGTGGCCTGGAAAGAGAGCTCATCTTCCGGCAAGGTGATAAATAGACCGTTGGTCGGTTCAACGCAGTGACGTGCGATGCGTTTCAGTATCTGGTTTTCACTAATGCATTCGCGTGCAGATTCCGCATCCGTTACCGCATAGCGCGCGCCGCTGTGCAACAGACCGTGGTTGCGCCCGGTGGCGCCGGTTGCGATGTCATGGCGCTCAACCAAAATCACGCGCAGCCCGCGCAGGGCACAGTCTCGGGCAATCCCGGCTCCCGTTGCGCCGCCGCCAATGATAATCACGTCACTTGATTGCGAGTCGCGAGTTTTCATTGTTATCCCTCTGAAGTTCGTTTTTTACCATTTAGCCATAGTAAAAATATGAATTGTTTGATTTCGCGCATATTCGCTCATGATTCGAAAGTGAAACGTGATTTCATGCGTCATTTTGAACATTTCTATCATCATGTTTAATAATGTGTGCTGCAACTCACATTTAATTTATGAATGTTTTTTTAACATCACGGTAGCTCAAGAAATGGCAGGTTCTCCCACTGAATCAAGCTGTTAATCATAAATAAGATCACGGGCCACGGAGGCTATCAATGTTGAGTATTTTTAAACCTGCGCCACATAAAGCGCGCTTACCTGCCGCGGAGATCGATCCGACTTATCGTCGGTTACGCTGGCAAATTTTCCTGGGGATATTCTTTGGTTATGCTGCTTACTATTTGGTTCGTAAGAACTTTGCGCTCGCTATGCCTTATCTGGTCGAGCAGGGATTTTCACGCGGTGATTTAGGTTTTGCCCTTTCGGGGATCTCGATCGCTTATGGATTTTCGAAATTCATCATGGGTTCGGTGTCGGATCGCTCGAATCCGCGCGTTTTCCTCCCTGCAGGTTTGATTCTGGCGGCGGCAGTGATGTTGTTGATGGGCTTTGTACCGTGGGCGACGTCGAGCATTGCGGTGATGTTTGTACTGTTGTTCCTCTGCGGTTGGTTCCAGGGGATGGGGTGGCCGCCGTGTGGTCGTACTATGGTGCACTGGTGGTCGCAGAAAGAACGTGGCGGCATTGTGTCAGTGTGGAATTGTGCGCACAACGTCGGTGGTGGTATTCCGCCTCTGCTGTTCCTGCTGGGGATGGCCTGGTTCAATGACTGGCACGCGGCGCTCTATATGCCCGCTTTCTGCGCCATTCTGGTGGCACTGTTTGCCTTTGCGA
Source organism: Escherichia sp. MOD1-EC7003 (assembly GCF_002965065.1). GTDB lineage: Bacteria > Pseudomonadota > Gammaproteobacteria > Enterobacterales > Enterobacteriaceae > Escherichia. The sequence continues at coordinate 78,991 of NZ_PTRE01000048.1, forward strand.
TGATGCGCGATACTCCGCAATCCTGTGGCTTGCCGCCGATCGAAGAGTACAAAAATGATTATCCGGACGACTATAACGAAAAAGCGGAACAGGAGCTGACTGCGAAGCAAATCTTCATGCAGTACGTGCTGCCGAACAAACTGCTGTGGTACATCGCCATCGCCAACGTGTTCGTTTATCTGCTGCGTTACGGCATCCTCGACTGGTCACCGACTTATCTGAAAGAGGTTAAGCATTTCGCGCTGGATAAATCCTCCTGGGCCTACTTCCTTTATGAATATGCAGGTATTCCGGGCACCCTGCTGTGCGGCTGGATGTCGGACAAAGTCTTCCGCGGTAACCGTGGGGCAACCGGCGTCTTCTTTATGACACTGGTGACCATCGCGACTATCGTTTACTGGATGAACCCGGCAGGTAACCCAACCATCGATATGATTTGTATGATTGTTATCGGCTTCCTCATCTACGGCCCTGTGATGCTGATCGGTCTGCATGCGCTGGAACTGGCACCGAAAAAAGCGGCAGGTACGGCAGCGGGCTTTACCGGGTTGTTTGGTTATCTGGGCGGTTCGGTGGCGGCAAGTGCGATTGTTGGCTACACCGTGGACTTCTTCGGCTGGGATGGTGGCTTTATGGTAATGATTGGAGGCAGCATTCTGGCGGTTATCTTGTTGATTATTGTGATGATTGGCGAAAAACGTCGCCATCAGGAATTACTGCAAAAACGCAACGGAGGCTAATGGCATGAAATTGACGCTGAAAAACCTTAGCATGGCGATCATGATGAGTACTATGGTCATGGGAAGCAGTGCAATGGCGGCAGACAGTAGTGATAAAATAGTGATCGCTCATCGCGGTGCCAGTGGATATTTGCCGGAGCATACGCTGCCAGCAAAAGCGATGGCGTACGCGCAGGGAGCGGATTATCTGGAACAGGATTTGGTGATGACGAAGGATAACCATCTGGTTGTTCTGCACGACCACTATCTTGATCGTGTTACTGATGTCGCCGAGCGTTTCCCGGACAGAGCGCGTAAAGACGGTCGTTACTACGCGATAGATTTCACGCTGGATGAAATTAAGTCACTGAAATTTACTGAAGGCTTCGATATTGAAAACGGTAAAAAAGTACAGACTTATCCGGGGCGTTTCCCGATGGGTAAATCTGACTTCCGGGTGCACACCTTTGAAGAAGAGATTGAATTTGTTCAGGGGTTAAATCACTCTACCGGGAAAAATATCGGTATCTATCCAGAAATTAAAGCGCCGTGGTTCCATCATCAGGAAGGGAAGGATATTGCGGCAAAAACGCTGGAAGTGCTGAAGAAATATGGTTACACCGGTAAGGACGACAAAGTTTATTTGCAATGTTTTGATGCCGATGAACTGAAGCGTATTAAGAATGAGCTGGAACCAAAAATGGGCATGGACCTCAATCTGGTACAGCTGATTGCCTATACCGACTGGAATGAAACGCAGCAAAAACAGCCGGACGGAAGCTGGGTTAATTACAACTACGACTGGATGTTCAAGCCGGGGGCCATGAAACAGGTGGCAGAATATGCTGATGGTATTGGCCCGGATTACCATATGCTGATTGAGGAGACATCACAGCCGGGTAATATCAAACTCACTGGCATGGTGCAAGATGCCCAGCAGAATAAACTGGTGGTGCATCCTTATACTGTGCGGTCGGATCAACTGCCAGAATACAGCACTGATGTGAATCAGTTATATGATGCCCTATATAACAAAGCGGGTGTAAATGGGCTGTTTACTGATTTTCCTGACAAGGCGGTAAAATTCCTTAATAAAGAGTAATGTTATTGCAGGATGGCGTTTATGCGCCATCCTGTTTCACCTCAAATTTTACCACTCATCACTAATTGCTCCGTGCATGTCTGTAGTAAACTCAATGGACTACCTTCTACCGGCTTTTCTTTAGCCAACAACGAAATCTGTCGATAGAAGGTCGGTTCGAGAGGAACGGAACACAATTTACCTGCAATGGTTTTCAGCGTTAATTCTGGTAATAAGGCAATGCCTAAGCCCTGACGAATAAAACTGATCGCTGTATCTGGGTGATTAAATTCATATTTTATTTGTGGGGTAATATTTTTTTCTTTAAATAGCGCCATAATGCTTAATTCATAGCGTCCTTTACTAATAATTAATGGTTCACCCATTAACTCTTCTACTGTAATAGTGCTGTTTTTTGCCAGAGCATGGTCTGGCGGTAATACTACGGTAAATTTATCCTGATAAATGGGCACGGAGTACATTCCGCTTACAGGAAAATGAACAAAACCGGCATCAATGGTTTCATTCTGAAGCGAATCAATAATCGCTGTGCTATTTTCTTCAAAAGGAATAATTTTTATATTCGGATGATGAATTTCAAAGTAGCGAATCACAACTGGTAAAATACAGGCACAGACGCTGGGGAAACAACCAAGTCGCAGCGTTCTTTGAGGGGTCTGTTTTTCCTGTTCAGCTATCTCTTTTACTGCGTTAACTTCCCGATTAATGGCGCGCAGATGATGCACAATGCGGTGACCTGCTGCGGTCAGGTGTATAGCTTTACGGCGATCGCGTAACAGTATATTCACACCAAGTTCTTGTTCGAGGGCAGCAATTGCCTGACTTACCGCCGACTGCGTCATGAACAATCGCTTGCTGGCTTCAGTAAAACCATCGTAATCCAGCACGGCGAGTAAAGAATTTATTTGAGTAAGGGTCATTAGAGTTTACTAATTAATAACATTAAAACGATTAATTTCTCTAATAGCATGCCGCCATTTATACTTCTGTTCTGCAAAGTACATCACAATTTGACGCAACCGCAGTAACGGGAGTGTTGTCTGCGTGCGTCATCCTGACAGGCGGTAGGGTATGAAAGAGAAGTTATGGACGAAGGATTTTTGGGCAATAACCATCATCAGCTTTATTATTTTCTTCGTTTTTTATGTTTTACTAACATTGTTGCCAATTTATATCTCTGACCGCTTACATGCCTCTCCTGATAAAGCCGGTTTGTTGGTGACCTTATTTTTAATTGCCGCTATTGTTATTCGCCCCTTTGCCGGGCAATGGGTGGGTAAATATTCGAATAAAACTATTCTGGTGCTCTCCTCTCTGGCCTTTTTGTTGGTCACTGCGTTGTATCCTTTTTGCCACTCAATTGAATCACTGCTTTTTATTCGGGTGCTTCATGGTATTACCTTCGGGATTATCACTACGGTAAAAGGAACGATTTTCGCGCGGCTGATCCCGGCCTCCCGACGTGGGGAGGGCATCAGTTTTTTCTCTCTGGCAATGGGGCTGGCAATGGTGGTAGGGCCGTGGGTTGGTCTGAATATGGCGCGCTGGGAAGTCTTTAATTTGGCTTTCTGGATATGCACTGGCGTTGCAGCGGTGGGGATTATCCTGTCGCTGATTATGACCGTGCCGCCGGTCATCAGCCATGCCGATGGTTCAAAGCCGAAAATGGGCTTCGCCGCCATGTTCGATCGCGCGGCGTTGCCGTTTGCGATGGTCACATTCTTTATGACCTTTTCGTATGCCGGGGTTTCTGCTTTTCTGGCACTTTATGCTCGCGAACTTAACCTGATGTCGGCTGCCAGTAATTTCCTGCTTTGCTACGCTATCTTCCTGATGATCTGCCGTACCTTTACTGGCAATGTCTGCGACAAAAAAGGACCGAAATATGTGGTTTACCCTTGCCTTATGTTCTTTACGGTAGGGCTGGTGGTTCTCGGCTACACCCAGGGAAGCATAATGATGGTTGTTTCTGGCGCGTTGATTGGTATCGGGTATGGTTCCGTGACGCCAGTTTTTCAGACGCAGATTATCAGTTCAGTGGAACCGCATAAAATCGGTGTCGCAAACTCTCTTTTCTTCAATGCGATGGATGCAGGTCTGGCGCTGGGAGCCTTTGTCATGGGGATGATGGTTGCACATACTGGCTATCGGATGATTTATCTGCTGGGCGCACTATTAGTGGTAGTGGCTGGTGGAATCTATGCGCTGCAAATGAAGGGTAAAAGCGGCGTCATGCTAGTAGCGGCAAAAGAAATTCATTAATACACACGTTTCATTAAGATCTTCTTCAGGTAACCATCTATAGTCATTGTCGTTAATAAAAACGACAGGCGACAGGGTATGGCAGTTTCAGAAAAGTACGACGAATTTAATCACTGGTGGGCAACAGAGGGCGACTGGGTTGAAGAGCCTAACTATCGCCGTAATGGTATGAGCGGGGTGCAATGCGTCGAGCGCAACGGCAAAAAGCTGTATGTAAAACGCATGACGCATCATCTGTTTCATTCCGTACGTTATCCGTTAGGCCGCCCGACGATTGTGCGTGAGGTCGCGGTAATTAAAGAACTCGAACGGGCCGGCGTCATTGTTCCAAAGATCGTTTTTGGTGAAGCGGTGAAAATTGAGGGGGAATGGCGCGCGTTGCTGGTGACTGAAGATATGGCAGGATTCATCAGTATTGCTGACTGGTATGCCCAGCATGTAGTGACGCCTTATTCTGAAGATGTACGGCAAGCCATGTTGAAAGCAGTGGCGCTGGCGTTTAAGAAAATGCATAGCGTTAATCGTCAGCATGGCTGTTGTTATGTTCGCCATATCTATGTGAAAACAGAAGGTAAGGCAGAGGCTGGTTTTCTTGATCTGGAGAAAAGTCGTCGCCGTTTGCGTCGCCATAAAGCGATTAGTCATGACTTCCACCAGCTGGAGAAATATCTGGAGCCGATCCCCAAAGCGGATTGGGAGCAGGTGAAGGCATATTATTACGCCATGTAATCATTGCAGGCCAGATAAGCCGTATAAGCGTCGCACATGGCAGCTATTAGCGCATGCCATGTTGGATGCGGCGAAACGCCTTATCCAACCTACGAAAAGCCGTTGCAGGCCAGATAAGAGGCGTAGGCGTTGCATCTGGCACTAAAACCAATTCACATCTCGATTTCAATATCGCCTTTTGCCCGGCAACAACAGGGCAAAATTTCCCCCGGCTGAATAAAGGCTAACGGCTCGGCAATCCAGTCCACCTGGCCTACGACAAGGCGCGTGCGACAGGAACCGCAGTAACCTTCGCGGCACTGATACTCAACCGCCACATTGTGCGATTCCAGCGCTGCCAGAAGGGAAGGGTGTTCATCCTGGCACAGCAGCTGTGTGCCAGTGATGCGCAGGGTAACGCGGGCCATCAGAGCTGGAAGTTACTTAAATCGTCGGTGTCCACTTCCGAATCGATCTGACCGACCAGATAAGAACTCACTTCCACTTCCTGCGGGGCGACCTGCACGTTATCCGATACCAGCCAGGTGTTGATCCACGGGATTGGGTTGGAGCGCGTCTGGAATGGCAGATCCAAACCGACTGCCTGCATACGGATATTGGTGATGTACTCGACGTACTGGCAAAGAATGTCTTTATTCAGGCCAATCATCGAACCGTCACGGAACAGATAATCGGCCCAGTCTTTCTCTTGCTGTGCCGCCTGGACAAACAGGTCATAGCACTCCTGCTTACACTCTTCGGCAATTTCTGCCATTTCCGGATCATCCGCGCCGCTGCGCAGCAGATTCAGCATATGCTGGGTGCCAGTCAGGTGCAGGGCTTCGTCACGGGCGATCAGGCGAATAATCTTGGCGTTGCCTTCCATCAGTTCACGTTCCGCAAAGGCAAAGGAACAAGCAAAGCTGACGTAGAAGCGGATCGCTTCCAGCGCGTTAACGCTCATCAGACAGAGATACAGTTTTTTCTTCAGCTGGCGCAGGCTAACGGTCACGGTTTTACCGTTAACAGTGTGGGTGCCTTCGCCCAGCAGATGCCAGTAGCTGGTCATTTCGATCAGCTCATCGTAATAGCGGGAGATCCCTTCCGCACGTTTCTGGATCTGCTCATTGGTGACGATATCGTCAAACACAACAGACGGATCGTTAACGATATTACGAATGATATGAGTATAGGAACGGGAATGAATCGTTTCTGAGAATGCCCAGGTTTCGACCCAGGTCTCCAGTTCCGGGATCGAGATCAGCGGCAGCAGCGCCACGTTCGGGCTACGTCCCTGAATGGAGTCCAGCAGCGTCTGATATTTCAGGTTGCTGATGAAAATGTGCTTTTCGTGTTCCGGCAGTGCCTGGTAATCGATACGGTCACGAGAAACGTCAACTTCTTCCGGACGCCAGAAGAAAGAGAGCTGCTTTTCGATCAGCTTTTCGAAGATGTCATATTTTTGCTGATCGTAGCGAGCCACGTTGACCGGCTGACCAAAGAACATCGGTTCTTTGAGCTGATCGTTTTTCGTCTGTGAAAAGGTGGTATATGCCATGAATGTGTCCTGTTGGGAGTTTAATGCCGGATAAGGCATTTTACGTCGCATCCTGTGCCTGATGCGACGCTGGCGCGTCTTATCAGGCCTACAAACCGAGCCGTAGGCCGGATAAGGCGTTCACGCCGCATCCGGCATCTCAAAATCAGATCTTACAGGCGCCGCTTTCGCAGCCATCATCCTGAATTGACGGCGCCAGATCGTCCTGCGCGTCTTCAGCGCCGTCACGAGTGTTCTGATAATACAGCGTTTTAACCCCGAATTTGTAGGCGGTGAGCAGGTCTTTCAGCAGTTGCTGCATCGGCACTTTTCCTGACGGGAAACGTGACGGATCGTAGTTGGTGTTAGCAGAGATCGACTGATCGATAAATTTCTGCATGATACCCACCAGTTGCAGGTAGCCATCGTTACCCGGCATTTCCCACAGCAGCTCATAGGCGTTGCGCAGGAGCTCGTAGTCCGGCACCACCTGGCGCAGAATACCGTCTTTCGACGCTTTGATGCTGACGTAACCGCGCGGCGGTTCAATGCCGTTAGTGGCGTTAGAGATCTGCGAAGAAGTCTCCGACGGCATCAGGGCAGAAAGCGTGGAGTTACGCAAACCGTGCGTTTTGATTGACTCACGCAGTGCTTCCCAGTCGTAATGCAGCGGTTCATTGGCGATGGCATCCAAATCTTTTTTATAGGTATCGATCGGCAGGATCCCTTTCGCATAAGTGGTTTCGTTAAACCATGGGCATGCGCCTTGTTCTTTCGCCAGCTCATTAGACGCTTTCAGCAGGTAATACTGAATGGCTTCAAAGGTTTTATGCGTCAGGTTGTTGGCGCTGCCGTCGGAGTAGCGTTTACCGTGCTTCGCCAGGTAGTAAGCGAAGTTGATCACACCAATACCCAGCGTACGACGACCCATTGCTCCACGTTTGGCTGCCGGGATCGGGTAATCCTGATAATCCAGCAGCGCGTCGAGTGCGCGAACCGCCAGAATTGCCAGCTCTTCCAGTTCATCCAGGCTGTTAATTGCGCCCAGGTTAAAAGCAGACAGCGTGCACAGCGCGATTTCACCGTTCTCGTCGTTGACGTCGTTCAGCGGTTTGGTCGGTAGAGCGATTTCCAGGCACAGGTTAGACTGGCGCACTGGCGCAATAGCCGGATCAAACGGGCTGTGGGTGTTACAGTGGTCAACGTTCTGAATGTAGATACGACCGGTAGACGCACGTTCCTGCATCATCAGCGAGAACAGCTCAACGGCTTTCACACGCTGTTTGCGGATGCTGTCGTCTTTCTCATATTTGGTATACAGACGTTCAAACTCTTCCTGATCGGCGAAGAACGCGTCGTATAGCCCCGGTACGTCGGACGGGCTGAACAGAGTGATATCTTCACCTTTCAGCAGACGGGTATACATCAGTTTGTTGATCTGTACCCCGTAATCCATATGACGCACGCGGTTGCCTTCCACACCACGGTTGTTTTTCAATACCAGCAGGCTTTCGACTTCCAGATGCCATATCGGGTAGAACAGCGTTGCCGCACCGCCGCGCACACCACCCTGGGAGCAGGATTTCACCGCCGTCTGGAAATGTTTGTAGAACGGAATACAACCGGTGTGGAACGCTTCGCCACCGCGGATCGGGCTACCCAGCGCACGAATTCGCCCGGCGTTGATGCCGATACCGGCACGCTGGGAAACGTATTTAACAATCGCGCTGGAGGTCGCGTTGATGGAATCCAGGCTGTCGCCGCACTCGATCAGCACGCAGGAGCTGAACTGACGAGTAGGGGTACGCACGCCGGACATGATTGGCGTCGGCAGCGAAATTTTAAATGTGGAAACCGCGTCGTAAAAACGCTTCACGTATTGCAGGCGCGTTTCACGTGGGTAGTTCGAGAACAAGCACGCGGCAACCAGAATATAAAGGAACTGGGCGCTCTCGTAGATTTCGCCGGTCACTCGGTTCTGTACCAGATATTTGCCTTCGAGCTGTTTAACGGCAGCATAAGAGAAGGTCATATCTCGGTCGTGATCGATAAACGTGTCCATCTGCTTGAACTCTTCTTCCGTGTAGTCTTCCAGCAGATGATTATCGTATTTGCCCATCCCGACCATTTTCACCACATGGTCGTACAGCGCAGGCGGCTCAAACTGGCCGTAGGCTTTTTTACGCAGGTGGAAGATCGCCAGACGTGCGGCGAGATACTGATAATCCGGTACTTCACGGGAGATCAGGTCAGCTGCGGCCTTAATAATCGTTTCATGAATGTCTGACGTTTTAATTCCATCGTAGAACTGGATGTGTGAACGTAGCTCGACCTGTGAAATCGACACGTTGTGCAGCCCTTCCGCTGCCCAATCCAGCACGCGATGAATTTTGTCGAGGTTAATGCGCTCTGTGCGACCGTCACGCTTCGTCACCAGCAGACTCTGATTCATGTGATTGTTACCTGTCCGTGAAAAAGGAAAATATCCCCCTGATTTATCCACAATTGCGCCAGGCGTAAAACCTGTGGATAAATACTATATGTAGGGGGTTGTTGATTAATTTAACGCTATATGGTGAGTATTCTAGTCTGGATTCTTTTGAGTACAAGAGTTGATTTTGACGCTAAATTGAGGTTGGGAAAGAGTAACAAACGCGAAGTCCACGGCGCATCAGGGTTGGCGGGGATGTCAATAATATGCAAAAAAAAATGAAAATTTGATCAAATGCTGATTTCTTCATCAAAGCGGTAAATAGCGCAAATGATACAGCGCAATTTTATTGTGGTGGCAATACTATTGATTGGTCGGCGTTATGTAGGCCGGATAAGCGAAGCGCCATCAGACATTGCTGTCAGAGGCACAGCCTGGTGGCGACGCTGGCGCGTCTTATCCGGCCTACAGGTGACTTATTCGGTTTTGGCGGTAGTGTGCAGCATATAGTTAACATCCACGCCGGGGCCGAGCTTAAAGGAGTTAGTGATCGGGTTGTAATGTAGCCCGGTCATATGACGCTCTTTTAAACTGGTCTGATCCACCCAGCCCAGCAATTCTGCCGGTTTAATAAACTTCTTCACATCGTGCGTGCCTTTAGGCACCATGCGCAAAATATATTCCGCACCGACCACCGCCATCAGCCACGACTTGCCGTTGCGGTTAAGTGTGGAGAAAAAGACATCGCCGCCTGGTTTCACCAGTTGCGCACAGGCTCTCACCACTGACTGCGGATCGGGAACGTGCTCCAGCATCTCCATGCAGGTCACCAGATCATACTGCCCGGCATGTTTAGCTGCGTGCTCTTCAACGGTTTCTTGCACGTACTCCACCTGAATGCCGCTTTCCAGCGCGTGCAGCTTTGCCACCTGCAATGGCTCAAAGCCCATATCCAGACCGGTCACCGTTGCGCCTTCGCGTGCCATACTCTCGGCCAGAATGCCGCCGCCACAACCGACATCGAGCACCTTTTTGCCAAATAAACCACCAGCACGCTCGGCTATATAGCCCAGACGCAGCGGATTAATACGGTGCAGCGGTTTGAACTCACCTTCCAGATCCCACCAGCGGGAGGCGACGGCTTCAAATTTAGCGATCTCTTCGTGGTCTACGTTATGGTTTACCGGCGATTTTTCGGCATTCATTGGCACTTCTACTCCGTAATTGGCAAGACAAACGAGTATATCAGGCATTGGAGGTGAATAAAGCGTATAGGTTTACCTAGATCTTCGCGGCTGTGTTATAATTTGCGACCTTTGAATCCGGGATACAGTAGAGGGATAGCGGTTAGATGAGCGACCTTGCGAGAGAAATTACACCGGTCAACATTGAGGAAGAGCTGAAGAGCTCCTATCTGGATTATGCGATGTCGGTCATTGTTGGCCGTGCGCTGCCAGATGTCCGAGATGGCCTGAAGCCGGTACACCGTCGCGTACTTTACGCCATGAACGTACTAGGCAATGACTGGAACAAAGCCTATAAAAAATCTGCCCGTGTCGTTGGTGACGTAATCGGTAAATACCATCCCCATGGTGACTCGGCGGTCTATGATACGATCGTCCGTATGGCGCAGCCATTCTCGCTGCGTTACATGCTGGTAGACGGTCAGGGCAACTTCGGTTCTATCGACGGCGACTCCGCGGCGGCAATGCGTTATACGGAAATCCGTCTGGCGAAAATTGCCCATGAACTGATGGCCGATCTCGAAAAAGAGACGGTCGATTTCGTTGATAACTATGACGGTACGGAAAAAATTCCTGACGTCATGCCAACCAAAATTCCTAACCTGCTGGTGAACGGTTCTTCCGGTATCGCCGTAGGTATGGCAACCAACATCCCGCCGCACAACCTGACGGAAGTCATCAATGGTTGTCTGGCGTATATCGATGATGAAGACATCAGCATTGAAGGGCTGATGGAACACATCCCGGGGCCAGATTTCCCGACGGCGGCAATCATCAACGGTCGTCGCGGTATCGAAGAAGCTTACCGTACTGGTCGTGGCAAGGTGTATATCCGCGCCCGTGCAGAAGTGGAAGTTGACGCGAAAACCGGACGTGAAACTATTATCGTCCACGAAATTCCGTATCAGGTGAACAAAGCGCGCCTGATCGAGAAGATTGCGGAACTGGTAAAAGAAAAACGCGTGGAAGGCATCAGCGCGCTGCGTGACGAGTCTGACAAAGACGGGATGCGCATCGTGATTGAAGTGAAACGCGATGCGGTTGGTGAAGTGGTACTCAACAACCTCTACTCCCAGACCCAGTTGCAGGTTTCTTTCGGTATCAACATGGTGGCATTGCACCATGGTCAGCCGAAGATCATGAACCTGAAGGATATTATCGCCGCGTTCGTGCGCCACCGTCGCGAAGTCGTGACCCGTCGTACTATTTTCGAACTGCGTAAAGCGCGCGACCGTGCTCATATCCTTGAAGCATTAGCCGTGGCGCTGGCGAACATCGACCCGATCATCGAACTGATCCGTCATGCGCCGACCCCTGCAGAAGCGAAAACTGCGCTGGTTGCTAATCCGTGGCAGCTGGGCAACGTTGCCGCGATGCTCGAACGCGCCGGTGATGATGCTGCGCGTCCGGAATGGCTGGAGCCAGAGTTCGGCGTGCGTGACGGTCTGTACTACCTGACCGAACAGCAAGCTCAGGCGATTCTGGATCTGCGTTTGCAGAAACTGACCGGCCTTGAGCATGAAAAACTGCTTGATGAATACAAAGAACTGCTGGATCAGATCGCGGAACTGCTGCGTATTCTTGGCAGTGCCGATCGTCTGATGGAAGTGATCCGTGAAGAGCTGGAGCTGGTTCGTGAACAGTTCGGTGATAAACGCCGTACTGAAATCACCGCTAACAGCGCAGACATCAACCTGGAAGACCTGATCACCCAGGAAGATGTGGTTGTGACGCTCTCTCATCAGGGCTACGTGAAGTATCAGCCGCTTTCTGAATACGAAGCGCAGCGTCGTGGCGGGAAAGGTAAATCTGCCGCACGTATTAAAGAAGAAGACTTTATCGACCGGCTGCTGGTGGCGAACACCCACGACCATATCCTGTGCTTCTCCAGCCGTGGTCGCGTCTATTCGATGAAGGTCTATCAGTTGCCGGAAGCCACTCGTGGCGCGCGTGGTCGTCCAATCGTCAACCTGCTGCCGCTGGAGCAGGACGAACGTATCACTGCGATCCTGCCGGTGACCGAGTTTGAAGAAGGCGTGAAAGTCTTCATGGCGACGGCTAACGGTACTGTGAAGAAAACCGTCCTCACGGAGTTCAACCGTCTGCGTACCGCCGGTAAAGTGGCGATCAAACTGGTTGATGGCGATGAGCTGATCGGCGTTGACCTGACCAGCGGTGAAGACGAAGTCATGCTGTTCTCTGCCGAAGGTAAAGTTGTACGCTTTAAAGAGTCTTCTGTCCGTGCGATGGGCTGCAACACCACCGGTGTTCGCGGTATTCGCTTAGGTGAAGGCGATAAAGTCGTCTCTCTGATCGTACCGCGTGGCGATGGCGCAATCCTCACCGCAACGCAAAACGGTTACGGTAAACGTACTGCGGTAGCGGAATACCCAACCAAGTCGCGTGCGACGAAAGGGGTTATCTCCATCAAGGTGACTGAACGTAACGGTTTAGTGGTTGGTGCGGAGCAGGTAGATGACTGCGACCAGATCATGATGATCACCGATGCCGGTACGCTGGTACGTACTCGTGTTTCAGAAATCAGCATCGTTGGCCGTAATACCCAGGGCGTGATCCTTATCCGTACTGCGGAAGATGAAAACGTAGTGGGCCTGCAACGTGTCGCTGAACCGGTTGACGAGGAAGATCTGGATACCATCGACGGCAGTGCTGCGGAAGGGGATGATGAAATCGCTCCGGAAGTGGACGTTGACGACGAGCCAGAAGAAGAATAATTTTATCGCTTCACACACAAAAGGGTGTTATCTCCCTTTTTGAATTGAAAAGTCCAGGCTGCGAAGTCTGGGCTTTTGTCGTATTACGGCGCGGTAAAGTTTGGCTGTGCCCGTAAAAAATGGCTGGCTTTACACAAGGAATGTGGCAATGAGTGGTGAAAGAAAGGCGAAAGGCTGGCGGTTTTATGGTCTTGTCGGTTTTGGCGCAATAGCACTGATTTCCGCTGGCGTCTGGGCATTGCAATATGCTGGCAGTGGGCCAGAAAAAACGTTGTCGCCTCTGGTGGTGCAGAACAATTTGCAAATCGATCTCAATGAGCCGGACCTCTTTCTCGATAGCGACTCTCTAAGCCAGCTTCCCAAAGATCTCCTCACCATTCCTTTTCTCCACGATGTCCTGAGCGAAGATTTCGTTTTTTATTATCAGAACCATGCCGACCGTCTGGGCATTGAAGGCAGCATTCGCCGCATTGTCTATGAACACGATCTCACGTTGAAAGATAAGCTCTTTTCGTCACTCTTAGATCAGCCTGCACAGGCGGCGCTATGGCATGATAAACAGGGACATCTTTCACATTATATGGTGCTGATCCAGCGCAGCGGTTTAAGCAAGCTGCTGGAGCCATTGTTGTTTGCCGCTACCAGCGACAGCCAGTTAAGCAAAATGGAAATCAGTAGCATTAAGCTAAATAGTGAAACCATCCCTGTTTATCAGTTGCGCTATAACGGCAATAACGCCCTGATGTTCGCGACATATCAGGACAAGATGCTGGTGTTTTCCAGCACGGATATGCTGTTTAAAGATAATCAGCAGGATACCGAAGCCACGGCAATCGCAAGTGATTTGTTGAGTGGTAAAAAACGCTGGCAAGCCAGCTTTGGCCTGGCAGAGCGAGCTGCCGAAAAAACGCCGATACGCCAGCGCATCGTGGTCAGCGTCAATATGCTGGGGTTTGGCTACCAGCGATTAATGCCTTCTTTTGCTGGCGTGCGCTTCGAAATGAGCAACGACGGCTGGCACAGTTATCTGGCGTTAAATGATGAATCTGCCAGCGTAGATGCCAGTTTCGATTTTACACCGGTATGGAGCATTATGCCTGCCGGGGCCAGCTTCTGTGTGGCGGTGCCTTACTCACATGGTATTGCCGAAGAGATGCTTTCGCATATCGGCGAGGAAAACGACAAGCTGAATGGGGCGTTAGACGGTGCCGCGGGGCTGTGCTGGTATGAAGACTCAAAATTGCAAACTCCGCTATTTGTCGGTCAATTTGATGGCACTGCCGAACAGGCGCAATTGCCAGGGAAACTGTTTACGCAAAATATTGGTGCGCACGAAAGCAACGCGCCAGAAGGTATATTGCCGGTCAGCCAGACTCAGCAGGGCGAAGCACAAGTCTGGCGTCGCGAAGTGAGTTCACGATACGGTCAGTATCCGAAAGCGCAGGCGTCGCAACCAGATCAATTAATGTCGGATTATTTTTTCCGCGTGTCGCTGGCGATGCAAAACAAAACGCTGCTTTTCTCCCTCGATGACACGCTGGTTAATAACGCGTTGCAAACACTGAATAAAACCCGCCCGGCAATGGTGGATGTAATACCCACTGATGGCATCGTTCCACTCTATATCAATCCACAAGGCGCGGCGAAACTGCTGCGTAACGAAACGCTGACCAGTCTGCCGAAGAATCTCGAACCGGTTTTTTATAACGCCGCACAAACCCTATTAATGCCGAAGCTGGACGCTTTATCTCAACAACCGCGTTATGTCATGAAGCTGGCCCAGATGGAACCCGGTGCTGCCTGGCAGTGGCTACCCATAACCTGGCAGCCGCTATGAGGCACGGGCTGCTGGCGCTGATTTGCTGGCTGTGTTGTGTTGTTGCCCATAGCGAAATGCTGAATGTCGAACAAACCGGGCTGTTTCGCGCCTGGTTTGTGCGTATTGCACAGGAACAGCTACGCCAGGGGCCAAGTCCACGCTGGTATCAGCAGGATTGTGCGGGCCTGGTGCGCTTTGCGGCGAACGAGGCGCTAAAAGTTCACGACAGCAAATGGCTAAAAAATAACGGTTTATCTAACCAGTATTTGCCGCCTGAAATAACGCTAACACCTGAACAGCGTCAACTGGCGCAAAACTGGAATCAGGGGAACGGGAAAACCGGCGCCTACGTGACCGCGATTAATTTGATTCAGTACAACAGCCAGTTTATTGGCCAGGACATAAACCAGGCGCTGCCTGGCGATATGATTTTTTTCGATCAGGGCGATGCCCAGCACTTAATGGTCTGGATGGGGCGTTACGTCATCTACCACACCGGAAGCGCCACGAAAACTGACAACGGAATGCTCGCAGTCAGTCTGCAACAACTTATGACATGGAAGGACACCCGATGGATACCCAACGATTCCAATCCCAATTTCATTGGCATTTATCGTTTAAATTTTCTGGCGCGATAGCGGCTTGTCTGTGTTTGTCTCTCGCGGCAACGGGGGAGGTGAAAGCCGACGATTGGCTTCCTTCCAGTAATTATGCACCGCCCGCCGGGGGAACGTTCTTTTTGCTTGCTGACAGCAGTTTTAGCAGCAGCGAAGAGGCGAAAGTGCGACTGGAAGCGCCGGGGCGTGATTATCGGCGCTATCAGATGGAAGAGTACGGCGGCGTGGACGTTCGCCTGTATCGTATTCCTGACCCGATGACATTTTTGCGCCAGCAGAAAAACCTGCATCGCATAGTGGTGCAACCGCAATATCTGGGCGACGGGCTGAACAATACGCTGACCTGGCTGTGGGATAACTGGTACGGCAAATCTCGCCGCGTGATGCAGCGTACTTTCTCTTCCCAGTCACGGCAGAATGTGACTCAGGCGTTACCCGAATTACAGCTCGGTAATGCCATTACAAAGCCTTCCCGTTATGTACAGAACAGCCAGTTTTCACCGCTGAAAAAATATCCCCTGGTGGAACAGTTCCGTTATCCACTCTGGCAGGCTAAACCGGTCGAGCCGCAGCAAGGGGTAAAACTGGAAGGCGCATCCAGCAATTTCATCTCGCCGCAGCCGGGCAACATCTATATTCCTCTCGGCAAACAAGAGCCGGGACTGTACCTCGTCGAAGCGATGGTAGGTGGGTATCGGGCAACGACAGTGGTATTTGTCTCCGATACCGTGGCGCTTAGCAAAGTGTCAGGTAACGAGCTTCTGGTGTGGACCGCTGGCAAAAAACAGGGTGAAGCGAAGCCTGGTTCAGAGATCTTGTGGACTGACGGTCTTGGCGTGATGACCCGCGGTGTGACCGATGACAGCGGTACTTTGCAGTTACAACATATATCGCCGGAACGTTCATACATTCTGGGTAAAGATGCTGAAGGCGGTGTTTTTGTCTCCGAGAATTTTTTCTACGAAAGCGAAATCTACAACACCCGCTTGTATATCTTTACCGACCGCCCTTTGTACCGTGCAGGCGACCGAGTTGATGTTAAAGTGATGGGCCGCGAATTCCGTGATCCGCTGCATTCATCGCCTATTGTCAGTGCCCCAGCGAAACTTTCGGTGCTGGATGCCAATGGTAGCCTGTTGCAAACCGTCAATGTCACGCTGGATGCGCGCACTGGCGGGCAGGGGAGTTTCCACCTGCCAGAAAATGCTGTTGCCGGAGGTTATGAGTTACGCCTTGCTTACCGCAATCAGGTCTATAGCAGCAGTTTTCGCGTAGCCAACTATATCAAGCCACATTTCGAGATTGGTTTAGCTCTCGACAAAAAAGATTTCAAAACCGGTGAAGCGGTCAGCGGCAAACTGCAACTGCTCTACCCGGATGGTGAGCCGGTAAAAAATGCCCGCGTGCAGTTAAGTTTGCGTACTCAGCAACTTTCGATGGTTGGTAACGATTTGCGTTATGCCGGACGCTTTCCGGTATCGCTGGAAGGCAGTGAAACGGTTTCCGACAATAATGGTCATGTGGCGTTAAATCTCCCCGCCGCCGATAAACCAAGCCGTTATTTGTTAACCGTCTCTGCCAGTGACGGCGCGGCGTATCGTGTCACTACCACCAAAGAAATTCTCATTGAACGTGGCCTGGCGCATTACGCTTTAAGCACCGCAGCGCAATATAGTAATAGCGGTGAATCGGTTGTTTTCCGTTATGCCGCGCTGGAATCTTCAAAACAGGTTCCTGTTACGTATGAATGGTTGTGTCTGGAAGATCGCACGAGCCACAGCGGAGATCTACCGTCAGGCGGCAAATCCTTTACCGTCAATTTCGATAAACCAGGTAACTACAATCTGACATTACGCGATAAAGACGGCTTAATTCTTGCCGGATTAAGCCATACCGTCAGCGGTAAGGGCAGCACGGCGCATACTGGTACGGTAGATATCGTGGCGGATAAAACGCTGTACCAGCCAGGCGAAACTGCGAAGATGCTGATTACCTTCCCGGAGCCAATTGATGAAGCGTTATTGACGCTGGAACGCGATCGCGTGGAACAGCAGTCGCTGCTTTCGCATCCGGCAAACTGGCTGACGTTACAACGTTTAAACGATACCCAGTATGAAGCTCGCGTTCCGGTGAGCAATTCCTTTGCGCCCAACATCACTTTTTCGGTGCTGTATACCCGTAACGGTCAGTACAGTTTTCAGAACGCCGGGATCAAAGTTGCCGTTCCCCAGCTGGATATCCGGGTGAAAACGGACAAAACCCATTACCAGCCAGGTGAACTGGTCAATGTTGAATTAACCTCGTTACTGAAAGGTAAACCGGTTTCTGCGCAGCTCACGGTTGGTGTGGTCGATGAAATGATCTACGCGCTGCAACCAGAAATCGCGCCGAATATAGGCAAATTTTTCTATCCCATGGGGCGTAACAATGTGCGCACCAGTTCCAGTTTGTCGTTTATCAGCTACGACCAGGCGCTCTCCAGCGAGCCGGTTGCGCCTGGCGCGACTAACCGCAGCGAGCGGCGAGTAAAAATGCTTGAACGTCCACGGCGTGAAGAGGTGGATACCGCTGCATGGATGCCGTCACTCACAACCGATAAACAAGGCAAAGCGTATTTCACGTTCCTGATGCCTGATTCGTTAACCCGCTGGCGCATCACGGCGCGTGGGATGAACGGCGGCGGGCTGGTTGGACAGGGGCATGCTTATCTGCGTTCGGAAAAAAATCTCTACATGAAGTGGAGTATGCCAACGGTGTATCGCATAGGCGACAAACCAGCGGCAGGACTGTTTATCTTCAGCCAGCAGGATAACGAACCGGTAGCGCTGGTGACTAAATTTGCAGGCGCTGAGATGCGTCAGACGCTGACGCTGCACAAGGGGGCGAATTATATTTCGCTGACGCAGAATATTCAGCAATCTGGCTTGTTAAGTGCAGAACTGCAACAAAATGGTCAAGTGCAGGACCGCATTAGCACAAATCTGTCTTTTGTGGATAACAACTGGCTTGTTGAGCAGCAGAAAAACGTCATGCTCGGCGGTGGCGATAACGCGCTGATGTTGCCCGAGCAGGCGAGCAATATCAGGCTACAAAGTAGCGAAACGCTGCAGGAAATTTTCCGTAACAATCTTGATGCGTTAGTCGATGAGCCGTGGGGTGGCGTGATCAACACCGGTAGCCGTCTGATCCCGCTAAGTCTCGCCTGGCGTTCGCTTGCCGATCACCAGAGTGCCGCCGCTAACGACATTCGTCAGATGATTCAGGATAACCGCCTGCGGCTGATGCAACTGGCAGGGCCAGGAGCGCGTTTTACCTGGTGGGGTGAAGATAGTAATGGCGACGCATTTCTCACGGCATGGGCATGGTACGCCGACTGGCAGGCCAGCCAGGCGCTCGGCGTAACGCAACAACCGGAATACTGGCAGCATATGCTCGACAGCTACGCAGAGCAGGCAGACAACATGCCTTTATTGCATCGGGCGCTGGTGCTGGCGTGGGCGCAGGAGATGAATCTGCCGTGCAAAACGTTGTTGAAAGGGTTGGATGAAGCTATCGCCCGGCGCGGAACTAAAACTGAAGATTTCTCTGAGGAAGACATCAGCGATATCAATGACAGCCTGATCCTCGATACACCTGAATCTCCACTGGCAGATGCGGTGGCAAACGTCTTAACCATGACGTTGCTGAAAAAAGCGCAGTTGAAGTCCACTGTGATGCCACAGATTCAGCAATATGCGTGGGATAAAGCGGCAAACAGCAATCAGCCACTGGCGCACACGGTTGTGCTGCTCAATAGCGGTGGCGACGCTACCCAGGCGGCCGCTATTTTAAGTGGTTTGACCGCTGAGCAATCCACTATTGAGCGCGCGCTGGCCATGAACTGGCTGGCGAAATATATGGCGACAATGCCTCCGGTGGTATTACCTGCGCCTGCGGGCGCATGGGCCAGACATAAGTTAACTGGAGGGGGCGAATACTGGCGTTGGGTTGGTCAGGGTGTGCCAGACATTCTCTCTTTTAGTGACGAATTATCGCCGCAAAATGTGCAGGTCCGCTGGCGTGAACCGGCAAAAACGGCTCAACAAAGTAACATTCCTGTGACCGTTGAACGCCAGTTGTATCGGCTTATCCCTGGTGAAGAAGAGATGAGCTTTACTCTGCAGCCGGTGGCCAGCAATGAGATTGACAGCGATGCGCTGTATCTCGATGAAATCACGCTTACCAGCAAGCAGGATGCCGTTCTGCGCTACGGTCAGGTGGAAGTACCGCTCCCGCCGGGAGCCGACGTTGAGCGGACAACATGGGGCATTTCGGTCAATAAACCCAACGCCGCGAAACAGCAGGGGCAATTGCTGGAAAAAGCGCGTAATGAAATGGGTGAACTGGCCTATATGGTGCCGGTGAAAGAACTGACGGGAACGGTCACTTTCCGCCATTTGCTGCGCTTCTCGCAAAAAGGGCAATTCGTTCTGCCTCCTGTTCGTTATATGCGTTCCTATGCACCTGCACAGCAAAGCATGGCGGCAGGGAGCGAATGGACCGGGCTGCAGGTGAAATAAGTGAACTGGCGCAGAATCGTCTGGCTATTGGCGTTGGTTACTCTGCCAACGCTTGCGGAGGAGACGCCGTTACAACTGGCGCTGCGGGGCGCGCAGCACGATCAACTGTATCAGCTGTCGTCATCAGGCGTGATCAAAGTCTCGACATTACCTGACTCGCTCACCACGCCGTTAGGGAGTTTGTGGAAACTGTATGTTTACGCCTGGCTGGAGGATACCCATCAACCGGAGCAGCCCTACCAGTGTCGCGGCAACTCCCCGGAAGAGGTGTATTGTTGTCAGGCGGGGGAGAGCATAACGCGCGATACCGCGCTGGTACGTTCCTGTGGACTCTATTTTGCACCGCAGCGGTTGCATATTGGCGCAGATGTGTGGGGGCAATACTGGCAACAACGTCAGGCACCTGCGTGGCTGGCGTCTCTTCCTACGCTGAAGCCAGAAACCTCGGTAACGGTTAAATCGTTGCTTGATTCTTTAGCGACGTTACCCGCGCAAAACAAAGCTCAGGAAGTCTTACTGGATGTGGTGTTGGACGAGGCGAAAATCGGAGTCGCATCCATGCTCGGTAGCCGAGTACGGGTGAAAACCTGGAGCTGGTTTGCCGATGATAAACAGGAAATCCGTCAGGGTGGTTTTGCCGGCTGGTTAACCGATGGTACACCACTGTGGGTTATGGGCGGTGGCACCAGCAAAAACGTACTGATGCGTTATGCGACGGTGCTGAATCAGGTTTTGCCTGTACCGACGCAAGTTGCCAGCGGGCAATGTGTCCTGGTGGAACTGTTTGCCCGCTATCCGGTGAAGAAAGTGACATTGGACAAGAGCACGAAGGCAGTACAGCCAGGTGTGCTCAATGGGCGCTATCGCGTGACGTTTGCCAACGGTAACCACATTACATTCGTCAGCCACGGGGAGACGTCTTTACTGACCGAAAAGGGCAAACTGAAGTTACAGTCGCATCTCGACCGCGAAGAGTATGTTGCCAGAGTGCTGGATCGCGAGGCGAAAAGTACGCCCCCTGAGGCAGCGAAAGCCATGACTGTAGCGATACGCACTTTTTTACAGCAAAACGCCAATCGGGAAGGCGAGTGCCTGACTATCCCCGACAGCAGCGCTACGCAGCGTGTTTCTGCTTCACCTGCTACCGCAGGCGCACGTGTGGTTACCGCCTGGACGCAGGATCTCATCTATGCGGGCGATCCGGTTCATTATCACGGCAGTCGCGCTACCGAAGGGACGCTTTCCTGGCGGCAAGCCACCGCTCAGGCGGGGCAGGGAGAGCGTTACGACCAAATACTCGCGTTTGCTTATCCCGACAACAGCCTTAGCCGCTGGGGAGCGCCACGCTCAACCTGCCAGTTATTACCCAAAGCGAAAGCCTGGCTGGAGAAAAAAATGCCACAGTGGCGGCGTATGTTACAAGGCGAGACGGGGTACAACGAGCCTGAAGTTTTTGCAGTTTGCCGTTTAGTCTCAGGTTTCCCCTATACCGATCGGCAGCAGAAACGGCTGTTTATTCGTAACTTCTTTACGCTTCAGGATCGATTGGATTTAACCCATGAGTATCTGCACCTGGCCTTTGATGGTTATCCCACTGGGCTGGATGAGAACTATATCGAAACGCTGACCCGACAATTATTAATGGACTAATGCTATGCGAAAGATTTTTCTTCCGTTGTTACTGGTGGCGCTTTCTCCGCTTGCTCACAGCGAAGGTGTTCAGGATGTCGAAATTGATGCGCCGTTGTCTGGCTGGCATCCGGCAGAGGGTGAAGATGCCAGTTTTTCACAATCGATCAACTATCCCGCGTCGTCCGTCAACATGGCCGATGATCAAAATATTTCTGCGCAGATCCGCGGCAAAATCAAAAATTATGCAGCGGCGGGCAAGGGCAAAGTTCAGCAGGGGCGGCTAGTGGTTAACGGCGTCAGTATGCCGCAGAGAATTGAATCCGATGGTTCCTTTGCGCGTCCCTATATTTTCACTGAAGGCAGCAACAGCGTGCAGGTCATCAGCCCTGATGGGCAAAGCCGACAAAAGATGCAGTTTTACTCTACGCCAGGCGCAGGAGCGATTCGCGCGCGTTTACGGTTGGTTCTTTCGTGGGATACGGACAATACCGATCTCGATCTTCACGTTGTTACGCCCGATGGTGAACATGCCTGGTACGGTAATACGGTGTTGAAAAACAGCGGCGCTCTGGATATGGATGTCACTACAGGCTACGGACCGGAGATTTTCGCCATGCCAGCGCCGATTCACGGGCGCTATCAGGTGTACATCAACTACTATGGTGGACGTAGCGAAACGGAGTTGACGACCGCCAAACTGACGCTGATTACCGATGAAGGATCGGTCAATGAGAAACAGGAAACTTTTATTGTACCGATGCGTAATGCTGGCGAACTGACGCTGGTGAAAAGTTTTGACTGGTGATTAATGCAAAATTGCCTGATGCGCTACGCTTATCAGGCCTACGTAATCTCTGCAATCTATTGAAATTGCATGTTTTTGTAGGCCGGATAAGGCGTTCACGCCGCATCCGGCATGAACAAAGCGCACTTTGTCAGCAATCTGACACCCAATAACTTGTGTTATCGGGTGTTGTTGTTTGTTAATTCAATCGCTCAATCACCATCGCAATTCTCTGATCACAGCGTCGCCAGACCGAGTGTTTTATCTCGTGCCTGCATTGCATGTAACAGAGTGACCAGGATACGCGCGCCTATGCCAGGGAAGGCGCGAGTGATATTTTCGGTAATGGGGGCAAGTTCTGCATTAATGCGCGGATACGCTCCTCACGCGGTAAGTTGATATAGAGGTCGTAGCGATCGCCTAGCGCCTGATTAAGCAGGTTGACCACGGCAGAAAGTTTTTTCTCTTTTTCAGATAAGACTGCTGAACGTCCTTCCGTTTCTACGATATAACCAATAGTAAGCGTCGGGACAATGACCATCAGGATTGCCATCAGGATCATTTGATTGCGTAAGCGGCGTGGATAAATCCACTTCATATAATGCATGCTGAAATCCACTAATCTTGTCCGGTATATGACGATTATCAGAGGTTAAGGTAATGATTTCTCGGCGGTGTATCATATTCCAGAGAAGACAGAACATTGCGGTAACACGTTTTTACCGCTACCTTAACCACACTCCATCGGTCACCTGAGGCGGAGCTTCGCCCCTTTGAAATACCTTGCTTCTTTTCGTACAACCCTGAAAGCCTCGCGCTACATGTTCAGAGCATTGGCGTTAGTGCTCTGGCTGCTGATTGCTTTTTCATCCGTTTTTTACATCGTTAATGCGTTACATCAGCGAGAATCGGAAATTCGTCAGGAATTTAACCTGAGTTCCGATCAGGCTCAGCGCTTTATTCAACGCACCTCCGATGTGATGAAAGAGCTGAAGTACATAGCTGAAAATCGCTTATCAGCAGAAAACGGTGTGCTTTCCCCGCGTGGACGAGAAACGCAGGTG
Source organism: Escherichia sp. MOD1-EC7003 (assembly GCF_002965065.1). Taxonomy (GTDB): domain Bacteria; phylum Pseudomonadota; class Gammaproteobacteria; order Enterobacterales; family Enterobacteriaceae; genus Escherichia. Next base: position 102,204 of record NZ_PTRE01000048.1, read on the forward strand.
GATGTGCCTGTGTTTGAACCTCTGTTTGCCGACTCCGATTGTTCCGCGATGAGTAACACTTGGCGTGGCTCTCTGGAGTCGTTAGCGTGGTTTATGCGCTACTGGCGCGATAATTTCTCTGCGGCTTATGATCTTAACCGCGTATTTTTAATCGGCAGCGATAACCTCTGCATGGCCAATTTCGGTCTGCGTGATATGCCAGTTGAACGCGATACCGCGTTGAAAGCTTTACATGAACGCATCAATAAATATCGAAATGCACCACAAGATGATAGCGGCAGTAACCTCTACTGGATCAGCGAAGGTCCGCGCCCTGGCGTCGGGTATTTTTACGCGTTGACGCCAGTTTATCTGGCAAACCGGTTGCAGGCGCTTTTGGGTGTCGAGCAGACCATTCGGATGGAGAATTTTTTCTTACCTGGTACGTTGCCGATGGGGGTTACCATTCTTGATGAAAATGGTCATACCCTGATTTCGCTTACCGGACCGGAAAGCAAGATTAAGAGCGATCCTCGCTGGATGCAGGAACGTTCCTGGTTTGGCTATACGGAAGCGTTCCGGGAGCTGGTGCTGAAGAAAAATCTGCCGCCCTCATCGTTAAGCATCGTCTATTCAGTGCCGGTTGATAAGGTGCTGGAACGCATTCGCATGTTGATCCTTAACGCAATTTTGCTGAATGTACTTGCCGGAGCTGCGTTGTTTACTCTCGCTCGAATGTACGAGCGGCGTATTTTCATTCCGGCAGAAAGCGACGCCCTGCGACTGGAAGAACATGAGCAGTTTAATCGCAAGATTGTCGCCTCCGCGCCAGTGGGTATCTGCATTTTGCGTACTGCTGATGGCGTCAATATTTTAAGTAACGAACTGGCGCATACTTATCTCAATATGCTTACGCATGAGGACCGCCAACGGCTGACACAAATTATCTGTGGGCAGCAGGTCAATTTTGTTGATGTCCTGACCAGCAATAATACCAATCTGCAAATCAGCTTCGTCCATTCGCGCTATCGTAATGAAAACGTGGCCATTTGCGTGCTGGTAGATGTTTCTTCGCGCGTGAAGATGGAAGAGTCGTTGCAGGAGATGGCACAGGCAGCAGAGCAGGCGAGCCAGTCGAAATCGATGTTCCTTGCCACCGTCAGTCATGAGCTGCGAACGCCGCTGTATGGCATTATCGGTAACCTGGATCTGTTGCAAACCAAAGAGTTACCGAAAGGCGTCGATCGTCTGGTGACGGCAATGAACAACTCTTCCAGCCTGTTGTTGAAAATTATCAGCGATATTCTCGATTTCTCGAAGATTGAATCGGAACAGTTGAAGATCGAACCGCGTGAGTTTTCGCCGCGTGAAGTGATGAATCACATCACCGCCAACTATTTACCGCTGGTGGTACGCAAGCAGCTGGGCTTGTACTGTTTTATTGAACCGGATGTGCCAGTGGCCTTAAATGGCGACCCGATGCGTTTACAGCAGGTCATCTCTAACTTGCTGAGTAACGCCATAAAATTCACCGATACTGGCTGTATAGTTCTGCATGTTCGCGCTGATGGCCATTATCTCTCTATCCGTGTTCGCGATACCGGCGTGGGGATCCCGGCGAAAGAAGTGGTGCGCTTGTTTGATCCCTTCTTCCAGGTCGGAACGGGCGTACAGCGTAACTTCCAGGGGACCGGTCTGGGGCTGGCGATTTGTGAAAAACTGATCAACATGATGGACGGCGACATCTCGGTCGATTCAGAACCGGGAATGGGCAGCCAGTTTACCGTGCGTATTCCGTTGTACGGTGCTCAGTACCCGCAGAAAAAAGGCGTGGAAGGGTTGAGCGGTAAACGCTGCTGGCTGGCGGTCCGCAATGCGTCGCTCTGCCAGTTCCTGGAAACCAGTTTGCAGCGCAGCGGCATCGTTGTTACAACATACGAAGGGCAGGAACCGACTCCCGAAGATGTGTTAATTACTGACGAGGTAGTGAGTAAAAAATGGCAGGGTAGAGCGGTAGTGACCTTCTGTCGTCGTCATATTGGCATTCCGCTGGAGAAAGCGCCAGGGGAGTGGGTACACAGTGTGGCGACCCCGCATGAGCTACCGGCATTGCTGGCGCGTATTTATTTGATCGAGATGGAGTGCGACGATCCTGCTAACGCTCTGCCATTGACGGACAAAGCGGTCAGCGATAACGACGATATGATGATTCTGGTCGTGGATGATCATCCGATTAACCGGCGCCTGCTGGCAGATCAGTTGGGATCGTTGGGCTATCAATGTAAAACCGCGAATGACGGCGTCGATGCGCTTAATGTACTTAGCAAGAATCATATCGATATCGTGCTTAGCGACGTCAACATGCCAAATATGGATGGTTACCGCTTGACGCAACGCATTCGTCAGTTGGGACTGACGTTGCCGGTAATCGGCGTAACTGCTAATGCGTTGGCTGAAGAGAAGCAGCGGTGTCTGGAGTCCGGTATGGATAGCTGCCTGTCGAAGCCGGTAACGCTGGATGTTATAAAACAGACGCTGACGCTATATGCCGAGAGGGTCAGGAAATCGCGGGAATCGTAGGCCGGATAAGGCGTTACGCCGCATCCGGCAATCGGTGCAAATGCCAGATGCGACGCTGACGCGTTTTATCTGGCCTGCGGGAGATTAGTCTTTATCTGCCGGACTTAACGTCACAGAAGAGAGATAATTCAGCAGAGCGATATCGTTCTCGACGCCCAGTTTCATCATCGCAGATTTCTTCTGGCTACTGATGGTTTTAATACTGCGGTTCAGCTTTTTAGCGATCTCTGTCACCAGGAAACCTTCTGCAAACAGGCGCAGAACTTCACTCTCTTTTGGCGAGAGACGCTTGTCACCGTAACCACCAGCACTGATTTTTTCCAACAGGCGGGAAACACTTTCCGGGGTAAATTTCTTCCCTTTTTGCAGCGCGGCGAGGGCCTTCGGCAGATCGGTCGGCGCACCTTGTTTCAGCACGATCCCTTCGATATCCAGATCCAATACCGCACTAAGAATCGCCGGATTGTTGTTCATGGTCAGAACAATGATCGACAGGCTTGGAAAATGGCGCTTGATGTACTTGATTAAGGTAATGCCATCGCCATACTTATCGCCAGGCATGGAGAGATCGGTAATCAACACATGCGCATCCAGTTTCGGCAGGTTGTTGATCAGTGCTGTAGAGTCTTCAAATTCGCCGACAACATTCACCCACTCAATTTGCTCAAGTGATTTGCGAATACCGAACAAGACTATCGGATGGTCATCGGCAATAATTACGTTCATATTGTTCATGTAATAGGCTACCTTGCTACAGCAAGCTCTTGACATAACTGTCAATGTCGCTGATGTATTTTTCTATTCCTGGAACATTCTTCTCACGAATCAGATGCTCCAGCGTTTCACATAACTGCTTGCCGGGTACCAGATTTAGCATGGCAAATACGCCTTTAAGACGATGAGCCGTTTGGGCTAACGCAGCAAAATCACTGGTTGCTGCTTCAGTATACAGCCTCTTAACATCATCCGGTACTGTGTCTACAAAGAGTGCATAATAGCCGCTGGCATGGAGTTGCGCATTTTCATCTCCACCCAGAGGCGATTCTGTCATCTCTTCCTGCGCCAGTTGCACTTCAATTAATTGTAAGACCGCTTTCTGCATAGCGTTGCTCATATTGAAGTTGACGCACAATTGACCAGGCCCAATTTCCCGTACGCCAGACTCATCATCGCTTAAAAGCAAGCCAGAGGCAGTAAGATTAGACGGATTGTCCGTTAAAAAGATATCATAATCCTGACTAATTAATCTTTCATCGGGTGTGATACAGGTTGCTCCCCAATTTTCTAGCTGGCGAGTGACAATATTCCGAATTTCTGCCGAGGTAACATCCACCATTACGCAGACATCGTCCAGTAAACGCTCTTCTTCCTCTTCAACTTCCGGGTCAGTTGCGAGCATTTTTATATGCACAGAGTAGCGTGTGCCAAGCCCGTCCCGCGTTTTGATGTTTAAATGACCGCCCAGTTTACGCGCCAGTTGATCGCTCAGCCAGAATGCCAGCGGGTCTGCCTTGCCATAGCGATCGTTTTGGGTCTGGTTGATAAACGGGAAGTGCAAATTATCCATTTCATGAATGCTTACGCCTTCTCCGGTGTCCAGAATGCGGAACGTCAGGCGGTCTTCGGAGGATTCATCCTGATCAACCTCAAGGGTGATTTTTCCCAATTGCGTTGAGGTCACGGCATATTGCATCAGCAGCTGCAAAATACGGCGTAAGGCATCGCGATCGCCACGGCGAATATCGTGTGCTTTCAGATGATTGTTAATCAGCAGTTGCAGACCTTTACGCTTGATGGCAGGCAACACTGAAGGCACGACGTCATCAATCAAATCCTGCACGGAAAACTGCACCGTCTCACTTTTCCAGCTATCGTCCGCAAGCATGTTTGCTAACTGTATTTCATCGACCAGTCGCACCAGCACATCTGCCTGATCCGCTAATTGTTTGCTTTCCGGGGCGTTGAGTTTAGCCGCGCTCTCTGCCAGGGACTGTGCGGGTTCTTTCAGCGCATCGCCAATATTTTTCATAAAAGTCATCCGCCCCTGCTGGTTTTTCTCATACAGACGCTGAGCCTGCTTGAGTTTCTTGTTTACCAGCACTTCGCGATCCTGATCGCGAATAATGAAAATTTGTGTGCGCGGCGCAACCTGACTGCGAAACATGCGGATCTCATACAGCTCGTTATTGATTGTCGCCTGAATAATCCCCTGATGCTGCTCTGCCATAGTAGTGATGTTTTGCAGATTCAAATGCGGCAGCAAATGATCGGCAATTTTGTTGCTTATGACAGTGCGGTTCGATTCCTGATCGTGAACCAGCAGGCCGAGCGGCAGCAGTGAGACTATTTCTTCATTTATTGCCCGTAAAATGCGCAATTCGTTATTGACCGCTGTGTTGGGGACGCTTTCTGTACTGCGGCTGGAAAAATGTCGGAATGTGGTATAGCCAAATAACGCCAGCGCCAGCAAACCGATGTTCAGCAGCAGTGGCAGCAGAATGTTTTGCAACGTATCCAGCAGTAAGGTGCCGTAAGGAACCTGCCAGACCAGTCGCATATCGGTAGAGTGGAGTGCCGAGGATATTTCAATCTTCGTACTGTTAAAGTGGATACTGACGCTATCCGTCCCTTCTTTCCCATTATCATTGTTTCCCGTTGCCGTCGCGTCTGGCTCAAGACGGAAACTGTCCAGCGACATACCGGGTGGGATCAAATCATTAATCGGTAGATCAAAAGCCACGACTGTTGCCAGATGTCCCGGCTGGTTAAAGGTGGTATGCAGGGTAAAGTAATGACCGTTCTGCCAGGCCAGGCGGCGCAGGTTAGAAAAACTTTCGCGTTCATCGAGGGCGTTGGCCTGCTGCAACATCTCTGCACGACGTGAATCAACAATGTCGCTGACGGTCGACTCTTTAAATCCGGAGGTGAGATCCTTGAGGGGGAGGGTCGAGATCAGTACCAGACTGTTATCCTGACCATTCAGGTAATACATCGACCACGGTATATTTTCTGCGCCCCATAACGTGTCCAGATAGGTGGACATCCGTTGAGTCATTTCAAGCGTTGAGTTGTCGTGAGAGCCAAAGATCAAGGCTTCCGTTTTGCGGCGCGGTTTTTCCAGATAGTAGACATCCTGTTTCAGGCGCGTCTCTTGTAAACCTTCGCCGGAGGAGGGGGAGGTTGTCGCGGCAATGTTATCGTAGATCTGCCAGGTCACGTAACGCCAGGTATCGACGCGCTTTTGAATTGCGTGGGTAATGTCGACAATCTGGTAACTTTTATCTTTCAGCCAGGCGTTGACGGCACTTTGTACCATCACCCCCATCATCACCAGTAACACAATGATCAACAGTAAAAAGAAGCGGGTAATGCTCCCCGGTAGGAGTGAAAAGCGGGTCGTGGCCGTTGTCTCTTTCTGATGCATTCGTGTTTATGACCTGTTAAAACTTCGCGAAGTGATTGGGCAGTATAAAGGGTACAGTGTGAAATTCCAGACTCTTACCTGATTGATGATTCTCTATTCTCCAGTGATATTTATCATCCTGCGCTGAGGGAAATAGATGTACAAGCGCTATTTTGCTGTACAAATAACCTACAAAAAGACCAACGAAATTAATTGCAAATAAACGAAGAACACTGGAAATTATGCTTATGTTAATTATTTGTGAAATGCTTAACAAGCGTTATAGTTTTCCTGTGGTAGTACAGAATAATGAAAATTGTGTAAAGAAGGGTAAAAAAAACCGGATGCGAGGCATCCGGTTGAAATAGGGGTAAACAGACATTCAGAAATGAATGACGGTAATAAATAAAGTTAATGATGATAGCGGGAAATATTTTAGTTGCGAGTGAAGGTTTTGTTTTGACATTCAGTGCTGTCAAATACTTAAGAATAAGTTATTGATTTTAACCTTGAATTACCATTGCTTGATGTTAGGTGCTTATTTAGCCATTTCGCAGCAATCTTAAAAAGTTCCCTTTCATTTACATTTTGAAACATCTATAGCGATAAATGAAACATCTTAAAAGTTTTAGTATCATATTCGTGTTGGATTATTCTGCATTTTTGGGGAGAATGGACTTGCCGACTGATTAATGAGGGTTAATCAGTATGCAGTGGCATAAAAAAGCAAATAAAGGCATATAACAGAGGGTTAATAACATGAAAGTTAAAGTACTGTCCCTCCTGGTCCCAGCTCTGCTGGTAGCAGGCGCAGCAAACGCTGCTGAAATTTACAACAAAGACGGCAACAAATTAGACTTGTACGGTAAAGTTGACGGCCTGCACTATTTCTCCGACAACGACTCTAAAGATGGCGACAAGACCTACATGCGTCTTGGTTTCAAAGGTGAGACTCAGATTACTGATCAGCTGACCGGTTATGGTCAGTGGGAATATCAGATTCAGGGTAACAAACCTGAAAGTGAGAATAGCTCCTGGACTCGTGTGGCATTCGCTGGTCTGAAATTCCAGGACGTTGGATCTTTCGACTATGGTCGTAACTATGGCGTTGTTTACGATGTAACTTCCTGGACCGACGTACTGCCAGAATTCGGTGGCGATACCTACGATTCTGATAACTTCATGCAGCAGCGTGGTAACGGCTTCGCGACCTACCGTAACACCGACTTCTTCGGTCTGGTTGATGGCCTGAACTTTGCTGTTCAGTACCAGGGTAAAAACGGTAGCCCGTCTGGCGAAGGTATGACTGGTGTGACCAACAATGGTCGTGATGTTCTGAAGCAGAACGGTGACGGTGTTGGTGGTTCTATCACTTATGATTACGAAGGCTTCGGTATCGGTGGTGCGATCTCCAGCTCCAAACGTACTTGGGAGCAGAACAACAGCAATCTGATCGGTAACGGCGACCGTGCAGAAACCTACACTGGTGGTCTGAAATACGACGCTAACAATGTTTACCTGGCGGCTCAGTACACCCAGACTTACAACGCAACTCTGGTTGGTGATTCAGGTTGGGCGAACAAAGCTCAGAACTTTGAAGTGGTTGCCCAGTATCAGTTCGACTTCGGTCTGCGTCCTTCTGTAGCTTACCTGCAATCCAAAGGTAAAGACCTGAATGTCAACATCGCTGGTCGTACTTACGACGACGAAGATCTGCTGAAATATGTTGATGTTGGTGCTACTTACTACTTCAACAAAAACATGTCCACCTACGTTGACTACAAAATCAACCTGCTGGACGACAACCAGTTCACCCGCACTGTTGGCATCAACACTGATGACATCGTAGCTCTGGGTCTGGTTTACCAGTTCTAATTTCGATTTCTATCGAACAAAGGGCCTGCGGGCCCTTTTTTCATTGTTTTCAGCGTACAAACTCAGATTTTTGGTGTACTCTTGCGACCGTTCGCATGAGGATAATCACGTATGGAAATAAGCTTTACCCGCGTGGCACTACTGGCTGCCGCGCTCTTCTTTGTTGGTTGCGATCAAAAAACACAACCCGCTAACTCCCACGTTACTGAAGTTACCGTTCTTGAAGGCAAAACTATGGGTACCTTCTGGCGTGCCAGCATCCCCGGCATTGACGCCAAACGCAGTGCCGAACTTAAAGAAAAGATTCAGACCCAGCTGGACGCCGACGATCAGCTGCTTTCGACCTATAAAAAAGATTCCGCGCTGATGCGCTTTAACGATTCACAAAGCCTGACACCATGGCCGGTAAATGAAGCAATGGCAGATATCGTCACTACCTCGCTGCGCATTGGTGCCAAAACCGATGGCGCGATGGATATTACCGTCGGGCCGCTGGTGAATCTGTGGGGCTTTGGTCCGGAACAACAGCCGGTTCAAATTCCGAGCCAGGAACAGATCGATGCGATGAAAGCCAAAACGGGTTTACAGCACCTGACGGTCATTAATCAGTCGCATCAGCAATATTTGCAAAAAGACCTGCCGGATTTATATGTCGATCTCTCCACCGTCGGTGAAGGTTATGCAGCGGATCATCTGGCACGCTTGATGGAGCAGGAAGGTATTTCACGTTATCTGGTGTCAGTTGGCGGTGCTCTGGATAGCCGTGGTATGAATGCTGAAGGCCAGCCGTGGCGGGTGGCGATTCAAAAACCGACCGATCAGGAAAATGCGGTTCAGGCGGTGGTCGATATCAACGGTCATGGCATTAGCACCTCTGGCAGCTACCGTAACTATTACGAACTGGATGGCAAACGTCTTTCTCATGTTATCGATCCGCATACCGGGCGTCCCATTGAACACAATCTGGTATCCGTGACGGTGATTGCCCCGACGGCGCTGGAGGCTGATGCCTGGGATACCGGCTTAATGGTGCTCGGGCCGGAGAAAGCCAAAGAGATTGTTCGCCGGGAAGGACTGGCGGTTTATATGATCACCAAAGAGGGCGATAGTTTTAAAACCTGGATGTCGCCGCAGTTTAAAAGCTTCCTTATCAGCGAAAAAAATTAAAGCGCAAGATTGTTGGTTTTTGCGTGATGGTGACCGGGCAGACTAAAGGCTATCCTTAACCAGGGAGCTGATTATGAAAAACGCCACATGTTTAACTGACGCTCAACGCTGGCAATCGGTCTTAGCCCGCGACCCGAACGCCGACGGCGAATTCGTTTTCGCCGTGCGCACCACGGGTATCTTTTGCCGTCCGTCTTGCCGAGCCAGACATGCCTTGCGGGAAAATGTCTCCTTCTACGCAAATGCCAGCGAGGCACTGGCCGCCGGATTTCGCCCCTGCAAACGTTGTCAGCCAGACAAAGCCAATCCCCGGCAACATCGCCTTGATAAAATTACCCACGCCTGCCGACTGCTGGAACAGGAAACGCCTGTAACGCTGGAAGCCTTAGCCGACCAGGTGGCAATGAGTCCGTTCCATCTGCATCGCTTGTTTAAAGCCACTACAGGAATGACGCCGAAAGCCTGGCAGCAGGCCTGGCGCGCTCGCCGTTTACGCGAATCGCTGGCGAAAGGGGAGAGCGTGACGACGTCTATTCTTAAGGCTGGATTCCCCGACAGCAGCAGTTACTACCGCAAAGCCGACGAAACGCTGGGCATGACAGCTAAACAGTTTCGTCACGGAGGTGAAAATCTGGCTGTGCGTTATGCGCTGGCTGATAGTGAGCTGGGCCGGTGCCTGGTGGCAGAAAGCGAGCGGGGGATTTGCGCGATATTACTGGGCGATGATGACGCGACATTAATCAGCGAGCTACAGCAGATGTTTCCCGCTGCCGACAACGTGCCTGCTGACCTGACGTTTCAGCAACATGTGCGTGAAGTAATCGCCAGCCTCAATCAACGCGATATGCCGCTGACGTTACCGCTGGATATTCGCGGCACTGCTTTTCAGCAACAAGTCTGGCAGGCACTGCGCACGATACCTTGTGGTGAAACCGTCAGTTATCAGCAACTGGCGAACGCCATCGGCAAACCGAAAGCCGTTCGCGCCGTTGCCAGCGCTTGTGCCGCCAATAAGTTAGCTATCGTTATTCCCTGTCATCGGGTGGTCCGTGGTGATGGCTCACTTTCCGGTTACCGCTGGGGCGTGTCGCGCAAAGCGCAACTGCTGCGCCGCGAAGCCGAACATGAGGAGAGGTAATGTTGGATCTGTTTGCTGATGCAGAACCGTGGCAAGAATCGCTGGCTTCCGGCGCGGTGATTTTGCGCCGTTTTGCTTTTAACGTTGCGGAGCAACTGATGCACGATATCAGTGGCATTGCCAGCCAGTCGCCGTTTCGCCAGATGGTCACTCCAGGTGGATATACCATGTCGGTGGCGATGACCAACTGTGGGCATCTGGGTTGGACGACCCATCGGCAAGGTTATCTCTATTCGCCCATTGATCCGCAAACAAATAAACCGTGGCCCGCCATGCCGCAAAGTTTTTATGATTTATGTCGGCGCGCGGCCACGACAGCAGGTTATTCAGATTTCCAGCCTGACGCTTGCCTTATCAACCGCTACGCCCCTGGCGCGAAACTGTCGTTGCATCAGGATAAAGACGAACCGGATCTGCGTGCACCGATTGTTTCTGTTTCTCTGGGCTTACCCGCTATTTTTCAATTTGGCGGCCTGAAACGAAATGATCCGCTCAAACGTTTGTTGCTGGAACATGGCGATGTGGTGATATGGGGCGGTGAATCGAGGCTGTTTTATCACGGCATTCAACCGCTGAAAGCGGGTTTTCATCCACTCACCGCCGACTGCCGCTATAACCTGACTTTCCGTCTTGCAGGTAAAAAAGAATAAAAATAAGAATTATTATTGCTGTGAACGCGAAGATGTTTAAACTGCGGGCTGTAATTCATTGTCCGGGTTTTCTGCATGGAACTTCTTGTACTTGTCTGGCGGCAGTATCGCTGGCCATTTATCAGTGTGATGGCGCTAAGCCTCGCCAGTGCGGCGTTAGGCATTGGTTTAATTGCTTTTATCAATCAGCGCCTTATCGAAACGGCAGATACCAGTCTGCTGGTGTTGCCGGCGTTTCTGGGTTTATTGCTGCTGTTAATGGCAGTCACTCTCGGATCGCAACTGGCACTCACTATGCTGGGGCACCACTTCGTTTACCGACTGCGTAGCGAATTTATCAAGCGGATTCTGGATACCCACGTCGAGCGTATTGAACAACTTGGTAGCGCCTCGTTGCTGGCGGGGTTAACCAGCGATGTGCGCAATATCACTATTGCATTTGTGCGCTTACCCGAACTGGTGCAGGGGATCATTCTCACTATCGGTTCAGCGGCGTATCTGTGGATGCTATCGGGCAAAATGTTGCTGGTAACGGCTATCTGGATGGCGATCACCATCTGGGGTGGTTTTGTACTGGTGGCGCGGGTGTATAAACATATGGCGACCCTGCGTGAAACCGAAGACAAGCTGTACACGGATTTTCAAACTGTACTCGAAGGGCGCAAAGAGCTGACTCTGAATCGTGAACGCGCCGAGTATGTGTTTAACAACCTCTATATCCCTGATGCCCAAGAGTATCGCCATCATATTATCCGCGCAGACACCTTCCATCTTAGTGCCGTGAACTGGTCAAACATCATGATGCTGGGGGCTATTGGCCTGGTATTCTGGATGGCGAACAGTCTTGGTTGGGCTGATACTAATGTTGCCGCGACCTATTCGTTGACGCTGCTATTCCTGCGTACACCGCTGCTTTCAGCGGTTGGTGCGTTGCCGACGCTACTGACTGCGCAGGTGGCGTTTAATAAGCTAAACAAATTCGCGCTCGCGCCTTTCAAAGCGGAATTTCCGCGCCCGCAGACGTTTCCCGACTGGCAAACACTGGAGCTGCGTAATGTGACGTTTAGTTATCAGGATAACGCGTTTTCCGTTGGGCCGCTGAACCTCACCATCAAACGTGGCGAACTGCTGTTTCTGATTGGCGGCAACGGTAGTGGAAAATCGACACTGGCGATGTTGCTGACGGGCTTGTATCAGCCACAAAGCGGCGAAATCTTGCTGGATGGCAAACCTATCAGCGGCGAACAACCGGAAGATTATCGCAAACTGTTTTCGGCTGTATTTACCGATGTCTGGCTGTTTGATCAACTGCTGGGGCCGGAGGGTAAACCCGCTAATCCGCAGCTGGTTGAGAAGTGGCTGATGCAGTTAAAAATGGATCATAAGTTAGAGTTAAGTAACGGGCGTATTGTTAACCTGAAGTTATCAAAAGGGCAGAAAAAACGCGTGGCGTTGTTGCTGGCGTTGGCAGAAGAACGCGATATTATCCTGCTGGATGAATGGGCGGCAGATCAGGATCCACACTTTCGTCGAGAGTTTTATCAGGTGCTGCTGCCGCTGATGCAGGAGATGGGGAAAACGATTTTCGCCATCAGTCATGATGATCATTACTTTATCCACGCCGACCGCCTGCTGGAAATGCGCAATGGGCAACTTAGCGAGCTGACGGGTGAAGAGCGCGATGCTGCTTCGCGTGATGCCGTTGCCCGGACGGCATAATATTTTGACGCTGACCTGGAAGACAGCTGCCGCCAGGTCAACAACCCGGAGACCGGAAAACCGGAGGAAGGGAAATTTGTTAAGGTGATAAACGCGCACAACATCACCTGGAAATACGATGTGAACGGTCGTCTGGTGGAGAAGCTGGTGGACAAAGGCGGCTACCGCTCGTTGCAGTGGCGTTACCGCTGGGACACCTACCGGACTGGAAACGCCTGAGGGTGAGCGCTGGGAGTATAAATATAACCCGTTCGGCAGGCGTATCAGCAAGCGCTGTACCATCCGTGACTAGCCGGGTATGGATTTTCACTGGAACGGCGACCAGTTAACGGAGGAAATCCCTGTCAGCGCAGGTGGTACGCCAGATGCTGAAAACAGCATTCGCTGGATATACACGCTGGGAAGCTTCACGCCGCTGGCGAGGTATGAGAAGGGACAACTGCATTATGCGGTGACGGATACGGTCGGGCGGGTTCAGGAGTTGCTGACGGAAGACGGCACGATAGTGTGGCGTGGCAAACAGCAGTTGTGGGGTCGGGAAGAGGGAAGAAATAAAGAGGATGCACCGGCCTGCCGGTTACGTTTTCCGGGGCAGTATGAGGATGAGGAATCAGGGCTGTACTACAACCGGTTCCGGTACTATGATTGCAGTTCAGGGCAGTATATCTCACCGGACCCGATTGGGTTATGTGGGGGATAAACGCTTACAGCTACGTCAAAAATCCGCTGAAATGGATAGATCCGCTTGGCTTATGTAAAGAAGATGGACCGAAGTCTTTTAAAGCCCCGATTAACGGCATTGAGGATATATTTAAAGATCCCGAAATTTTGAAGGGTCATACACCTGAATCATTATTAAAAGAATTAGGTGGGGGGCCTGATGGTTGGGAGGCTGGAGAAATGAGGCGCTCTAGTCGTGCAGGAGGTTTTACTCTTCGAGAGTGGAATGCTCAAGGTAATTATTTCACTGACAGATATATTCAATATCATCCTGGGTCGCCAAGACACTATGATGGAGTACCTTATTGGAAGGTTTCGTCAGGTACTACAGGAACCGTCAGGTTTCTGGCAGAATGAGGTTAATATGATAAATATTAGGGCTGAAATAATACCTGCAATAGGATTAGGTGGGATTCTACTTGGGGAATCTTTGATGAAATATGAAACTTGGCTTAGAAGTGGATTTGTTAAATATCAACAGGATTCTTTGTTTTCTGTGAAATATTTAATTCCTGAATATCCAATAGAAATAGGAGTTAATATTAGAGATGGAAATATCTATAGGATATCTGCGCTTAATGGCTATTTGGGAAAGTATAATAATTTAGGTATTGGAATGCCTGTAAAGCAAATAGGTTGTGATTTTATCTATGATGACTGTGATGAGGGTTTTATTAATAAAGATATCCCCGGATTAATTATTGAGCCGGATATTGATGATCCTTTACCTGATGAGTTAGAAAACGCTCGTATAGGTGTTATTACTGTATATGCCCCTAAATTTTTTATTTATTGATATTTAAAATAAAAGTCGAGAATATTTTCTCATTTTCTTAACTTTTGAGCGCACTATCATAAATTCTGGTGTTATGATTGCGGGGCAGGTTACTGTCTGTGTGCAGATCCGATTGGGCTGAGAGGCGGGTTAAATCTCTATAGTTATGCGCCGAATCCGCTGAAATATATTGAGCCTCTTGGGTTGTGCAAAACGGATGTTGAAAATAAAAATCCTTATGGCACTTACAGACCTGATCGGCCATTACCTCGTGATAAAAATGGGAGTCCAATCCCTGATGTTAATGCGCCACATACTCAATTAGGTACTAAATCAGGAAGAAAAAGAGAGTATACTCAGGCCAGAGAATGGGGATATGATGAAAATGGTAATTTAGTTCCCAAAAGAGATATTGATTTTACAGATCATGGAAGGCCTAATGAACATCCTAATCCCCATCAGCATGATTATATTCCTAATCCTACAGGAGGAACACCGCAACATGGTCCTGCAAAAGATCTGGAGATCCCATAATGAATGTGAGTAAAGGGTCGATGTGGAATAATGGAGAAAAGGTTCGTTTATCTCATTTATTAGATAAAGTACCAGCTAATAAATGGGACTGGTATCTATATGAAATAGAAGCGATTGGTATTGCGCCGCGAGACATGTCAATGCCTGACTTTGAGCAACGAGTTTTATCCAGTGATACCGGATTTAAATTATCATGGGATGAGGTGAAATATTTTTTCAACTCATTAAGTGACATAAAAAATTGTTTTTTGGCTGCATTAGTGAAATCAGTTAAATATAGCGCGTTAGACAATGGTGATTTATCACATTGCCTAGCTTTAATAACTATATCAGATAGTACCTCATGGGAGGTTAAATTAATGAAGGATAACTATTAATCTATAGCATGAAAGTTAAATAAAAAGTCGGGAAACATCCAGGGAAAGATCTCCGTGATATTCCCGAGACTGTAATTTAAATTGTGTATCTGCCTGTTTTTGATATGTTCACTCCAACACCGGAGACA
>NZ_PTRE01000049.1 GCF_002965065.1 Escherichia sp. MOD1-EC7003
AACCTACCAGAATATGGTGTTGGTTTATTAGCGCTGATTTATGGGGATCCCTCAGCGCTGCGGCGGGGTTTTCATTTGCTTTGCCACACGTTTTCTCCTCTTTTATCAATTCGGGTTGTTATCAAATCGTTACGCAATGTTTGTGTTATCTTTAATTATTCACCCTGAAGAGAATCAGGGCTTCGCAACCCTGTTATTAAGGAGGAGCTATGTCGTCAACCCTACGAGAAGTCAGTAAGGACACGTTGCAAGCCAAAGATAAAACTTACCACTACTACAGCCTGCCGCTTGCTGCCAAATCACTGGGTGATATCACCCGTCTGCCCAAGTCACTCAAAGTTTTGCTCGAAAACCTGCTGCGCTGGCAGGATGGTAACTCGGTTACCGAAGAGGATATCCATGCGCTGGCGAGATGGCTGAAAAATGCCCATGCTGACCGTGAAATTGCCTACCGTCCGGCGAGGGTGCTGATGCAGGACTTCACCGGCGTGCCCGCTGTTGTTGATCTGGCGGCAATGCGCGAAGCGGTTAAACGCCTCGGCGGCGATACTGCAAAGGTTAACCCGCTCTCACCGGTCGACCTGGTCATTGACCACTCGGTGACCGTCGATCGTTTTGGTGATGATGAGGCATTTGAAGAAAACGTACGCCTGGAAATGGAGCGCAACCACGAACGTTATGTGTTCCTGAAATGGGGACAACAGGCGTTCAGTCGGTTTAGCGTCGTGCCGCCAGGCACAGGCATTTGCCATCAGGTGAATCTCGAATATCTTGGCAAAGCCGTGTGGAGCGAATTGCAGGACGGTGAATGGATTGCCTATCCGGATACACTCGTTGGTACTGACTCGCACACCACCATGATCAACGGTCTTGGCGTGCTGGGATGGGGCGTTGGTGGGATCGAAGCAGAAGCCGCAATGTTAGGTCAGCCGGTTTCCATGCTTATCCCGGACGTAGTGGGCTTTAAACTTACCGGAAAATTACGTGAAGGTATTACCGCCACAGACCTGGTGCTTACTGTTACTCAGATGCTGCGTAAACACGGCGTCGTGGGTAAATTTGTCGAATTTTATGGTGATGGGCTGGATTCGCTGCCGCTGGCAGATCGTGCAACCATTGCCAACATGTCGCCAGAATACGGTGCAACCTGCGGTTTTTTCCCAATCGATGCTGTTACCCTTGATTACATGCGGTTAAGCGGGCGAAGTGAAGATCAGGTTGAACTGGTCGAAAAATATGCCAAAGCGCAGGGCATGTGGCGTAACCCTGGCGATGAACCGATTTTTACCAGTACGTTAGAACTGGATATGAATGACGTTGAAGTGAGCCTGGCAGGGCCAAAGCGCCCACAGGATCGCGTTGCACTGCCCGATGTACCAAAAGCATTTGCCGCCAGTAACGAGCTGGAAGTTAATGCCACACATAAAGATCGCCAGCCAGTCGATTATATTATGAACAGTCATCAGTATCAGTTACCTGATGGCGCAGTGGTCATTGCTGCGATAACGTCGTGCACCAACACCTCTAACCCAAGTGTGCTAATGGCCGCAGGTTTGCTGGCGAAAAAAGCCGTAACTCTGGGTCTCAAGCGGCAACCGTGGGTTAAAGCGTCGTTGGCACCGGGCTCGAAAGTCGTTTCTGATTATCTGGCAACAGCGAAACTGACACCGTATCTCGATGAACTGGGATTTAACCTTGTGGGATACGGTTGTACCACCTGTATTGGTAACTCTGGTCCGTTGCCCGATCCTATCGAAACTGCAATCAAAAAAGGCGATTTAACTGTCGGTGCCGTGCTATCCGGCAACCGTAACTTTGAAGGCCGTATCCATCCGCTGGTTAAAACCAACTGGCTGGCCTCGCCGCCGCTGGTGGTTGCCTATGCGCTGGCGGGAAATATGAATATCAACCTGGCTTCTGAACCTGTCGGCCATGATCGCAAAGGCGAGCCGGTATATCTGAAAGATATTTGGCCATCGGCACAAGAAATTGCCCGTGCGGTAGAACAAGTCTCCACAGAAATGTTCCGCAAAGAGTACGCAGAAGTTTTTGAAGGCACAGCAGAGTGGAAGGAAATTAACGTTGCACGATCAGATACCTACGGTTGGCAGGAGGATTCGACCTATATTCGCTTATCACCTTTCTTTGAGGAAATGCAGGCAACACCGGCACCCGTGGAAGATATTCACGGTGCGCGGATCCTCGCAATGTTGGGGGATTCAGTCACCACTGATCATATCTCTCCGGCGGGCAGTATTAAGCCCGACAGCCCGGCAGGTCGATATCTACAAAGTCGGGGTGTTGAGCGCAAAGACTTTAACTCCTACGGTTCGCGGCGTGGTAACCATGAAGTGATGATGCGTGGTACTTTCGCCAATATTCGCATCCGTAATGAAATGGTGCCTGGCGTTGAAGGGGGGATGACTCGGCATTTACCTGACAGCGATATCGTCTCTATTTATGATGCCGCGATGCGCTATAAGCAGGAGCAAACGCCACTGTCGGTGATTGCCGGGAAAGAGTATGGATCAGGCTCCAGCCGTGACTGGGCGGCAAAAGGTCCGCGTCTGCTTGGTATTCGTGTCGTGATAGCCGAATCGTTTGAACGAATTCACCGTTCGAATTTAATTGGCATGGGCATCCTGCCGCTGGAATTTCCGCAAGGTGTGACGCGCAAAACGTTAGGGCTAACCGGGGAAGAGAAGATTGATATTGTCGATCGGCAAAATCTACACCCCGGCGCGACGGTTCAGGTGACGCTTACGCGTGCGGATGGTAGCCAGGAAGTCGTACTCTGCCGTTGTCGTATCGACACCGCGACGGAATTGACTTACTACCAGAACGACGGCATTTTGCATTATGTCATTCGTAATATGTTGAAGTAATGAGTATTTGCTTGCCGGATGCAAGATAACCGGCAAGCAAATTAACTCGACACGCAAGAGGGTTATTTGTTCAGCAAATGCCCCATTTTCTCGGCTTTGGTATCAAGATAATGTTCGTTATTGGGGTTACGACCCACAATCAACGGCACGCGCTCAACAATATTAATCCCTGCTTCGGTCAGAATTTCGACTTTTTTCGGGTTGTTGGTTAACAAGCGGACCTCATTGACGCCAAGGAGTTTGAACATATCAGCGCAAAGAGTGAAGTCGCGCTCATCAGCCGCGAAGCCTAACTGGTGGTTAGCCTCGACGGTATCGTAACCTTGATCCTGCAGTGCGTAAGCGCGAATTTTATTAAGCAGACCAATGTTACGACCTTCCTGACGGTGATACAGCAAAATACCACGGCCTTCCTCGGCAATTTGCGTTAATGCCGCTTCGAGCTGGAAACCACAATCGCAGCGCAAGCTGAACAGGGCGTCACCGGTCAGACATTCGGAATGGACGCGCGCAAGTACCGGGGTATGCCCGGAAATATCGCCATAGACTAGCGCGACATGATCGTGTCCGGTTGCCAGTTCTTCAAATCCCACCATCAGGAAATCGCCCCATGGGGTTGGCAGATTGGCTTCTGCCACACGTTTAAGCTGCATGAAATTCTCCAGATAATGCTGGTTCTGTATTGGCTTATTTTGCCATAACGAGAAGGGGTTCACCTAATCACGACGCGTCGATCGTTCACGGAATGGCACAAATCTGTCAATTTTTCCTGGAACTGGCATTTTCAGTTATGATTGTGGGACTTATCAAAAAGGAGAGGCCATGCGTTCGATTGCCCAACGTACCGCAGTGGGAGCTGCATTATTGCTTGTTATGCCAGTAGCCGTATGGATTTCTGGTTGGCGCTGGCAACCTGAAGAACAAAGTTGGTTGCTAAAAGCGGCTTTTTGGGTTACTGAAACTGTCACCCAGCCCTGGGGCGTCATTACGCATCTGATTTTATTCGGCTGGTTTCTCTGGTGTCTGCGTTTTCGCATTAAGGCCGCCATTATGTTATTTGCCATTCTGGCAGCGGCAATTCTTGTTGGACAAGGCGTTAAATCCTGGATCAAAGACCAAGTTCAGGAACCACGACCTTTTGTTATCTGGCTGGAAAAAACACATCATATTCCGGTTGATGAGTTCTACACTTTAAAGCGAGCAGAACGCGGAAATCTAGTGAAAGAACAGTTGGCTGAAGAGAAAAACATCCCACAATATTTGCGTTCACACTGGCAAAAAGAGACAGGGTTTGCCTTTCCTTCCGGTCACACGATGTTTGCTGCCAGTTGGGCGCTGCTGGCTGTTGGGTTGCTGTGGCCGCGTCGGCGAACTTTTAGCATTGCTCTCTTGCTGCTCTGGGCAACGGGAGTCATGGGAAGCCGCCTGCTGCTCGGGATGCATTGGCCACGCGATCTGGTGGTAGCTACGTTGATTTCGTGGGCGCTGGTGGCGTTGGCAACGTGGCTTGCGCAACGAATTTGTGGGCCATTAACACCACCTGCGGAAGAAAATCGCGAAATAGCGCAACGAGAACAAGAAAGTTAACGCTGGTTGATTTTCCGAATTTAGCCCTTAAATCATCAACAATGCGCGTGGATGCCATTTCGCAGACGGCGCGAAAATGGTACTTTAAAGGGCTATTGCGGTAAGTTGACCATAATTTATTCGCTCTAACCACATAACGGGAAGTAATGTGAAATATTTACTCATTTTCTTACTGGTGTTAGCGATCTTCGTGATTTCGGTCACTTTAGGTGCGCAGAACGATCAACAGGTGACGTTTAATTATCTGTTAGCGCAAGGGGAGTACCGTATTTCCACATTGCTGGCGGTATTGTTTGCTGCGGGGTTTGCTATCGGTTGGTTGATTTGTGGCCTGTTCTGGCTGCGAGTTCGTGTTTCCCTGGCGCGCGCTGAACGCAAAATAAAGCGACTGGAAAACCAGCTTTCACCCGCGACTGACGTGGCTGTAACGCCGCATTCGTCAGTGGCGAAGGAATAACTTTCTATGCTGGAGTTGTTGTTTCTGCTTTTGCCTGTAGCCGCTGCCTATGGCTGGTATATGGGCCGCAGAAGTGCGCAACAAAACAAGCAAGATGAAGCCAACCGCTTGTCGCGTGATTATGTAGCGGGGGTTAACTTCCTGCTTAGTAATCAACAGGATAAAGCGGTAGACCTGTTTCTCGATATGCTTAAAGAGGATACAGGCACCGTTGAAGCCCACCTTACGCTCGGAAACCTGTTCCGTTCGCGTGGCGAAGTTGATCGCGCTATTCGCATCCATCAGACCCTAATGGAAAGCGCCTCGCTGACCTATGAACAGCGTTTGTTGGCGATTCAGCAACTGGGGCGTGATTACATGGCCGCCGGGTTATACGACCGTGCGGAAGATATGTTCAATCAGTTGACCGATGAAACTGACTTCCGCATTGGCGCGCTGCAACAACTGCTACAAATTTACCAGGCTACCAGCGAGTGGCAGAAAGCGATTGATGTCGCCGAACGCCTGGTGAAGCTGGGTAAAGATAAACAGCGCGTCGAAATTGCCCATTTCTACTGTGAGTTAGCCCTGCAGCATATGGCCAGCGACGATCTTGATCGTGCCATGGCCTTGTTAAAAAAAGGGGGGGCGGCAGATAAAAACAGCGCCCGCGTATCTATCATGATGGGGCGCGTGTTTATGGCGAAAGGAGAATACGCCAAAGCCGTCGAAAGTTTGCAACGCGTGATATCCCAGGACAGAGAGCTGGTCAGCGAAACGCTGGAAATGCTGCAAACCTGCTATCAGCAGTTGGGTAAAACTGCCGAATGGGCAGAGTTCTTGCAACGCGCGGTGGAAGAGAACACCGGTGCCGATGCTGAACTGATGCTTGCGGATATCATCGAAGCGCGCGACGGTAGTGAAGCCGCACAGGTCTATATTACGCGCCAGCTTCAGCGTCATCCGACCATGCGTGTTTTCCATAAGTTAATGGATTACCACTTAAATGAAGCGGAAGAAGGGCGCGCTAAAGAGAGCCTGATGGTGCTGCGTGACATGGTTGGCGAGAAGGTGCGTAGTAAGCCTCGTTATCGCTGCCAGAAATGCGGTTTTACCGCATACACACTCTACTGGCATTGTCCGTCTTGTCGGGCCTGGTCAACCATTAAACCGATTCGCGGTCTTGATGGCCTGTAATTTTAAAAAAATCCGACTTTAGTTACAACATACTGTTAATTGGACTTACATTCTGCTCCGGCAACGCCGACACAGAAAGCCTGGCAGGGGCGAAATCGCGACTGTTAATTTTTTATTTCCACGAGTAGAATGCTCGCCGTTTACCTGTTTCGCGCCACTTCCGGTGCCCATTATCAAGAAGGTCTGGTCATGACGTTAACTGCTTCATCTCCTTCCCGCGCTGTTACGAATTCTCCTGTGGTTGTTGCCCTTGATTATCATAATCGTGACGCTGCGTTGGCCTTTGTCGACAAAATCGACCCACGCGATTGTCGTCTGAAAGTCGGCAAAGAGATGTTTACGCTGTTTGGGCCACAGTTTGTGCGCGAACTTCAACAGCGTGGTTTTGATATCTTCCTTGACCTGAAATTTCACGATATTCCCAACACTGCAGCGCACGCTGTAGCTGCTGCAGCTGACTTAGGCGTGTGGATGGTGAATGTTCATGCCTCAGGTGGAGCGCGTATGATGAGCGCAGCGCGTGAGGCGCTGGTTCCGTTTGGCAAAGATGCACCGCTTTTGATTGCTGTGACAGTGTTGACCAGTATGGAAGCCAGCGACCTGGTCGATCTTGGCGTGACACTGTCACCTTTGGATTATGCAGAACGTCTGGCGGCACTGACGCAAAAATGTGGCCTTGATGGTGTGGTGTGTTCTGCTCAGGAAGCTGTGCGTTTTAAACAAGTATTCGGTCAGGAGTTCAAACTGGTTACGCCGGGCATTCGTCCGCAGGGGAGTGATGCGGGTGACCAGCGCCGCATAATGACGCCAGAACAGGCGTTGGCGGCGGGTGTTGATTATATGGTGATTGGTCGCCCGGTAACGCAATCGGTAGATCCAGCGCAAACGCTGAAAGCGATCAACACTTCTTTACAGCGGAGTGCATGATGAGTGATTCCAACAGTCGTCTGGTCTACTCAACAGAAACCGGACGTATTGATGAGCCAAAAACGCCCCCTGTACGCCCTAAGGGCGACGGTGTAGTGCGTATTCAGCGTCAGACCAGTGGACGTAAGGGTAAGGGCGTTTGCCTGATTACCGGTGTCGATCTCGATGATGCCGAACTGACAAAATTGGCAGCGGAGTTGAAGAAAAAATGCGGCTGCGGCGGGGCAGTTAAAGATGGAATTATTGAAATCCAGGGCGACAAGCGTGATTTATTAAAATCCCTGCTTGAAGCGAAAGGGATGAAGGTAAAACTCGCCGGCGGTTAACATAAAAAACTGCACCTTAATCAGTTGGGGGGCCAACTTTTGGGGTGCAGTTCAATATCTGTGGCTTTCGAATATTTTACTGTGTGTATTATTCAGTTATTTCATACTGAACAGAGCCAGGCGTATTATAATTGTGAGTCGATAATCGACATTTATTTACGTTTATTTACCGACCTGGTGACCAATAATACCACCGACGGCTGCACCACCTAATGTACCCAGCGTACTGCCATCTGTCAGTATTGCGCCGCCTAATGCCCCTGCACCCGCGCCGATTGCGGTGTTGCGGTCCCGTTTAGACCAGTTAGAACAGGCACTCAGAGACATTGCCAGGGTAATTGCCAGAACAGCCGCGGTCATTTTTTTGCTCGTTACAAACATAATACTCTCTCCTGAATTTATGCTTCACGGAAGCAAGCTTTCTATAACTATAATAGCCAGGAATAAGCCAGATAAAATTATTCCGTGAAATCCGTTCGCGCGCAGGGTTATATCACGCAGGTGATAATGACTTCCTGTTATATCGCTGATAATAATTTTATATCTTGAGAGTGTTGATAACAGGTAAAAAGTCTCAATTATCAACCAGGAATCATCTTAGAGCGGATGATTTGCCAGACTGCAAATCATCCATCGAGAAGGGAAAAGGTTAAATGTCAACGATGTGAACGGTGAGTTGACTGTGCTCAAGAAGCATCAGATCGCTGGCGCGTATTTTCGAATCGGTAATCACGCGATTGAATCGCTCAACGGGGCCGATGGCGTATGAATGTACGGCACCAAATTTCGAGCTGTCAGTCAGGATTATCGCTTCGCACTCTTTTTCCAGCACGGCGTTGACCACATCGGTACGCATCATATCGCGACCGGTAAACCCCGTTTCAGGCTGCCAGCCATCAATACCAATAAATGCTTTGCTGAAATATACCTGTTGGATGCACTGGCGTGTCAAAGGGCCAACCATACTTTCGCTTTTTTTCTGGTACACGCCACCAAGCAAAATGACTTCACAAGGCGCGTCTTTCAGCAAATGCGCAATGTAGCTGCTGACCGTGATGATAGTGACATTTTTCTTCTGCTCGCCCAGAGTCCGGGCGAGCAGGGCATTGCTGCTGCCATTTTCGATAAAGATTGTTTCGCCCGGTTGCACCAGTGACGCGGCAAACTCAGCCAGTTCACGCTTCAGTGTGTAGTTGCTCATCATACGGGTTTCGACGTCATCACTATCAAGCGAAACAGCAAAACCATGTGCACGGCGGAGGTAACTCAGTTTTTCGAGGGTGTTGAGATCCTGGCGAATGGTAACTTCAGAAACTCCAGTGGCTTTTGCCAGTTCGGTTACGCTAACCTGACCCTGGTCAATGACCATCTGTAGAATAGTTTGTTGTCGGGAATTCATCGCTGTAATTCTTATAACGTTATAATACTTAATAAAAAAATACTGACGCGCCGAGCATGCCTCAAATAGGCAAACCTGAAGGCACGATTGTTAGATCTCCCACGGTGCCTTCGGGATGTCTGGCGTAGATTCAGCAACCTGGCGCAAAAGTTCTGCTTTAAGTATCTCGAGATTATGGATCGCAGAGTGGTAATCGCCTGCCACAAGGATATCTAACACAATATCAATACGTTCGGCAACGTGCTGGGCATCAAATTCAGACATCAAGGACATCCTTATAGCAAAAGGGGGATGATGAATAATGCTAAATTCAATGCCCGGACCCGCGACTACGAGACAAATATTTCGACCGAGAGAGTTGTACAACGTTGTGGACTCCCTAATGGTTTTCATGATGCATATCCTCCGGTTAACAGCGGAGCCCGCGCTTAAATAAAAGGAACAATATGACTTACATGAAATTAGCGGCGGCTAAACGCATTGTTTTTTATATATTTACGTGTAATTCAGCTTTCAAACGAAAGTCAGATTAAAAAATCTGCCGGGATAAAACGAAGGCAAAGCGGGGAGGTTCACGGCCCATCCGTGAGGAATGGGCCGTGAAAGGAGGTTACGCGACCGGGCGCGCAATAATGCTGCGGGTTTCCATGCGGACTTCGGCAATGGTGACGTCAATAACGTCAGTCACTTTGTAAACCGTTTCACCTTTAATTTGTACGGTGCCGTTTTCCTGGCTGCATACCAGTTCATCGCGCACAGCGTGTAAGAAAGGCGCCGGAATAAAAGCGATAGCGCCGTTATCAACCAAACGCACACGCATGCCGCCACGGCTGATATCGACAATTTCCGCTGCGAAACGGGTGTCGGTCCCGGCTTTGTCTTTCAGGAAGCGTGCGTATAACCAGTCGCCAACATCACGTTCTGCCATCCGGTTGAGACGGCGACGTTCGGCCATTTGGACAGTGATTTCATCCTGTGGACGCGTCGCAGTTTCGCCTTTGATAACCGCTTTCAGCAGACGATGGTTGATCATGTCGCCATATTTACGGATCGGCGAAGTCCAGGTGGCGTATGCCTCCAGGCCGAGGCCAAAGTGAGGACCGGGTTCAGTACTAATTTCAGCAAATGACTGGAAACGACGAATGCGGCTGTCGAGGAAACCGGTCGGTTGCGCATCCAGTTCACGACGCAGTTTGCAGAAACCGTCCAGCGTGAGCACTTCTTTGGCATCGACATGCAGGCCGTGCGTTTTCAGTAACGCTGCCAGCGCATCGGCATTCGCTGGATCAAAGCCCATATGCACGTTATAGATGCCAAAACCGAGCTTATCGCGCAGTACGCGGGCCGCACAAATGTTAGCGGCGATCATCGCTTCTTCGACGATACGGTTGGCAATGCGACGAGGCTCGGCGACGATATCCAGCACTTCACCTTTTTCACCGAGAATAAAGCGGTAATCCGGGCGATCTTTAAACACCAGCGCGTGGTTATGACGCCACTCGCCGCGGCGTTGGCAAATTTGCGCTAACAAACGAATTTGTTCCGCAATTGCTTCACTTTCAGGCTGCCAGTCACCGGTATTTTCCAGCCAGTCAGAAACCTGGTCATACACCAGCTTCGCTTTGGATTCGATAGTGGCGGCAAAGAATTCGATATGCTCTTCAATGGTGCCATCAGTGGAGAGCGTCATGCGGCATGCCAGTACCGGGCGGACTTCATTGGCGCGCAGTGAGCAGAGATCGTCAGAAAGCTCGCGTGGCAGCATAGGGATGTTGAAGCCAGGCAGATAGTTGGTGAATGCGCGAATTTTCGCGGCTTTGTCCAGCTTACTGCCTTCAGCAATCCACGCGGTTGGATCGGCAATCGCCACAATCAGCTGCAATTTGTCATCCGGCAACGCCTTAGCGAAAAGGGCGTCATCCATATCTTCCGTGCTGGCACTGTCGATGGTGACAAAATTCAGCGCGGTCAGATCTTCACGAATCAGACCTTCATCGAGCATTTCGGTAGCAACGCCGTCTGGCGCTTCTTTTTCTAGATTATGGCGCGCCAGGGTAACCCACCACGGTACAAAGTGGTCGTCACCAAAAGTGATGTATTGTGTCAGTTCAGCATAGAAAGAACGATCGCCTTTCAGCGGATGACGGCGCATTTCGGCAACCGCCCAGTCGCCTTCTTTAAACTCGTGGTTCAGGCCACGGGCTGCGCGGCAAGGAATGGCGTCTTTTAAGAGTGGATGATCAGGAACGATGGCCAGACGGTCATTTTTGCCCTGAACTTTACCCACGAAACGAGTCAGAAACGGTTCAACCAGTTCTTCTGGCTCTGCGGATTCACGGTCTTTTTCACTGTGGATCACTGCGATAATTCGGTCGCCATGCATGACTTTTTTCATCTGCGGCGGTGGAATGAAATAACTTTTTTGCGCGTCGACTTCCAGGAAGCCAAAGCCTTTTTCTGTGGCTTTTACCACCCCTTCAGCGCGTGGCGTCTGGGAATGCAGTTGCTGTTTAAGCTGCGCAAGCAGCGGGTTGTCCTGAAACATAATTGTCTATTTTGGTGGCCATTAGAGCGGCTGACAGTTTTACGCGAATCTGTCAGACGCGGCAAGGTTAATATGTCTCACCCAACGCGATTTTTAAGCGATTTATCCAGCCACACAGCCCGCTCCATACCAGCAGATTAATAATCTGCGTTGATGATTCTTCGTGTTCGAGTAATAGGCTGAACTGGGCGGCGCTAAAGCGATCGGGTGCTCGGGTCAGCCATTGTATCGCCTGAACGGTAGCGCGCTCAACAGAATGACGGTCAGCCCATTGGTTAATTTCATTTTCGCCCTTACGCAGAAGGTGGCTGATTTTTTTATATTCATTTGATGAATTAATACAGGCGGTAAAACAAGCAGGACTGCCATTTATCCGCGCGCATAGCAACGCCGCAAGCTGGTTACCCCGCAGTGTTTCAACCAGTGTGCTGTTTAACAACTTTTCGAGAAAGGAAAGCGAATTAGGGTGGAGAGAGAGCGTTGCGGCCAGTTGGCAAAGTTCTGCAGTTGAACTTTTTGTATGCTCATCAGGTAGCTTTTCTACCTCATAGCAGTTTCGCCAGCGTATTGATTCATCAACAAACAGTGACGCGTCGGCATAGTTTTGTATCTCCAGACCAGGTAACCAGCGTACCAGATGCCCGAGATAAGCCTGAAATGTCGCCATTACCCGCGCCTGAAAGCCAATAAAACCAATAATTTGGTTAATAATCACACAGTCTCCGGCAGTAAGCCCGACGTCATTCAGATGCTGGCGCGATCGGTTGTCGATAATAGAAGGCGAGCTGGCCAGTTGGCGGGCATATTGCGTGATTTGTGCCAGCCGATGATTACTTTCTCTGGAAGAATCAGGTCCGGGGAGTGGCGTAAGTCGCGCCGAATAGTAGTTGCACAATCGCTGGATGCCGCAAACCTGAGCAACCGTCAGGGCCGTTGACAGGCGTTCATAAGCGGTGAAGGTCTGTGAACGGGGCCCAGCGTTTCTTCATCAAGGATCACGTCGAGCAGAAAGGGATCGCTGACCCTTGCGGCTTCCGGGACCAGAGGCAGAACGTCATACTCCGCAGTACTGGATTGCGTTTCATGATACCAGTGGCTTTTGCCGATAATGTGGCGTTGTTCCATGGGCGCTCCTGGGTCGTAAAGGAAATCGTTATCCTGACGCAAGGCGGGAAGGGGAGAAAGACAGATCGGCGATAACAAATATCAGAAAGGTATAACAGATATAACGGGCGGCAGAACGCCGCCCAATATTTACCAACAGAACGATTATTTCAGTTCGAGTTCGTTCATGGCAGCGATGCTGAAACCGCCGTCAACGTGGACTACTTCACCGGAGATACCTGCAGAGAGATCGGAGCACAGGAATGCCGCGGAGTTACCCACATCTTCAATAGTAACGGTACGACGAATCGGCGTAACAGCTTCGCAATGTGCCAGCATTTTGCGGAAGTCTTTGATACCGGAAGCCGCCAGGGTACGGATCGGACCCGCAGAAATAGCGTTAACACGCACACCTTCCGGACCCATCGCGTTCGCCATATAGCGTACGTTCGCTTCCAGAGACGCTTTCGCCAGCCCCATAACGTTGTAGTTCGGGATAGCGCGCTCAGCGCCCAGGTAGGAAAGGGTCAGCAGGGCAGACCCCGGATTCAGCATGGAGCGGCACGCTTTTGCCATTGCAACGAAGCTGTAGGCGCTGATGTCGTGGGCAATTTTGAAGCCTTCGCGAGTCACAGCATTAACATAGTCACCATCCAGCTGATCGCCAGGTGCAAAACCAATAGAGTGCACGAAACCGTCAAATTTCGGCCAAACTTTCCCCAGTTCAGCGAACATGGTGTCGATGCTGGCATCTTCGGCAACATCGCACTGCAGAACGATGTCAGAACCCAATTGAGCGGCAAATTCTTCTACGCGGCCTTTCAGTTTGTCGTTCTGGTAGGTGAATGCCAGTTCAGCTCCTTCGCGGTGCATCGCCTGAGCGATACCGTAGGCGATGGACAGTTTGCTGGCAACACCGGTTACCAGAATGCGCTTACCGGAAAGAAAACCCATAGCGTTAATCCTTATTGTTGATGCTTGTTGTGCCTGAAAATCAGGCGATTCGTCGTTTTAGTAAACAGTACGAACAGATAAACGGTTATTATAATCAACCTGGCTGTGGGTGGCTATAGTTGCGCTTTCTGTACCGGAGAGAAGCTGCGGTACAGAGCATTTTGCGTTATCTGCTCCTGACGCCTGCACGGGGTAGGTTGGGGAGATATCTTATATACTCGTCATACTTCAAGTTGCATGTGCTGCGACTGCGTTCGCTCACCCCAGTCACTTACTTATGTAAGCTCCTGGGGATTCACTCGCTTGCCGCCTTCCTGCAACTCGAATTATTTAGAGTATAGTATCTGACTTTGCAACTATTTGTATTAGTGCCGATAAGTTTGATGATGAAAACAGAAGTGAATTTATCAGCTTCTGCGTCGGTTATGTTATCGATGATTAGTAATCTAATAAGTCGCTGTCTTTCTGATGAATTGACCCTAACTTAATATTGTCAACTATCTTCACAGAATCTCCACAATCTCTTCATTATCAGAATATGCACCATGAATAAGAAAAAATACTTTCCATCACTTTGGAGAAACGTATAATTAGCAAAAATGAGAATGATCATTCTCGCCAAGTGATAGGCCAGGAGACAGAAATGACCAGCAAGCTGGAGATACGCCACAAACAGCGTCAGGATGAAATTATTAACGCCGCCCGTCGGTGTTTTCGCCGCTACGGGTTTCATGCCGCCAGTATGTCGCAAATTGCCAGCGAAACTCAGCTTAGTGTGGGTCAGATATATCGTTACTTCGCCAACAAAGACGCCATTATTGAAGAGATGGTTCGCCGTATCATCGACTTTCGTATTGCCCGGATGGACATTGACGCGCGTACCGATCACTTCCCGGAAGTCCTTGCTTTGCGGAAATCCTTAAATGAGGACGACGACGCGTTGATGCTGGAAGTGGCTGCAGAAGCTACACGTAACCCGCGGGTGATGGCTATGCTTGAGGAAGCTGACGCCAGAATGTTTGCTAACGCTTGTGCGCATATGAAAAGAATGCATCCACATCTTAGCGATGAGCACATTCGTTGCTGCGTTGAAGTGCTTGCCACCATGATGGAAGGTACGGTTTATCGTCGTTTAACACCGCAAAAAAGCGATCCACAACGTCTGCAGGAAATATATCAGGATATTGTTAGTATGTTGATAAATAAATAAGAACAGAATTAACTGATATACTCGACATACTTCAAGTTTCATGTGCTGCGACTGCGTTCGTTCACCCCAGTCACTTACTCTAGTAAGCTCCAGGGGATTCACTCGCTTATCGCCTTCCTGAAACTTGAATTATTTAGAGTATAGTGGGGGATATTAATCCCCCTTATTTCATTGCGAGATTCATTTCGCGATGCGGGTTCGTTATATCTTAATATCCCTGACACATCCTCATTCATTCTAATGAGGCGGGTATTGCTCACCCTGGAGAAATAATGAAGTATATAGCAACATCTGTAGTGGCAATGCTGATTTTATCTGGTTGTGATAATACACAAAATAACAATTCATCCCCGTCGGAAACCGAGGTGGGCGTTATTACGCTCAAATCTCAGCCGGTTTCGATAGTCAGTGAATTAACCGGGCGCACCAGTGCTGCACTCAGTGCTGAAGTACGTCCGCAGGTTGGGGGAATTATCCAGAAACGCTTGTTTAAGGAAGGCGATCTGGTCAAGACCGGACAGCCGCTCTACCAGATTGATGCGGCCAGTTATCGGGCGGCATGGAACGAAGCCCGAGCTGCATTACAACAGGCACAGGCTCTGGTCAAAGCCGATTGCCAGAAAGCACTGCGCTATGCCCGACTGGTGAAAGAGAACGGTGTTTCACAACAGGATGCTGATGATGCTCAGTCTACCTGTGCACAAGATAAAGCCAGTGTAGAGGCGAAAAAAGCCGCACTGGAAACTGCGCGCATTAATCTTGACTGGACCACGGTAACCGCACCGATTTCGGGGCGTATTGGCATTTCGTCGGTAACCCCTGGCGCACTGGTGACCGCGTCGCAGGATACGGCGTTAACGACTATTCGTGGTCTGGAGACAATGTATGTCGACCTCACTCGCTCCAGTGTCGATTTATTACGTCTGCGTAAACAGTCACTGGCGACCAACAGTGACACCATGAGCGTCTCACTTATTCTGGAAGATGGCACAACCTACAGCGAAAAAGGGCGTCTGGCACTCACCGAAGTGGCTGTGGATGCGTCTACCGGTTCGGTGACATTACGGGCGATTTTCCCTAATCCACAACAACAGTTATTACCAGGCATGTTTGTTCGCGCTCGTGTCGATGAAGGCGTGATGGAAGACGCTATTCTCGCGCCTCAACAGGGCGTCACGCGGGATGCTAAAGGCAATGCGACTGCGCTGGTGGTGAATAAAGACAATAAAGTAGAGCAGCGAACGCTCGAAATGGGAGAAACGTATGGTGATAAATGGCTGGTGCTGAACGGCCTGCACAACGGCGACCGACTGATTGTTGAAGGTTCTGCCAAAGTAACTTCAGGGCAGACCGTCAAGGCTGTTGAAGTTCAGGCTAATGGAGGCAACGCCTGATGTTTTCACGCTTTTTTGTTCGCAGGCCGGTCTTTGCCTGGGTTATCGCCATTTTGATTATGTTGGCGGGTATTCTGGCCATTCGCACATTACCCGTCGCGCAATATCCTGACGTTGCACCGCCGACCATTAAAATTTCAGCCACTTATACTGGTGCTTCTGCCGAAACGCTGGAGAACAGCGTGACTCAGGTTATCGAGCAACAACTCACCGGGCTTGATAATTTACTCTATTTCAGCTCAACCAGTAGCTCTGATGGTTCGGTCAGTATTAATGTGACCTTTGAACAAGGCACCGATCCCGACACTGCGCAGGTTCAGGTGCAGAATAAAATCCAGCAGGCAGAGTCGCGCTTACCAAGTGAAGTGCAGCAAACGGGTGTCACAGTGGAAAAATCGCAAAGCAACTTTTTGCTGATTGCTGCCGTATATGACACCACAGATAAAGCCTCCAGTTCGGATATCGCCGACTGGCTGGTCAGTAACGTTCAGGATCCGCTGGCGCGTGTTGAAGGTGTGGGGAGTCTGCAAGTCTTTGGCGCGGAATACGCTATGCGCATCTGGCTTGACCCGGCCAAACTGGCCTCTTACGCGCTGATGCCTTCAGACGTGCAGAATGCTATTGAAGCGCAAAACATTCAGGTTACAGCCGGGAAAATAGGAGCTTTGCCCTCGTCGAATACGCAGCAACTGACCGCAACGGTACGGGCGCAGTCTCGTTTGCAGACTGTGGAGCAGTTCAAAAATATTATCGTGAAAAGCCAGTCAGACGGCGCTGTTGTTCGCATAAAAGATGTGGCTCGCGTTGAGATGGGCAGTGAAGATTATACCGCGATCGGCAAACTTAACGGTCACCCGTCTGCCGGGGTTGCTGTAATGCTTTCGCCCGGTGCGAATGCGCTGAATACGGCGACGCTGGTTAAGGATAAGATTGCCGAATTCCAGCGGAACATGCCGCAGGGATACGACATCGCATATCCGAAAGACAGCACGGAATTTATTAAAATCTCTGTAGAGGACGTAATTCAGACGCTGTTTGAAGCCATCGTTCTGGTGGTTTGCGTGATGTATTTATTCCTGCAAAATCTGCGTGCAACGCTGATCCCGGCGTTAGCTGTTCCCGTTGTTTTGCTGGGGACATTCGGTGTTCTCGCATTATTCGGTTATTCCATAAATACCCTGACATTGTTTGCGATGGTACTGGCGATCGGCCTGCTGGTGGACGATGCCATTGTGGTAGTAGAAAACGTCGAGCGTATTATGCGCGACGAAGGGCTGCCTGCGCGTGAAGCAACGGAAAAATCAATGGGTGAAATTTCTGGCGCTCTGGTTGCTATTGCTCTGGTACTGTCTGCCGTATTTCTGCCAATGGCCTTCTTTGGCGGCTCTACCGGTGTCATTTATCGGCAGTTCTCCATAACCATCATCTCCGCAATGTTGCTTTCTGTGGTGGTGGCATTGACCTTGACACCCGCGCTGTGTGGTTCCGTCCTACAGCATGTTCCACCGCATAAAAAGGGATTTTTCGGCGCATTTAACCGCTTTTATCGCCGTACTGAAGATAGATATCAGCGACGTGTGCTTTATGTCCTGCGCCGTACGGCCCAAACGATGGGCGTTTATGTTGTGCTGAGTGGTGGAATGGCCCTGATGATGTGGAAACTGCCTGGTAGTTTCTTACCTACAGAAGATCAGGGCGAAATCATGGTGCAGTACACACTGCCCGCCGGGGCAACCGCTGCCCGTACAGCAGAAGTGAATCGCCAGATTGTTGACTGGTTCCTGGTTAACGAGAAAGCAAATACCGATGTCATCTTTACCGTTGATGGTTTTAGTTTTAGCGGCAGTGGACAGAACACCGGGATGGCTTTTGTCTCGTTGAAAAACTGGTCACAACGGAAAGGGGGAGAAAATACCGCCCAGGCTATCGCCTTACGGGCAACCAAAGAGCTGGGCACAATTCGTGACGCTACTGTTTTTGCAATGACGCCACCCGCAGTTGATGGGCTGGGGCAAAGCAATGGTTTTACGTTTGAATTGTTAGCTAACGGTGGAACCGATCGTGAAACACTATTGCAAATGCGCAATCTGTTGATAGAAAAAGCCCATCAAAGTCCGGAATTACATTCTGTACGCGCCAATGATTTGCCACAAATGCCGCAATTGCAGGTGGATATTGATAGTAATAAAGCGGTGTCATTAGGGTTGAATTTGAATGATGTCACCGACACCCTGTCCAGTGCGTGGGGCGGTACTTATGTGAATGACTTTATTGATCGTGGTCGTGTGAAAAAAGTCTACATTCAGGGCGACAGTGAATTTCGTTCCGAGCCGTCAGACTTAGGTAAATGGTTTGTGCGCGGTAGCGATAATGCCATGACACCGTTCTCTGCTTTTGCGACCACCCGCTGGCTGTATGGACCGGAAAGACTGGTGCGTTACAACGGCTCCGCGGCCTATGAAATCCAGGGGGAAAATGCGAACGGGTTTAGTTCTGGCGACGCGATGACAAAAATGGAGGCGCTGGCAAACAGTCTTCCACAAGGAACAACCTGGGCCTGGAGTGGTTTGTCATTGCAGGAGAAACTGGCCAGCGGTCAGGCATTGAGTTTGTACGCGGTCTCTATTCTGGTCGTTTTCCTCTGCCTTGCTGCACTGTACGAAAGCTGGTCAGTGCCGTTCTCGGTCATTCTGGTGATCCCTCTGGGGCTTCTTGGCGCGGCGCTGGCGGCATGGATGCGTGACTTAAACAACGATGTTTACTTCCAGGTGGCGCTATTAACCACTATCGGGTTGTCGTCGAAAAACGCCATTCTGATTGTGGAATTTGCTGAAGCTGCGGTTGCTGAGGGCTATTCCCTGAGTCGGGCGGCATTACGCGCGGCGCAGACTCGTTTACGCCCAATCATCATGACTTCGCTGGCGTTTATTGCGGGGGTAATGCCACTGGCGATGGCAACCGGCGCAGGTGCGAACAGCCGCATCGCCATTGGTACGGGCATTATTGGCGGCACGCTGACCGCTACATTACTGGCCATTTTCTTCGTTCCTCTGTTTTTTGTACTGGTGAAACGTTTGTTTGCCGGTAAACCGCGCTATCAGGAGTGAGTTATGTTGCGTCGTTCTCTTATTTTTCTGGTGCTGTTGAGTGCGGGGTGTGTCTCGCTCGATCCCCACTACAGCACGCCTGAATCTCCAATCCCGGCGACCTTGCCGGGAGCACAGGGCCAGGGGAAGGCTATAAGCCATGACTGGCAGCAGGTGATCTACGATCCCCGATTGCAGCAGGTGGTGACCATTGCACTGAACAGTAACCGCGATGTGCAAAAAGCGATAGCTGATATTGACTCAGCACGGGCGCTATATGGCCAAACCAATGCGTCGTTATTCCCGACGGTGAATGCGGCCTTAAGCTCGACCCGCAGTCGTTCGCTGGCGAATGGCTCGGGGACCACTGCCGAGGCTGACGGCACGGTGTCCAGTTTTACGGTAGATCTGTTTGGTCGTAATCAGAGTTTGTCACGGGCGGCGCGGGAAACTTGGCTTGCCAGTGAATTTACAGCACAGAACACTCGCTTAACGCTGATTGCCGAAATCAGCACTGCCTGGCTGACTCTGGCGGCTGATAACAGCAACCTGGCCCTGGCAAAAGAAACGATGGTCAGTGCAGAGAACTCATTGAAAATTATCCAGCGCCAGCAACAGGTTGGCACGGCTGCAGCGACAGATGTCAGCGAGGCGATGAGTGTTTATCAGCACGCGCGCGCCAGCGTTGCCAGCTATCAGACACAAGTGATGCAGGATAAAAATGCGCTGAACTTACTGGCAGGTACAACGCTTACGGAAAATCTGCTACCGGGAACACTGGAAAGCCTGCCGGAACAGATGATAAGCCTGGTTCCTGCGGGAATGTCATCTGACGTTCTGCTGCGTCGTCCGGATATCCAGGAAGCGGAACATAATCTGAAGAGCGCCAATGCCGATATTGGCGCGGCGAGGGCTAACTTTTTCCCGACGATTTCGCTGACTGCGAGTGCCGGGGTTGGCAGTGACGCATTGTCATCGCTGTTCAGCCACGGAATGCAGGTCTGGTCATTTGCACCATCGGTAACATTACCGCTGTTCACCGGCGGTAGTAATCTGGCGCAGCTTCGTTACGCAGAAGCACAAAAGCGCGGGCTCATGGCTACCTATGAAAAAACCGTTCAGAGCGCGTTTAAAGATGTCTCGAACGCGCTGGCGCGGCGGGCCACGCTTGAAGAACAACTGGATGCACAACGTCAGTATGTTAAAGCTGAACAACAAACGGTCGATGTTGGCCTGCGTCGCTATCAGGCTGGTATCGGTGATTACCTGACCGTGTTGACGGCACAGCGCAGCTTGTGGAGCGCACAGCAGGAGTTGCTGGCACTGCAACTGACAGATTTTACAAACCGAATCACGCTCTGGCAGTCGCTGGGCGGCGGCATGTCATCACTCAAGTAAGGAATAGTATGGCTAGAGTCTCTCTTTCATGGGCATTGATTCTTGGTCTTTTAGCCGGTATCGGCCCGATGTGTACCGATCTTTATTTACCGGCTTTGCCGGAGATGTCAGAGCAACTGGTGGCAACCACGACCATAACGCAATTAACGCTGACCGCATCACTGATCGGTCTTGGCGTCGGGCAACTGTTATTTGGCCCTCTGAGCGACAAAATAGGGCGTAAACGTCCGTTAATCTTGTCGTTGCTATTGTTTATTGTTTCCTCCATTTTGTGCGCGACAACGAACAATATTTACTGGCTGGTGGTCTGGCGTTTTATTCAGGGGATCGCGGGTGCAGGTGGTTCGGTGCTCTCTCGTTCTATTGCTCGTGATAAATATCAGGGTGTAACGTTGACCCAGTTCTTTGCGCTGTTAATGACGGTGAATGGCCTTGCACCGGTGTTGTCGCCAGTGTTGGGGGGGTACATTGTCAGCACTTTTGACTGGCGCACTTTATTCTGGGTGATGGCAGAAATTAGCACCGTACTGTTGCTGAGCTGCCTGCTATTTATCAATGAGACCTTGCCAGAAAATAAAAGGGGATCTTCATTGCTATTAACCGGACGAAGTGTGTTACAGAATCGTCGTTTTATGCGCTTTTGCCTGATTCAAAGTTTTATGTTGGCAGGCTTGTTTGCGTATATTGGCTCTTCGTCTTTCGTGTTGCAGAAAGAATTTGGCTTTAGTCCAATGCAATTTAGCCTGGTGTTTGGCCTTAACGGCATCGGGCTTATTATCGCCTCGTGGATTTTCTCTCGACTGGCTCGGCGTATTGATGCGATGACATTGTTGCGAGGTGGCCTGATAGGAGCAATTTTGTGCGCATTGCTCACAGTCTTATGCGCATGGTTACAATTGCCCATTTCGGCACTGGTGGCTTTATTTTTCACCATCGCATTTTGTAGCGGCATCGGCACTGTTGGCGGGGCAGAGGCTATGAGTGCAGTAGGAACGCAGGAATCTGGAACGGCGTCTGCGTTGATGGGGATGAGCATGTTTGTCTTCGGCGGTATAGCCGCGCCATTGTCGGGATTGGGTGGGGAAACGCTGTTAAAAATGAGCCTGGCAATTACGGTGTGTTATACGCTGGCATTCCTGGCTGCGCTCACCAGAATCGACAAACAAAACTAATGAATGCCTCATCCTGACGGCGGTTTCCTCTGTCAGGATGAGGTACAGAACACTAACGATCTTTACGCCACGCATCTGCCGTCAATGCTTCGCCAAAATGACCGGCAATCAGTCGTTTGGTGAGGTCGTGTAGCGGAGAGGCGAGCACATCGGCAGTGCTGCCGCGTTCAACCACTTCACCCTGATGCATCACCAGCACCTGATCGCTGATGTGTTTCATCATTCCGATATGCTGGGTGACATAAATATACGAAATGCCCTGTTTTTCCTGTAACTCCAGCATCAGATTAATCAACTGCGAACGCATCGACATATCCAGTGAGGCGAGGGCTTCATCGGCAATAATCACTTTGGGGCGCAATATCAGCGCACGTGCAAGCCCCAGACGCTGTTTTTGCCCGGGGGCCAACATGTGCGGATAGTAACTGACGTGATCCGGTAGCAGCCCAACCATACGCATCGTTTCAATAATCTGTTTCCGACGCTGCTCAGGTTCCAGATCAGTGTTCAGGCGCAGTGGAAAATCCAGAATTTGCGAGATACGTTGCCGGGGATTCAACGAGGTCGAGGGATCCTGAAAAATCATGCGAATACGCTGACTACGGAAGGAATAATCGCCAAAATGCAGTGGATGATCGTCAATCAATAACTCGCCGCTGGTAGGTTCTATCATTCCCGCCAGCATTTTGGCCAGCGTGGATTTACCCGAACCATTCTCGCCAATAATCGCTAGTGTCTGACCTTCACGTAGCGTAAAACTCAAGGGCTTTACCGCCTCTACGGTCTGACGACGAAACCAGCCGGTCCGGTAGCGGAACGTTTTACTTAAATTACGCACTTCAAGCAGCGTTTCGATCATCTCACTCTTTCTCCATGTTCAGTGGGAAATGGCAGGCATAGAGATGATTTTTCGCCCCCGTCAAACGTGGCGTCACAATGCATTCTCGTTGTGCATACGGGCAACGTGGTCCCAGACGGCACCCAATCGGTAACTGTTCCAGCAGTGGGATGGCACCGGGTAGCGTATTGAGTCGACTTTTATGCGGCATCGCGCTGCCGAAGTCTGGTATCGCGCGGATCAGCGCCTGGGTATAAGGATGATGTGGCATCGTCACCAACTCCTTACTCGGCGCAGTTTCCACCGTTTGACCGCAGTAAAGCACGTTAATTTTATCTGCCCATTGGCTAAGCATTTGTAAGTCATGGCTGATAAGCAAAATAGTGGTATTGCTGTTTTGGTTGAGACGCGTCAGCAGGCGAAAAATTTGCGCCTGGGTGGTTGGCTCCATTGAGTTTGTCGGTTCGTCAGCAATCAGCAGACGCGGTTGATTCGCCAGTGCAATGGCTATCATCACTTTCTGGCATTCACCATCGGTTAGCTCATACGGAAAACTGCGCATCGCATCTTTGTGATCTTTAATCCCCACGCGATGCAGTAGTTCAATGGCGCGACGTTTGCGCCAACCAAAACGCTGCCACCAACGGCCTTTATAGGTCCAGGCAGGGATATTTTGCATCAACTGACGACCCACACGTTCCGAAGGGTCAAGACACGACTGCGGTTCCTGGAAAATCATCGACACGTTGTGACCAACCAGCTTGCGCCGTTCGCGTGCGGAGAGACGTAGCAAATCGATATCATCAAAACGCATACGGTCAGCAGTAACACGCCAGTTATCTTTATTCACCCCACAAATCGCTTTCGCAATCAAACTTTTGCCGGAACCGGATTCGCCAACAAGACCGCGGATCTCACCTTCGGTTAAGGTCATACTTACGCGGTCGACGGCTTTAACCCACTCATCACCGGTTTTAAATTCAATGGTCAGGTTACGAATATCGAGTAATGGCATTATTCCACCCCCGCAATAATTGCACGACGGACACCGTCGCCAAGGAGGTTAACCAACAGCACGCTAATCATAATTGCCGCACCTGGCAGCATGACAGTCCACGGGGCGACATAAATCAGTTCAAGCGCATCACCGAGCATCGCTCCCCATTCAGGCGAGGGGAGTTGTGCGCCGAGATCGAGAAAGCCCAGCGCGGCGATATCGAGAATTGCCATCGACAGTGCGCGGGTGATTTCGGTGACTAGCCCGGCGGTGATGTTAGGCATCACAGCAAACCAGAGAATATTCAGCGTTGATGCGCCATCCAGACGGGCGGCGATAACGTACTCTTTTTCCAGTTCATCGTGCACCATGCTGTAAATCGAACGTACCATACGCGGCAGTAGCGCCAACCAGACGGCAAACATGGCGTGCGACAAACTCGGTCCGGCAAACGCTACAACGATAATTGCCAGCAGCAGGGAAGGGATCGCCAGTAAGGTATCCAGAATATGATTAAGCACCGCTGAGCGTAGGCCGTGCGTCGCCCCGGCGAAGGTGCCCAGTACCAGGCCACAGATCGTCGCGGCAAGCGTCACTACAAACGCACCACCCACGGTTGGCGCAGCTCCGCTCAGTAAACGGCTTAAAACATCGCGTCCGAGGTCGTCAGTCCCCAGGAAGAAAGACACTTCGCCATAGCGCGACCATGACGGCGGTAATAATTGATAACCGAGAAATTGCTGATCGATGCCGTAAGGCGTAAACCAGCCGCCAAAAATACACAATACAGCCAGCCCAGCGCAGCCGTACAGGCCGATCATCGCAGAGGCGTCACTATAAAATTTGCGCCAGGCGGTACGCAGCGTGCCCGGCGGGCGCTTTTCGCTGTATACGCTATCGTAAGGCATACCATTCCTTATGTTTCAGAGGGTTAGCCATGGCACCCAAAATATCAGAAATCACGTTAACAATAATGACCAGTGATCCACACACCATCACGCCAGCGGAAATGGCCGCGTAATCCTGCTGGCGGATGGCGTTTATTAACCAGCGCCCTAAACCCGGCCAGCTAAAAACCATTTCGGTGATCATCGCCAGCGTCAACATGGTGGAAAACTGTAAGCCCAGGCGAGGAATAACCGGAGGTAACGCGTTATGCAAAACGTGGCGACGCAAAATAGTAAAACGCGACAAACCGCGGGTCGCCGCCGCTTTCACATAGTTCTGGTCATACACTTCGATAGTGCTGATACGCATTAGTCGGATCACTTCAGTTGTTGGCGCAACCGACAGGGTGATCACGGGCAATACCATATGGCGAATTGCGCTAATGATCATTTCATCCCGCCATGGTGAGTCCGAAAGCCAGGCATCAATCAACGCAAAACCGGTAATCTGTTTCACTTCGTAGAGCAGATCGAAACGCCCTGAAACGGGTAGCCAACCTAGCGTGAGTGAACAAAACAGCGTCAACAGAAGCGCCAGCCAGAACACCGGGATTGAAAACCCCAGTAAGGCGATGGCGTTGATCAAGTTATCCTGCCACTTATGACGCGTAATCCCGGCAATCATGCCCACGGGTATCCCAACAATCAGCGCAAAACCGAAGGCGAGGATGCACAGTTCTATTGTCGCCGGGAAGACCTCTTTTAACTGTTCAGCAATCGGTTGACCGTTAATGCTGGAAACACCAAAATCCCAGTGGATCAGACCGTTAAACCAGAACACCCAGGCATTCCACAGTGAAGCACCTTGTAACGGCGCATGTGGGGTGAAATAGCTCAAGCTGAAGCCAACGAAGGTCAGCAGGAACAAAGTGACAATCAATAACAAAATGCGGCGTAAGGTGAAGATAATCATGGTTTTTTCACCTCATCCTGTTTCTCGCGATACACCCCAGCAAAGGAGGCATTACCAAACGGGCTAAGAACCAGCCCTTTGATATCGTACCGATAGGCCTGCAAGCGCAATGACGACGCCAGCGGCAGAATAGGTAATTCCTGCGCCAGGATACTTTGCGCTTCGTCATAGGCTTCAATACGAGCCGCCAGCTGCTGCGAGGAGAGTGCCCTACGCAACACGCTGTCGAATTTCGGATCGCACCAGTGGGCGAGGTTAGTCTGCGAATGAATTGCTGCGCAGCTCAGTAACGGACGGAAGAAACTGTCCGGGTCATTACTGTCCGTTGCCCACCCCGATAACGTCAGATCATGGCTCATATCCATCAACCGCGCCTCCTGAAAACGACCTTCTATCGGCACAATCACCACTTTTACGCCAACCTGTGCCATATCTGCCTGAATCAGTTCGGCGGTTTTCAGCGGACTGGGGTTCCACGCCTGCGAACGTGTGGGCACCCACAGTTTCAGCGTTAAGTTTTCCAGCCCCAACGACTTCAACTGTTCGCGCGATTTCGCCGGATTGTATTCAGTAATTTTAGCCTCGTTGTCATAGGCCCACGAGGCGCGTGGTAAAATAGAGGCCGCCGTTTCAGCCGTACCATAATAGATGGATTGCATCAGGCGTTGGTTATTGATCGCCAGTGCCAGCGCATGGCGCACGGCAGGGTTATTAAGCGGCGGTTTGGCGGTGTTAAATGCCAGATAGGCGACGTTCATTCCAGGACGCAGTGTTAAACGCAAGCGTGGGTCGTCACGCAAAATGGATAACTGGCTGGCAGCCGGCCAGGCCAGAACGTCGCACTCCCCAGTCAGGAGTTTCGACAGGCGTCCAGTACCGCCGGAGCCTAAATCCACCACCACCTGCGGCATTAATGGTTTACCGCGCCAGAAGTCATCATGACGTTGTAGGCGAATAAATTGCCCGGTGCGGTATTCCGACAACTGATACGGACCGGTGCCGACCGGCTGACGGTCGAGTTGCTCCTGGCGATCTTCTTTCTCTAACTTCTGGGCATATTCTGCCGACATGACCGATGCATAATGGGTCGCCAGGTGCCACAAAAAAGAAGCATCTGGCTGAGCCAGACGGAACTCAACAGTATGATTATCCAGTTTGCGGACGCTTTTAACGTTATCGGCAAATTGCAGACTGTCGAAGTAGGGGAAGTTGCTACCGTTGACGTTATGCCACGGGTTGTTGCGGTCAAAAATTCGCTGGAAAGTAAACACCACATCGTCGGCATTCATTTTACGAGAGGGAATAAACCAGTCGGTTTTTTGAAACGGAACATCGCGACGCAGGTGGAAGCGATAGGTCGCGCCGTTGTCGAGTACTTCCCAGCTTTCGGCAAGTTCCGGCATCAGGCGATAAGTATAGGGATCAACATCCAGTAGTCGATCATAAAACTGAGCGGCAAGGGTATCGACAATTAACCCACTGCTCGCTTTGGATGGGTTAAAGGTGTTGACTTGCCCGCTGACGCAATAGACAAAACCGCTGTTGCGGATATCAGCATGCGGAGGGGATTCAGGCGCGGCGATTGCCTGACCACTCACAAGTCCAGCAATCACCAAAAGAGACGATAGTACCTGGCGCATAATATTAAGGGATTTTATGTAAAGAGGCTATCTTACTAATATCTAATGACATTTGCCATTACCGTTTGTGTTCAGGGGTCGTAATGAGGGCCGTGTGGTTGGTCGTTGAACAGGTGGCGTCTCCATCAGTTCAACATTCACCCCGTGATTTCTTTATAACTATAACTCACAGAACGTACAGTGCGGCGTTTGTAAGAAACCAGCCAAAGCAGGCTTCAATAAATGGTTACTCATTACCCCATTGATTCAAAAACTCTGCGATCTCATCAATGCGTACGGGATTAATCCGCGCTTCAGCAGCCATTTCATGTTGTGCTTCTTCGCTGATCTCTTCATTGTTCATCAAACGGGTGAGCAGTAACTGGAAGTAGTGGGCCAGCGGTGTGCGTTCCGCGTCTGCGACAGGCTCTGCGCATTCGGTCGCGTACTCATCGGCAATATCAAAATATTTTAGCGGGATATCGTGGTTCATTATTTGCCCCTGGGGTTAATGCGCTAAGCATAAGGGCGAATGATAGCACTCGTGATCCGGGTCATACATCTTTTTATCTATTTACGGCCATGCCCAACTAAATCTGGTGCTTTTTTAGTAATGCGCGGAACTGATGATAGGTTAACCCCAGCAATTCAGCTGCGCGTTTCTGGTTATATTTCCCCTGTTGCAAACTGAGTTGCAGCAACTCTTTTTCCTGTTGCATCTGAAACTCACGTAAATCCAGCGGCAGCGTCGGAAGCGAGGTGGTTTCTGAAACGGCGATGGCTTCTTTAGGTGGACGCCGTTTAAAGGGATCAATAATGATGTCATCAAGCGGATAATCGCTGGTGCCGTGGCGATACACTGAACGTTCCACCACGTTTTTCAATTCACGAATATTTCCCGGCCAGCGATAATTCAGCAACGTTTCTCTGGCGCGTTCGGTAAAACCCGGGAACAGAGGCAGCTTGATTTCCCGACACATCTGGATGGCAAAGTGTTCTGCCATCAACATAATGTCGCTTTCGCGCTCGCGCAGTGGTGGCAGTTGCACAACATCAAAAGCCAGCCGGTCGAGCAGGTCAGCGCGAAAAGTACCTTCATTGACCATCGCCGGAAGATCTGCATTAGTAGCGCATACCAGCCGGACATTCACCTGCAATGGCTGGCTGCCGCCAACGCGCTCCAGTTCACCGTACTCAATCACGCGCAATAATTTTTCCTGCACCATCATCGGTGCCGTAGCAAGTTCATCAAGAAATAGCGTACCGCCGTCGGCACGTTCAAAACGTCCTGGATGACGTTTTTGCGCACCAGTAAACGCGCCAGCTTCGTGACCAAACAGTTCGGAATCCAGCAG
Source organism: Escherichia sp. MOD1-EC7003 (assembly GCF_002965065.1). Classification (GTDB taxonomy): domain Bacteria; phylum Pseudomonadota; class Gammaproteobacteria; order Enterobacterales; family Enterobacteriaceae; genus Escherichia. The sequence goes on from NZ_PTRE01000049.1 coordinate 28,290, forward strand.
ATTTTCATTTAACGCCGCGCAGTTAAGGGAAATAAACGGCCCTTGCCAACGAGAAGAGAGATAATGCAGACGGCTGGCGATCAGCTCTTTACCTGTGCCGCGTTCGCCGATGATGAGCACCGGTTTGTCCAGAGGTGCGAGATGCGAAACCTGTTCCAGCACTTCGAGAAAGCTGTTCGCCTCACCGAGTAAGTTATCTTTGTATTCTGCCATGATGAAATTCACCACTTGTTAGTGTAATTCGCTAATTCATCCTGGCATGTTGCTGTTGATTCTTCAATCAGATCTTTATAAATCAAAAAGATAAAAAATTGGCACGCAAATTGTATTAACAGCTCAGCAGGACAATCCTGAACGCAGAAATAAAGAGGACAACATTATGGGTATTTTTTCTCGCTTTGCCGACATCGTGAATGCCAACATCAACGCTCTGTTAGAGAAAGCGGAAGATCCACAGAAACTGGTGCGTCTGATGATCCAGGAGATGGAAGATACATTGGTTGAAGTACGTTCTACTTCGGCGCGTGCGCTGGCAGAAAAGAAACAGCTGACTCGCCGTATTGAACAAGCATCGGCTCGTGAAGTTGAATGGCAGGAAAAAGCTGAACTGGCGCTGCTGAAAGAGAGAGAGGATCTGGCGCGTGCGGCGTTAATTGAAAAACAGAAGCTGACCGATCTGATTAAGAGCCTGGAACACGAAGTGACGCTGGTGGACGATACGCTGGCACGCATGAAGAAAGAGATCGGCGAGCTGGAAAACAAATTGAGCGAAACACGCGCTCGCCAGCAGGCATTAATGTTACGCCATCAGGCGGCTAACTCGTCGCGCGATGTGCGTCGTCAGCTGGACAGTGGCAAACTGGATGAAGCAATGGCTCGTTTCGAATCTTTCGAACGTCGTATTGACCAGATGGAAGCGGAAGCAGAAAGCCACAGCTTCGGTAAACAAAAATCGCTGGACGATCAGTTTGCCGAACTTAAAGCCGATGATGCAATCAGCGAGCAACTGGCACAATTAAAAGCCAAAATGAAGCAAGACAATCAATAATAACATCCAGGCGGCGTCCGAACGCGCCGCCGCTCATCGTCTAAGGAGTACTTATGAGCGCGCTATTTCTGGCTATTCCGTTAACCATTTTTGTGCTGTTTGTTTTACCGATCTGGTTATGGCTGCATTACAGCAATCGTTCCGGTCGCAGTGAATTGTCGCAAAGTGAGCAGCAGCGATTAGCACAACTGGCTGATGAAGCAAAACGGATGCGCGAGCGTATTCAGGCGCTGGAATCCATTCTTGATGCAGAACATCCGAACTGGAGGGATCGCTAATGGCAGGCATTAATCTCAATAAAAAATTATGGCGTATTCCACAACAGGGTATGGTCCGCGGCGTCTGCGCGGGGATTGCTCACTATTTTGATGTACCGGTAAAACTGGTGCGTATCCTGGTGGTGCTGTCGATTTTCTTCGGCCTGGCGCTGTTTACCCTGGTTGCTTACATCATTTTGTCATTTGCGCTTGATCCAATGCCGGACAACATGGCCTTTGGTGAGCAGCAACCTTCCAGCAGCGAATTGCTGGATGAAGTCGACCGTGAACTGGCGGCAAGTGAAACGCGTTTACGCGAGATGGAACGCTATGTCACTTCCGACACTTTCACGCTGCGTAGCCGTTTCCGTCAATTGTGAGGAAAGTTATGAATATTCGCTGGCAACAGGCCGGGCAAAAGGTGAAGCCTGGTTTCAAATTAGCAGGCAAGCTGGTACTTCTTACCGCACTGCGCTACGGCCCGGCAGGTGTGGCGGGTTGGGCGATAAAATCAGTTGCTCGCCGACCGCTGAAAATGTTGCTGGCTGTGGCGCTGGAACCGCTGTTAAGTCGGGCTGCCAATAAACTGGCGCAGCGCTATAAAAGGTGAGGGGCGTTTCGCAAAAATTGTTAAATTTCAGGCGTATCATGGGCGGCAATTTTCATCCATATAAGGACGTTTACATGTTTAAAAAAGGCTTACTTGCGCTGACACTGGTGTTTTCACTGCCCGTTTTCGCCGCAGAACACTGGATCGATGTTCGTGTTCCAGAGCAGTATCAGCAAGAGCACGTTCAGGGGGCTATCAATATTCCCCTGAAGGAAGTGAAAGAGCGCATTGCCACCGCCGTTCCGGATAAAAACGACACCGTGAAAGTGTATTGCAATGTCGGACGCCAGTCAGGGCAGGCAAAAGAGATCCTGAGCAAGATGGGATATACCCACGTTGAGAATGCTGGTGGCCTGAAAGACATCGCCATGCCGAAGGTCAAAGGTTAAAAGAATTTACCATGAGCGGCGCTTCGATGCTGCAAATTGCTGACAAAGTGCACCTTGTTCATGCCGGATGCGGCGTAAATGCCTTATCCGGCCTATAATATTACTAAAATTCAATATATTACAATTTCTGGTAGGCCTGATAAGCGTAGCGCATCAGGCAATCTCACGTTTGTCATCAGTCTCTGTCACTTATGCACTATTTTCTTTTCTGTCACACCTTATTAACATCCCCATAGATTATTTGCGTCAGCTCACAAATACGCTTTTTCCCTGGTAAAAAATGATTTCCTGCGTGACTAAAACCCTTGTGCTCAATTGACAGTTTATTTTCTGCGGAGTAGTCTCTCGTTTCATGGGATCGCTACCACGGAAAGGCAACATGAAACAGAAAATTACGGACTACCTGGACGAGATCTACGGTGGAACATTTATCGCGACTCATTTGCAGAAACTTGCAACGCGTCTTGAGAGTGCAAAACGATTAATTACACAGCGACGTAAAAAACACTGGGATGAAAGTGATGTCGTGTTAATTACTTATGCCGATCAATTTCACTGTAATGATTTAAAACCACTACCAACATTTAATCAATTTTACCATCAATGGCTGCAAGGCATTTTTTCGCATGTTCATTTATTACCATTTTATCCATGGTCATCTGATGATGGATTTTCGGTAATTGATTATCATCAGGTCGCCAGTGAAGCAGGGGAGTGGCAAGATATTCAACAACTCGGTGAATGCAGCCATTTGATGTTTGATTTTGTCTGCAACCATATGTCGGCAAAAAGTGAATGGTTTAAAAACTATTTACAACAGCAGCCTGGTTTTGAAGATTTCTTTATTGCCGTTGACCCGCAAACCGATCTCAGTGCCGTTACTCGCCCGCGTGCGTTACCGTTATTAACGCCATTCAAGATGAGCGATAATACAACGCGCCATTTATGGACGACGTTTAGCGACGATCAAATTGATCTTAATTACCGTAGCCCTGAAGTGTTGCTGGCGATGGTAGATGTTTTACTGTGTTACCTTGAGAAAGGTGCTGAGTATGTCCGTCTGGATGCTGTTGGCTTTATGTGGAAAGAGCCGGGAACAAGCTGCATCCATCTGGAAAAAACACATTTGATTATCAAACTGTTACGGGCGATTATTGATGACGTCGCGCCAGGTACAGTGATTATTACCGAGACTAATGTTCCGCATAAAGACAATATTGCTTACTTTGGCAACGGCGATGATGAAGCGCATATGGTGTATCAGTTCTCGCTGCCACCGCTGGTGCTACATGCGGTGCAAAAACAGAACGTCGAGGCGCTGTGCCAGTGGGCGCAAAGTCTGAGCTCGCCCTCCAGTAAAACGACCTGGTTTAACTTTCTCGCCTCTCACGATGGCATCGGGCTGAACCCACTGCATGGCTTGTTACCAGAAAGCGAAATATTAGCGCTGGTCGAGGCATTACAGCAGGAAGGGGCATTAGTTAACTGGAAAAATAATCCCGACGGTACGCGTAGTCCGTATGAAATGAATGTCACTTATATGGATGCGTTAAGCCGTCGCGAGTGTAGCGATGAAGAACGTTGCGCCAGGTTTATCCTTGCCCATGCGATTTTGTTAAGCTTCCCCGGTGTGCCAGCGATATATATTCAAAGCATTCTGGGGTCGCGTAATGATTATGCCGGTGTCGAAAAACTCGGATATAACCGTGCGATTAACCGTAAAAAATATCACAGTGAAGAGATAACCCGAGAACTGAACGATGAAGATACATTAAGGCATGCGGTATATCATGAGCTGTCGCGTTTAATTACACTTCGTCGCAGTCATAACGAGTTTCATCCGGATAATGATTTTACCATCGATATTGTTAATTCATCCGTAATGCGTATTCAAAGAAGCAATGGGGATGGTAATTGTCTGACAGGATTGTTTAATGTCAGTGAAAATATTCAGTATTTAAATATTACTGATCTGTATGGTCAGGATCTGATTAGTGAAGTTGATATATTGGGTAATGAAATAACGCTGCGCCCCTGGCAGGTTATGTGGATTAAATAAAAAGGAACATCTCATGATTAAATCAAAAATCGTGCTGTTATCAGCACTGGTTTCCTGCGCCCTGATTTCAGGCTGTAAAGAAGAAAATAAAACCCATGTGTCGATCGAATTTATGCATTCTTCGGTGGAGCAGGAGCGTCAGGCAGTTATTAGTAAATTGATTGCCCGTTTTGAAAAAGAAAACCCAGGTATCACCGTAAAACAAGTGCCAGTGGAAGAAGATGCCTATAACACTAAAGTCATTACCCTTTCACGTAGCGGCTCGCTGCCAGAAGTGATCGAAACCAGCCATGACTACGCCAAAGTTATGGACAAAGAGCAGCTTATCGATCGCAAAGCGGTTGCCTCGGTCATCAGCAACGTCGGTGAAGGCGCGTTTTACGATGGCGTACTGCGTATCGTGCGTACAGAAGATGGTAGCGCATGGACCGGTGTTCCTGTCAGCGCCTGGATTGGTGGCATCTGGTATCGCAAAGATGTGCTGGAAAAAGCGGGGCTTGAGGAGCCGAAAAACTGGCAACAGCTGCTAGAAACTGCGCAAAAACTGAACGATCCGGCGAATAAAAAATACGGTATTGCACTACCTACAGCAGAAAGCGTGTTGACGGAACAATCTTTTTCCCAGTTTGCATTATCTAACCAGGCCAACGTCTTTAACGCCGAAGGCAAAATCACCCTTGATACGCCAGAGATGATGCAGGCGTTGACCTATTACCGCGACCTCGCCGCCAACACAATGCCGGGTTCCAACGACATCATGGAAGTGAAAGATGCCTTTATGAATGGCACTGCGCCGATGGCGATTTACTCCACGTATATCCTTCCGGCGGTGATTAAAGAGGGTGACCCGAAAAATGTTGGTTTCGTGGTGCCAACCGAGAAAAATTCCGCGGTCTACGGCATGTTGACTTCGCTCACCATTACCGCTGGACAGAAGAGCGAAGAGACAGACGCGGCTGAAAAATTTGTCACCTTTATGGAACAGGCAGACAACATTGCCGACTGGGTGATGATGTCGCCAGGCGCGGCGCTGCCGGTGAACAAAGCGGTTGTCACTACCGCCACCTGGAAAGACAACGACGTTATTAAGGCGCTGGGTGAATTGCCGAATCAATTAATCAGCGAGCTGCCGAATATTCAGGTCTTTGGCGCAGTAGGGGATAAAAACTTTACCCGCATGGGCGATGTCACTGGTTCTGGCGTAGTGAGTTCGATGGTGCATAACGTCACCGTGGGTAAAGCCGATCTCGCCTCCACGCTGCAAACGAGCCAGAAAAAGCTGGATGAGCTGGTCGAACAGCACTAAACCCAGGACAGGAATCCGCAATGAACAGGCTTTTTTCAGGTCGTTCCGATATGCCCTTTGCGCTGCTGCTTCTCGCGCCCAGTTTATTACTGCTGGGCGGTCTGGTGGCGTGGCCAATGGTGTCGAATATCGAAATCAGTTTTTTACGTCTGCCGCTCAATCCCAACATCGAGTCAACGTTTGTTGGGGTGAGTAACTACGTGCGTATCCTCTCCGATCCCGGCTTCTGGCACTCGCTGTGGATGACGGCCTGGTATACCGCGCTGGTGGTGGCGGGCAGCACCGTTCTTGGGTTGGCAGTGGCGATGTTTTTCAACCGCGAATTCCGGTTGCGCAAAACCGCGCGTTCGCTGGTGATCCTCTCCTACGTAACGCCGTCTATTTCGCTGGTGTTCGCCTGGAAATACATGTTCAACAACGGCTACGGCATTGTGAACTACCTCGGCGTCGATCTTCTGCATCTCTATGAGCAGGCGCCGCTGTGGTTCGATAATCCGGGCAGTAGTTTTGTGCTGGTGGTGCTGTTCGCCATCTGGCGCTACTTCCCGTATGCCTTTATCTCGTTTCTGGCGATTTTGCAGACCATCGACAAATCGCTGTACGAAGCGGCAGAGATGGATGGCGCTAATGCCTGGCAGCGGTTTCGCATCGTCACGCTGCCCGCAATTATGCCGGTCCTGGCGACGGTGGTGACCCTGCGCACGATCTAGATGTTTTACATGTTCGCTGATGTTTATCTGCTGACGACCAAGGTCGATATTCTCGGTGTCTATCTCTACAAAACCGCCTTTGCCTTTAATGACTTAGGGAAAGCGGCGGCGATCTCGGTGGTGCTCTTCATCATTATTTTCGCTGTCATTCTGCTGACCAGGAAACGGGTGAACCTCAATGGCAACAAATAAACGCACACTCAGTCGCATCGGTTTTTACTGCGGGCTGGCGCTGTTTCTCATCATCACGCTGTTTCCGTTTTTTGTGATGCTGATGACCTCGTTCAAGAGCGCGAAAGAGGCGATCTCGCTGCATCCTACGCTGCTGCCGCAGCAGTGGACGCTGGAGCATTACGTCGACATTTTTAATCCGGTGATTTTCCCCTTTATCGACTACTTCCGTAACAGCATGGTGGTGTCGGTGGTTTCATCCGTGGTGGCGGTATTTCTCGGCATCCTCGGGGCTTATGCGCTTTCCCGCCTGCGCTTTAAAGGGCGAATGACCATCAACGCCAGCTTTTACACGGTGTACATGTTCTCCGGCATTTTGCTGGTGGTGCCGCTGTTCAAAATCATCACCGCGCTTGGCATTTACGACACCGAGATGGCGCTGATCATCACCATGGTGACGCAAACGCTGCCCACCGCCGTATTTATGCTGAAAAGCTATTTCGACACCATCCCTGATGAGATTGAAGAGGCGGCGATGATGGATGGCCTCAATCGCCTGCAAATCATTTTCCGTATTACCGTGCCGCTGGCGATGTCCGGGCTGATATCCGTGTTCGTCTACTGCTTTATGGTGGCGTGGAACGACTATCTGTTTGCGTCGATTTTCCTCTCCAGCGCCAGCAATTTCACCTTACCGGTGGGCCTGAACGCACTCTTCAGTACGCCCGATTATATCTGGGGACGAATGATGGCCGCCTCGCTGGTGACTGCATTACCGGTAGTGATTATGTATGCGCTTTCGGAACGTTTTATTAAGAGTGGTTTGACCGCCGGTGGCGTGAAGGGCTAAAGCGGCCAGTTTTTTGACAAGGAGTTTTAAATGAAAAAGTTAGTAGCCACAGCACCGCGCGTTGCAGCGCTGGTTGAGTATGAAGAACGGGCGATTTTAGCCAATGAAGTGAAGATCCGTGTGCGTTTCGGTGCACCCAAGCACGGGACGGAAGTGGTCGATTTCCGCGCCGCCAGCCCGTTTATTGATGAAGATTTTAACGGTGAATGGCAGATGTTTACTCCACGCCCGGCAGATGCGCCGCGCGGGATTGAGTTCGGTAAGTTTCAGCTTGGCAACATGGTAGTTGGCGACATTATCGAATGTGGCAGCGACGTTACTGACTACGGGGTGGGCGACAGCGTATGCGGCTACGGTCCGCTCTCCGAGACGGTCATCATTAACGCAGTGAATAACTACAAGCTGCGCAAAATGCCGCAAGGCAGCTCCTGGAAAAACGCCGTCTGTTACGACCCGGCGCAGTTTGCCATGAGCGGTGTGCGTGATGCCAACGTGCGCGTGGGGGATTTTGTGGTGGTGGTAGGGCTTGGCGCAATTGGTCAAATTGCCATTCAACTGGCAAAACGCGCTGGCGCTTCGGTGGTGATTGGCGTCGACCCTATAGCCTATCGCTGTGAAATTGCCCGTCGCCACGGCGCGGATTTCTGCCTTAACCCCATTGCCACTGACGTAGGCAAAGAGATCAAAACGCTGACCGGCAAGCAGGGTGCCGATGTGATTATCGAAACCAGCGGCTATGCCGACGCGCTGCAATCGGCGCTGCGCGGTCTGGCTTATGGCGGCACTATCTCTTATGTCGCGTTTGCTAAACCGTTTGCCGAAGGTTTTAACCTCGGACGCGAAGCGCATTTCAATAACGCAAAAATTGTTTTCTCTCGCGCGTGCAGCGAACCGAACCCGGATTATCCGCGTTGGAGCCGCAAGCGTATCGAAGAAACCTGTTGGGAACTGCTGATGAACGGCTACCTCAACTGCGAAGATTTAATTGATCCGGTGGTTACTTTTGCCAACAGCCCGGAAAGCTACATGCAGTATGTCGATAAGCATCCGGAACAGAGCATCAAAATGGGCGTCACGTTTTAATTCTAAGGATTGGAAAAATGAAAATAGGCACACAGAATCAGGCGTTCTTCCCGGAAAATATTCTGGATAAATTTCGTTATATCAAAGAGATGGGTTTTGATGGTTTTGAGATTGACGGCAAACTACTGGTGAACAATCTCGAAGATGTCAAAGCGGCGATTAAAGAAACCGGTTTACCCGTGACCACCGCCTGCGGTGGCTATGATGGCTGGATTGGCGACTTTATCGAAGAGCGTCGTCTTAATGGTTTAAAGCAGATCGAGCGCATTCTCGAAGAGCTGGCAGAAGTGGGCGGTAAAGGTATCGTCGTTCCGGCTGCATGGGGCATGTTTACTTTCCGCTTACCGCCGATGACTGCACCGCGCAGCCTGGACGGCGACCGCAAAGCAGTGAGCGATTCCCTGCGTTTTCTGGAACAGGTGGCCGCGCGTACTGGAACTGTGGTGTATCTCGAACCGTTAAACCGTTATCAGGACCACATGATCAACACGCTCGCCGATGCTCGCCGTTACATCGTCGAAAACAATCTTAAACATGTGCAGATTATCGGCGATTTCTATCACATGAACATCGAAGAAGATAACCTGGCGCAGGCGCTGCATGACAACCGCGACCTGCTCGGTCATGTGCATATTGCTGATAACCATCGCTATCAACCTGGCAGCGGCACCCTCGATTTCCACGCGCTGTTTGAACAGCTGCGTGCCGATAACTATCAGGGTTATGTGGTGTATGAAGGGCGTATCCGGGCAGAAAATCCTGCTCAGGCGTACCGTGATTCTTTGGCCTGGTTGCGTACCTGCTAAGAGGTCTTTGTGAAAAGTGCAATGACAAGCTCTCCGCTGCGTGTCGCGATAATAGGCGCAGGCCAGGTGGCGGATAAGGTTCATGCTTCGTACTACTGCACACGCAACGATCTGGAACTGGTGGCTGTCTGTGACAGCCGCCTTTCCCAGGCGCAGGCGCTGGCAGAAAAATACGGGAATGCATCGGTATGGGACGATCCGCAGGCTATGCTGCTGGCGGTGAAACCTGATGTGGTTAGCGTTTGCTCACCTAACCGTTTTCACTATGAGCATACCCTGATGGCGCTGGAAGCGGGTTGCCATGTCATGTGCGAAAAACCGCCCGCCATGACCCCCGAACAGGCGCGGGAAATGTGTGATACCGCGCGCAAACAGGGCAAGGTCCTGGCCTACGACTTCCATCACCGGTTTGCGCTCGATACGCAACAACTGCGTGAACAGGTGACGAATGGCGTACTGGGGGAAATCTACGTCACCACCGCCCGCGCACTGCGTCGCTGTGGCGTTCCCGGTTGGGGCGTCTTTACCAATAAAGAACTGCAAGGCGGCGGTCCGCTTATCGATATCGGCATTCATATGCTGGATACGGCGATGTATGTGCTGGGCTTTCCGGCGGTGAAAAGCGTGACTGCGCACAGTTTTCAAAAAATCGGCACGCAAAAGAATTGTGGTCAGTTTGGTGAGTGGAACCCAGCAACCTACAGCGTCGAAGATTCGCTGTTTGGCACCATTGAATTTCTAAACGGCGGCATTCTGTGGCTGGAAACGTCATTTGCACTCAACATCCGCGAACAGTCGATTATGAACGTCAGCTTTTGTGGCGATAAAGCGGGGGCGACGCTGTTTCCGGCGCATATTTATACCGATAACAACGGTGAATTAATGACATTGATGCAACGGGAAACGGCAGATGACAACCGCCATCTGCGCAGCATGGAAGCCTTTATTCATCATGTACAGGGCAAACCTGTGATGATTGCCGACGCCGAGCAGGGATACATCATCCAGCAACTGGTGGCGGCGTTGTATCAATCCGCAGAAACAGGGACGCGTGTGGAATTATGACCAGGCCAGTAACGTTAACGGAACCCCATTTCAGCCAGCATACCCTGAACAAGTATGCTTCGCTGATGGCGCAGGGGAACGGCTATCTTGGGCTTCGCGCCAGCCATGAAGAAGATTACACGCGCCAGACGCGCGGCATGTATCTGGCGGGACTGTATCATCGAGCGGGTAAGGGTGAAATCAACGAACTGGTGAACCTGCCTGATGTCGTGGGGATGGAGATTACCTTGAATGGTGAACTTTTTGCGCTATCCCGCGAAACGTGGCAGCGTGAGCTTGACTTTGCCAGTGGCGAATTACGCCGCAACGTTGTCTGGTGTACCAGCAGTGGCGCGCGTTACACCATCGCCAGCCGTCGCTTTGTTTCGGCAGACCAACTGCCGCTGGTTGCACTGGAAATCACTATTACTCCGCTGGACGCTGACGCGTCAGTGTTGATCTCAACGGGTATTGACGCCACGCAAACCAACCACGGACGACAACATCTCGACGAAACCCAGGTGCGAGTGTTTGGTCAGCATTTGATGCAGGGGATCTATACCACTCAGGATGGACGCAGTGATGTGGCAATCAGCTGTCGCTGCCAGGTGAGCGGTGACGTTCAGCATTGCTATACGGCCAAAGAGCGCCGATTGCTGCAACATACCAGTGCACAACTGCCCGCGGGTAAGACGCTGACGCTGCAAAAGCTGGTGTGGATCGACTGGCGGGACGACCGACAAGCCGCTTTAGACGAGTGGGGCAGTGCGTCGCTTCGTCAGCTTGAAATGTGTGCACAGCAGAGTTACGACCAACTTCTTACAGAATCGACAGAAAACTGGCGTCAATGGTGGCAGAAACGTCGTATCACGGTAAACGGCGGCGATGCGCACGATCAGCAAGCGTTAGATTATGCGCTTTATCATCTGCGCATCATGACGCCTGCCCACGACGAGCGCAGCAGTATTGCGGCAAAAGGTTTAACCGGCGAAGGCTACAAAGGCCACGTTTTCTGGGATACAGAAGTATTTTTGCTACCGTTCCATCTGTTTAGCGAACCGACGATTGCCAGAAGTTTACTGCGTTATCGCTGGCACAACTTGCCAGGCGCGCAGGAGAAAGCGCGACGCAACGGCTGGCAGGGCGCGCTATTTCCGTGGGAAAGCGCGCGCAGCGGCGAAGAAGAGACGCCGGAATTTGCCGCCATTAACATCCGCACCGGACTGCGCCAGAAAGTGGCCTCGGCTCAGGCAGAACATCATCTGGTGGCCGATATCGCCTGGGCGGTTATTCAATACTGGCAGGTCACGGGGGATGAAAGTTTCATCGCTCACGAAGGCATGGCGCTACTTCTGGATACCGCAAAGTTCTGGATTAGTCGCGCGGTAAGGGTTAGCGATCATCTGGAAATTCATAATGTTATTGGACCAGACGAATATACCGAACATGTCAATAATAACGCCTTCACCAGCTATATGGCGTATTACAACGTCAAGCAGGCGCTGAACATTGCTCGTCAGTTTGGCTGTAGCGACGACGCATTTATTCATCGTGCCGAAATGTTTCTCAAAGAGTTGTGGCTGCCAGAAATTCAGCCCGATGGCGTTTTGCCGCAGGATGATTCGTTTATGGCGAAACCGGCGGTTAATCTGGCGATATACAAAGCGGCGGCGGGAAAGCAAACCATTCTGCTGGATTATTCACGCGCAGAAGTGAACGAGATGCAGATCCTCAAGCAGGCCGATGTGGTGATGCTCAATTACATGCTGCCGGAGCTGTTCTCAGCGGCATCGTGTCTCGCCAATCTGCAATTTTATGAACCGCGTACCATTCACGACTCGTCATTAAGTAAAGCAATTCACGGCATTGTTTCCGCTCGCTGTGGCCTGCTGGCGCAGGGATATCAGTTCTGGCGCGAGGGTACTGAAATCGATCTCGGTGCTGATCCGCATAGCTGTGATGACGGTATCCACACTGCTGCAACTGGCGCTATCTGGCTGGGGGCGATTCAGGGTTTTGCCGGGGTGAGTGTGCGTAACGGCGAATTACATCTGAATCCGGCGTTACCTGAGCAGTGGCAACAGTTGTCTTTCCCTCTGTTCTGGCAGGGCTGCGAATTACAGGTCACTCTCGACGCGCAGCGTATTGCAATTCGAACTTCTGCGCCCGTTTCATTGCGTTTGAACGGTCAGCTTATATCCGTGGCTGAAGAATCTGTTTTCTGTTTGGGGGATTTTATTTTGCCCTTTAATGGGACCGCCACCATACATCAGGAGGATGAATGAAACTGCAAGGCGTAGTTTTCGATCTGGATGGTGTAATCACCGATACCGCGCATCTGCATTTCCAGGCGTGGCAGCAGATTGCCGCTGAAATTGGCATCAGCATTGATGTGCAGTTTAACGAATCCCTAAAAGGGATCAGTCGCGATGAGTCCCTGCGGCGCATTCTGCAACTCGGGGGCAAAGAGGGCGACTTTAACATGCAAGAGCGGGCGCAACTGGCGTATCGCAAAAATCTGCTCTACGTCCATTCACTGCGCGAACTGACGGTTAATGCTGTGCTGCCCGGTATTCGCAATTTGCTGGCAGAGCTCCGTGCACAAGAGATTCCTGTAGGGCTGGCTTCTGTCTCCCTGAACGCACCGACGATTTTAGCGGCGCTGGAGCTGCGCGAGTTTTTCACCTTCTGCGCGAATGCATCTCAGCTTAAAAACTCCAAACCGGACCCGGAAATCTTTCTCGCCGCCTGTGCCGGGCTGGGCGTGCCGCCGCAGGCATGTATCGGCATTGAAGATGCGCAGGCGGGCATTGACGCCATTAACGCCAGCGGTATGCGCTCGGTGGGGATCGGCGTGAGCTTAACTGGGGCGCAACTGTTGCTGCCCTCAACGGAATCACTGACCTGGCCACGGTTATCGGCCTTCTGGCAAAACGTATAGCAAAGGAATCAACATGGCACAGCTTTCGTTACAACATATTCAAAAAATCTACGATAACCAGGTGCATGTGGTGAAGGACTTCAACCTGGAGATTGCCGATAAAGAGTTCATCGTTTTTGTTGGCCCTTCTGGCTGCGGTAAATCGACCACGCTGCGCATGATTGCCGGACTGGAGGAGATTAGCGGCGGCGATTTGTTGATCGATGGTAAACGAATGAACGACGTTCCGGCCAAAGCGCGCAATATCGCGATGGTGTTCCAGAACTATGCGCTTTATCCGCATATGACGGTCTACGACAACATGGCGTTTGGCCTGAAGATGCAAAAAATCGTCAAAGAGGTGATTGATGAACGAGTTAACTGGGCGGCGCAAATTCTCGGCCTGCGTGAGTACCTGAAACGCAAGCCGGGGGCGCTTTCCGGCGGGCAACGCCAGCGTGTGGCGCTCGGACGGGCGATTGTGCGCGAAGCGGGTGTGTTTTTGATGGATGAACCGCTTTCTAACCTGGATGCCAAGCTGCGCGTACAGATGCGCGCAGAGATCAGCAAACTGCATCAGAAGCTGAACACTACCATGATCTACGTTACCCATGATCAGACCGAAGCGATGACCATGGCGACGCGGATTGTGATTATGAAGGATGGAATTGTCCAGCAAGTTGGAGCGCCAAAAACAGTTTATAACCAACCGGCGAATATGTTTGTTGCCGGCTTTATAGGATCACCTGCGATGAATTTTATTCGCGGAACGATCGATGGCAATAAATTTGTTACGGAAACGCTTAAATTAACCATTCCTGAGGAAAAACTAACGGTCTTAAACACGCAGGAAAGTTTGCATAAGCCTATTGTGATGGGAATACGTCCGGAAGATATTCATCCGGAAGCGCAAGATGAAAATAACATTTCTGCCAAAATAAGCGTGGCAGAATTAACCGGTGCGGAATTTATGCTCTACACCACGGTTGGGGGGCACGAGTTAGTGGTTCGTGCTGGTGCATTAAATGATTATTATGCAGGAGAAAATATCACTATTCATTTTGACATGACAAAATGTCATTTCTTTGATGCAGAAACGGAAATTGCAATCCGCTAAATGAAAAGGGGAAGGCATTCCCCAAGGATACTACAAGGAACAATAATGAAAAATTTATTACCCTGTACCGCACTGGTGATGTGTGCGGGAATGGCTTGCGCACAGGCAGAAGAAAAGAACGAGTGGCACTTTAATATCGGTGCGATGTATGAAATAGAAAACGTCGAAGGTTATGGCGAAGATATGGATGGACTGGCAGAGCCTTCGGTCTATTTTAATGCCGCCAACGGTCCGTGGAGAATATCGCTGGCCTATTATCAGGAAGGGCCGGTAGATTATAGCGCCGGTAAACGCGGAACGTGGTTCGACCGCCCGGAACTTGAAGTACATTATCAGTTCCTCGAAAGCGATGATTTCAGTTTCGGCCTGACAGGTGGTTTCCGTAATATGGCTATCACTACGTTGATGAACCGGGTAAAGACACGGCGAATATGCAGCGTTGGAAAGTGGCTCCAGACTGGGATGTGAAACTGACTGACGATTTACGCTTCAACGGCTGGTTGGCGATGTATAAGTTTGCCAACGATTTGAACACGACCGGTTACGCTGATACCCGTGTCGAAACGGAAACAGGTCTGCAATATACCTTCAACGAAACGGTTGCCTTGCGAGTGAACTATTATCTTGAGCGCGGCTTCAATATGGATGATAGCCGCAATAACGGTGAGTTTTCCACGCAAGAAATTCGCGCCTATTTGCCGCTGACGCTCGGCAACCACTCGGTGACGCCGTATACGCGCATTGGGTTGGATCGCTGGAGTAACTGGGACTGGCGGGATGATATTGAACGCGAAGGTCATGACTTTAACCGTGTTGGTTTATTTTACGGTTATGACTTCCAGAACGGTCTCTCCGTTTCGCTGGAATACGCGTTTGAGTGGCAGGATCACGACGAAGGCGACAGCGATAAATTCCATTATGCGGGTGTCGGGGTGAATTACTCGTTCTGATAATGTGCTACATTGCCGGATGCGGCGCGAGCGCCTTATCCGGCCTACCTGTGGCATTTATTTTAACGACATATGCGTGGCAACGGTGATATTTTGTGGTGATGGTTTTCCGGCAATTAAGCGGAATAATAACTCGCAGCTTTGTTGACCTAACTCCTGTGTCGGAATATCGATGCCACCCGGTGCAGGTGTTAATATAAACGAAAGTGTTTCATTGCTATAACCTACCACCGCTAACTGCTGCGGAATTGTAATATTTTTTTCTGCCGCCGCACGGTAAATGCTCATTAATTTTAGGCTGTCAGTGGCAAACACCGCCTCTGGCAACGGTGACTGATTTAATAATTGTCGTGCTGCTTTTAATGCTGTTTCGTGGGTATAACCACCATCAATAATCCATTCATCACGCATTGCAATATTATGTGCAGACAAACTTTGCTTATAACCATTAACGCGGTCAACTGAAACATGGACATCAAGCGGAGCATGCAGGCAGGCTATATTTTTATGCCCGCTTTCAATTAACGCATCGGTCAGCGTAATACTATCGCCAAAATTATCGGTGTCGACAGAATAAACGTGAGCGTATTGACCTTCAACTTTACCAATTACCACCACCGGAATATCGTATTTATCGAGTTGGGCAAAAAATGATTCATCCGCTGGCGAACTTAGCATAATAATGCCTTTAATCATTTTCTGCTTAATTTTGCTTTCACACTTTTGTAAGTCTTCTGCCGGGCTGTGCGACGTCTGCAATATCACGTCGAAACCTTCTTCTTCAGCTTTGGCGGTGATGGCATGCAAAACTTCAGAGAAAAAGGGATTACCCGCCGTAGTTTTGGTCGAACGCGTAGAAATCACCATAATGGCATCAAAGCCCGAAGAGGTCAGCGCACGGGCCAGCTTGTTTGGCTGATACTGTAATTCTTCAATCGCTCGTAACACTTTTTCGCGCGCTTCCGGGGAGATATTGGTTTGCTTATTCAGCACGCGTGATACGGTGGATTTTGATACGCCTGCAACCCTGGCAATATCATAAATAGTAGGGGACATAGGTCAGGAACTCCGTCCGAACGTGAATGCTGCACATCTTATGGAGTTCGTCCGTCGATGACAACACGGGCAGTTGATAATCAATGGACTGGCCCCCACATTCATATCCTTACGAATGATTTTTTCTGGTCTTCAGAGCAGCACAGGACAGCAATGAAGCGACTTAAAAATGAATTTAATGCGCTGGTGAATCGGGGTGTCGACAGACATCTTCGCCTCGCTGTAACCGGACTTAGCCGCAGCGGCAAAACAGCGTTTATCACTGCGATGGTTAATCAGTTGCTCAATATTCATGCCGGAGCACGTTTGCCGCTGTTAAGCGCGGCGCGTGAAGAGCGCCTGTTGGGCGTAAAACGCATTCCCCAGCGTGACTTTGGCATTCCGCGTTTCACCTATGATGAAGGGCTGGCGCAGTTATATGGCGATCCTCCCGCTTGGCCGACGCCGACACGCGGCGTCAGTGAAATTCGCCTGGCGCTACGCTATAAATCGAACGATTCGCTGCTGCGCCACTTCAAGGATACCTCCACGCTGTATCTGGAGATTGTGGATTATCCCGGCGAATGGTTGCTCGACCTGCCAATGCTGGCACAGGACTATTTAAGCTGGTCGCGCCAGATGACGGGTTTACTCAATGGTCAGCGCGGCGAATGGGCGGCGAAATGGCGAATGATGTGCGAAGGGCTGGACCCGCTTGCTCCTGCTGACGAAAACCGGCTGGCAGACATTGCCGCCGCGTGGACCGATTACCTCCACCACTGCAAACAACAGGGGCTGCACTTTATTCAGCCTGGGCGCTTTGTCTTGCCGGGAGATATGGCAGGTGCGCCCGCACTGCAATTCTTCCCGTGGCTGGATGTTGATGCCTGGGGCGAGTCCAAACTGGCGCAGGCCGATAAGCACACCAATGCCGGAATGCTGCGCGAGCGGTTTAATTATTACTGCGAGAAAGTGGTGAAGGGGTTCTATAAGAATCATTTTCTACGCTTTGACCGCCAGATTGTACTGGTGGATTGCCTGCAACCTCTCAACAGTGGGCCACAGGCATTTAATGATATGCGTCTGGCGCTGACGCAGCTGATGCAAAGTTTCCACTACGGGCAGCGTACCCTGTTCCGGCGCTTGTTTTCGCCGGTTATCGATAAGCTATTGTTTGCTGCCACTAAAGCGGACCATGTGACCCTCGATCAGCACGCTAATATGGTTTCATTACTGCAACAACTGATTCAGGATGCCTGGCAAAATGCGGCGTTCGAAGGGATCAGCATGGACTGCCTGGGGCTGGCGTCAGTTCAGGCGACCACCAGCGGCATTATTGATGTTAACGGTGAGAAAATCCCGGCACTGCGCGGTAATCGCCTCAGCGATGGCGCACCACTCACTGTTTATCCTGGCGAAGTTCCCGCACGTTTGCCTGGTCAGGCGTTCTGGGATCAGCAAGGCTTCCAGTTTGAAGCGTTTCGTCCGCAGGTGATGGATGTCGACAAACCGCTGCCGCATATTCGTCTTGATGCCGCGCTGGAATTTTTAATAGGAGATAAATTGCGATGACCGAACCGTTAAAACCACGTATTGATTTCGACGGTCCGCTGGAGGTCGATCAGAATCCAAAATTCAGGGCGCAGCAGACCTTTGACGAAAATCAGGCGCAAAATTT
Source organism: Escherichia sp. MOD1-EC7003 (assembly GCF_002965065.1). Classification (GTDB taxonomy): domain Bacteria; phylum Pseudomonadota; class Gammaproteobacteria; order Enterobacterales; family Enterobacteriaceae; genus Escherichia. The sequence continues at coordinate 46,323 of NZ_PTRE01000049.1, forward strand.
TGCCCCGGCCACGCTCGACGAAACGCCGGAAGAAGAGGGGCAGGTTGAAGCGGTGATGGACGCTGCGTTACGTCCGAAACGCAGTCTGTGGCGCAAAATGGTCATGGGTGGGCTTGCACTGTTTGGCGCAAGCGTTGTCGGGCAGGGTGTACAGTGGACGATGAATGCCTGGCAAACTCAGGACTGGGTGGCGCTGGGGGGATGTGCTGCTGGGGCACTGATTATCGGCGCGGGCGTGGGCTCTGTGGTCACAGAGTGGCGGCGCTTATGGCGTTTGCGACAGCGTGCCCACGAACGCGACGAGGCGCGCGATTTGTTGCACAGTCACGGCACGGGTAAAGGGCGCGCATTTTGCGAAAAACTGGCGCAGCAGGCGGGTATTGATCAGTCCCATCCGGCGCTGCAACGCTGGTATGCCTCAATCCATGAAACGCAGAACGATCGTGAAGTGGTCAGCCTGTATGCGCATCTGGTCCAGCCGGTTTTAGATGCCCAGGCGCGGCGCGAAATCAGTCGTTCGGCGGCGGAATCAACGTTAATGATTGCCGTTAGCCCACTGGCGCTGGTGGATATGGCGTTTATCGCCTGGCGCAATCTGCGCTTGATTAATCGCATCGCCACGCTGTATGGCATTGAACTGGGGTATTACAGCCGTTTGCGTCTGTTCAAACTGGTATTGCTGAATATCGCTTTTGCCGGAGCCAGCGAACTGGTGCGCGAAGTGGGGATGGACTGGATGTCGCAAGATCTCGCCGCTCGTTTGTCTACCCGCGCAGCTCAGGGGATTGGAGCTGGACTTCTGACGGCACGACTGGGGATTAAAGCTATGGAGCTTTGCCGCCCACTGCCATGGATTGACGATGACAAACCTCGCCTCGGGGATTTCCGTCGTCAACTTATCGGTCAGGTGAAAGAGACGCTGCAAAAAGGTAAAACGCCCAGCGAAAAATAATGCAATATCGGGTGCTGACCGGATATCTTTACGCCGAAGTGCCCGTTTTTCCGTCTTTGTGTCAATGATTGTTGACACAAACCTTCCTGCTATCCAAATAGTGTCATATCATCATATTAATTGTTCTTTTTTCAGGTGAAGGTTCCCATGCGTCTGGAAGTCTTTTGTGAAGACCGACTCGGTCTGACCCGCGAATTACTCGATCTACTGGTGCTAAGAGGCATTGATTTACGCGGTATTGAGATTGACCCCATTGGGCGAATCTACCTCAATTTTGCCGAACTGGAGTTTGAGAGTTTCAGCAGTCTGATGGCCGAAATACGCCGTATTGCAGGTGTTACCGATGTGCGTACTGTTCCGTGGATGCCTTCCGAACGTGAGCATCTGGCGTTGAGCGCATTGCTGGAGGCGTTGCCTGAACCTGTGCTTTCTGTCGATATGAAAAGCAAGGTGGATATGGCGAACCCGGCGAGCTGTCAGCTTTTTGGGCAAAAATTGGATCGCCTGCGCAACCATACCGCCGCGCAATTGATTAACGGCTTTAATTTTTTACGCTGGCTGGAAAGCGAACCGCAAGATTCCCATAACGAGCATGTCGTTATTAATGGGCAGAATTTCCTGATGGAGATTACGCCTGTTTATCTTCAGGATGAAAATGATCAACATGTCCTGACGGGGGCGGTAGTGATGCTGCGCTCGACGATCCGTATGGGCCGTCAGTTACAGAATGTCGCCGCGCAGGATGTCAGCGCTTTCAGTCAAATTGTCGCCGTCAGCCAGAAAATGAAGCATGTTGTCGAACAGGCGCAGAAACTAGCGATGCTAAGCGCGCCGTTGCTGATTACGGGGGATACAGGTACAGGTAAAGATCTCTTTGCCTACGCTTGCCATCAGGCAAGCCCACGAGCGAGCAAACCATACCTGGCGTTGAACTGTGCGTCTATTCCGGAAGATGCAGTCGAGAGTGAACTGTTTGGTCATGCCCCGGAAGGGAAGAAAGGTTTTTTTGAACAGGCGAACGGTGGCTCGGTGCTGCTGGATGAAATAGGTGAGATGTCGCCACGCATGCAGGCGAAGTTACTGCGCTTCCTTAATGATGGTACTTTCCGTCGGGTTGGCGAAGACCATGAAGTGCATGTCGATGTGCGGGTGATTTGCGCGACTCAGAAGAATTTGGTTGAGCTGGTGCAAAAAGGCGTGTTCCGGGAAGATCTCTATTATCGTCTGAACGTGTTGACACTCAATATGCCGCCGTTACGTGACTGTCCGCAGGATATCATGCCGTTAACTGAGCTGTTCGTCGCCCGCTTTGCCGACGAGCAGGGCGTGCCGCGTCCGAAACTCGCCGCTGACCTGAATACGGTACTTACGCGCTATGCGTGGCCGGGGAATGTGCGGCAGTTAAAGAACGCTATCTATCGCGCACTGACACAACTGAACGGGTATGAACTTCGTCCACAGGATATTTTGTTGCCGGATTATGACGCCGCAACGGTAGCCGTGGGTGAAGATGCGATGGAAGGTTCGCTGGACGAAATCACCAGCCGTTTTGAACGCTCGGTATTAACCCAGCTTTATCGCAATTATCCCAGCACGCGCAAACTGGCAAAACGTCTCGGCGTTTCGCATACCGCGATTGCCAATAAGTTGCGGGAATATGGTCTGAATCAGAAGAAGAACGAAGAGTAAGCGCGAAAAGCCTGATGGTGAATACCATCAGGCATAGTAATTTATGCTTTCAGTACCGCCAGAGCTGCTTCGTAATCTGGTTCGGTAGTGATTTCATTTACCAGCTGGCTGAAAATCACATTGTCATTTTCATCAATAACCACAACGGCGCGCGCAGCCAGATCTTTCAGTGGGCCATCAGTGATTGCCACACCGTAGGCTTGCAGGAATTCAGCGTTACGGAAAGTGGAGAGGGTGATAACGTTGTTCAGACCTTCTGCGCCGCAGAAACGAGACTGGGCGAACGGCAGATCCGCAGAGATACACAGCACAACGGTGTTGTCGATCTCGGCTGCCAGTTGGTTAAACTTACGTACTGATGCGGCGCAAACACCGGTATCAATACTCGGGAAAATGTTCAGCACTTTGCGTTTACCCGCAAACTGACCGAGGGTGACGTCAGACAGATCTTTTGCCACGAGAGTAAAAGTCTGCGCTTTGCTACCCGCCTGCGGGATGGAATTGGCGACTGTAACCGGGTTGCCCTGGAAATGAACGGTTTGTGACATGATTATCTTTCCTGTTTACATATAGTTAACGTAATGCCTAGTTTATGCTAACTGTTAATAACACAGCAAACGCTATTTGCGCTTAATCCGCAGACCACCGCGACAACAAGGAGTAAAGATGAGAACCGTTAAGGTATTCGAGGAAGCCTGGCCCTTACATACCCCGTTTGTGATTGCACGAGGTAGCCGCAGTGAAGCGCGCGTGGTAGTGGTTGAACTGGAAGAAGAGGGTATTAAAGGTACCGGCGAATGCACGCCATATCCGCGTTATGGAGAAAGTGATGCCTCGGTAATGGCGCAAATTATGAGTGTCGTGCCGCAATTGCAGAAAGGGCTGACACGGGAGGAGTTACAAAAAATTCTCCCTGCCGGTGCTGCACGTAATGCGCTGGATTGTGCTTTGTGGGATCTGGCAGCGCGAAAACAGCAGCAATCGCTGGCTGATTTGCTCGGCATAACGCTTCCCGAGACAGTCACCACAGCACAGACGGTCGTCATCGGTACGCCTGATCAGATGGCTAATAGTGCATCAACACTCTGGCAGGCAGGCGCGAAATTGCTGAAAGTGAAGCTGGATGACCATCTTATCAGTGAGCGGATGGTGGCAATTCGTACGGCTGTGCCTGATGCGACGCTGGTCGTAGATGCGAATGAATCCTGGCGTGCAGAAGGACTGGCGGCGCGTTGCCAGCTGCTGGCTGATTTAGGCGTTGCGATGCTTGAACAACCGCTTCCTGCGCAGGACGATGCGGCGCTGGAGAATTTTATTCATCCGTTACCGATTTGTGCTGATGAAAGTTGTCATACCCGTAGCAATCTGAAGGCGCTGAAAGGGCGCTATGAGATGGTTAACATTAAGCTCGATAAAACCGGCGGCCTGACGGAAGCTCTGGCGCTGGCGACCGAAGCGCGTGCACAAGGTTTCAGTTTGATGCTGGGCTGCATGTTGTGTACTTCTCGTGCCATTAGCGCCGCTTTACCGCTGGTGCCGCAGGTCAGTTTCGCCGATCTTGACGGACCGACCTGGCTGGCGGTAGATGTAGAATCGGCGCTTCAGTTCACGACGGGCGAAGTGCATCTTTAGGATGCCAGCGCAGCAAGTTTGCCATTGCAAAGAGGTATTTTTCGCTGGCTTCGTCGGAGGAAATGGGGGGAAACTCTGCGGTGATGCAATGCAAGTTCAGATCTGCACACCAACTGCCGAAAGAGCCGGGCGTTTCATAACCGACGCTGGTTATCAGTGGCAATTCAAACGCCTGGGCCAGCCATTCGCCTAATTCGCTGTGTCTGGGATCTTCAATACAGGCCAGTGGATCGTGGAATGAGACTACCCAGGCAGGTTGAATGCGGTGTATAAGTTGGCACAGCGCCTGGGTTTCAGGTTCGGAGCCAGGTTTGTCACCCGTCAGTAAAACGACATCACGTTCTTCAGCGGCGCTGTTCCAGCGATAAACCGTTTCACCTTCCTTCCAGTTCGCTGCCGGAAAGTTTCTGTTTAAATCCACACCATTAGCATTGGCCCGTAACCCCAACTGGCAGCCGTCAGGATTCACACACAGCACTACATGATGGCGGCGCAAAGAAGGTGTCAAAGTCCGTAGAGCACAGGAGAGCGTGACGACCGAAGAGTTTTCATCACCGTGAGTGCCAGCCAGAATCAAACCACTTTCGCGACAGGCTGCAGGGGCCGGAAACCAGATTAACGGCGCGCCCAATAATGAACGTCCGTAATGTTCTGTTCCGGGGGGAAATGCGCCGCGTTCGGCACGTGGGCGGGTTACGGTCATGATCGTCTCTGATTCAGGAAGTATTACTGGCAGTGTTGTGCAAATTTTGCGGATTATCAAATCCTTTTCTTCAACGCTATGTTATCGATCTTGTATCACTTTTTTGCCGGAAGTTGTTTGCATTTCTTTAAGGCGAAACAAATAATTACGCATCATTATTAACGCAGGTTTGAGGGTAACTTATGAAGCACTCTGTTTCAGTCACGTGTTGTGCACTGTTGGTCAGCAGCATTTCTCTTTCATATGCTGCAGAAGTTCCGAGCAGCACAGTACTGGCCGAGAAGCAGGAGCTGGTGCGCCATATTAAAGATGAGCCTGCGTCGCTGGATCCCGCTAAAGCCGTGGGCCTGCCAGAGATTCAGGTCATTCGCGATTTGTTTGAAGGTCTGGTGAATCAGAACGAGAAAGGGGAGATTGTTCCCGGCGTTGCGACTCAGTGGAAAAGTAACGACAACCGTATCTGGACTTTTACCCTGCGCGATAATGCAAAATGGGGGGATGGCACACCGGTAACGGCGCAGGATTTTGTCTACAGCTGGCAACGTCTGGTTGACCCGAAAACGCTATCGCCATTTGCCTGGTTTGCCGCGCTGGCGGGAATCAACAACGCACAGGCGATTATTGATGGTAAAGCCACGCCTGACCAGCTTGGCGTCACCGCAGTTGATGCCCATACTCTAAAAATCCAGCTTGATAAACCGTTGCCGTGGTTTGTGAATTTAACCGCCAACGTTGCCTTCTTCCCGGTGCAAAAAGCCAACGTTGAAAGCGGTCAGGGCTGGACGAAACCCGGCAATCTGATCGGCAATGGCGCTTATGTTCTTAAAGAGCGCGTAGTCAATGAAAAACTGGTCGTGGTGCCGAATACCCATTATTGGGATAACGCCAAAACGGTGCTGCAAAAAGTAACCTTCCTGCCAATTAATCAGGAATCCGCAGCCACTAAGCGTTATCTCGCGGGTGATATTGATATCACCGAATCCTTCCCGAAAAATCTGTATCAGAAGCTGGTGAAGGATATTCCGGGGCAGGTTTATACGCCGCCGCAGCTCGGGACCTATTATTATGCGTTTAACACGCAAAAAGGGCCGACGGCAGATCAGCGCGTTCGTCTGGCATTAAGTATGACGATAGATCGCCGTCTGATGACTGAAAAAGTGTTGGGGACGGGCGAAAAGCCAGCGTGGCATTTTACGCCAGATGTTACCGCGGGATTTACGCCGGAACCTTCGCCGTTTGAACAAATGAGTCAGGAAGAACTGAATGCGCAGGCAAAAACTTTGTTGAGCGCAGCGGGTTATGGTCCGCAAAAACCGCTGAAGCTGACGCTTTTGTATAACACTTCTGAGAACCATCAAAAAATTGCGATTGCTGTAGCATCGATGTGGAAAAAGAATCTTGGCGTAGATGTCAAACTGCAAAATCAGGAATGGAAAACCTATATCGATAGCCGTAATACCGGCAATTTTGATGTTATCCGCGCCTCGTGGGTGGGGGATTATAATGAACCCTCCACCTTCCTGACGCTGTTAACATCAACGCATTCCGGGAATATTTCACGCTTTAACAATCCGGCATATGACAAAGTTTTGGCCCAGGCATCGACGGAAAATACTGTTAAAGCGCGTAATGCCGATTACAACGCGGCAGAAAAAATCCTCATGGAGCAAGCACCGATTGCACCAATTTATCAATATACCAATGGACGATTAATCAAGCCGTGGCTGAAAGGTTATCCTATTAATAACCCGGAAGATGTGGCGTATAGCCGGACAATGTATATTGTGAAGCATTGATTTGATGGAAACTGGCGTTACCCTTGTGGATAACGCCAGTGATGTCTGATTTAGCGCCCCTGGTCCGGCGGTATCATGTTATCCATATACAGCGTCTGGCTGGGGAAGGCAAAGTCCGCGCCGTGTGACTGTACAATATCGATAATCTTCAAATAAACGTCTTGCTGTGCAGCAAGCCATTCAGCCCATACTGTGGTTTTGGTAAAGCAATAAACCATAATATTCAATGACGAGTCAGCAAACTGGTTGAAATAAACCAGTAAGGTTTGTCGCTGGTCGATGTCCGGGTGATTTTTCAGCATCTCACGTACGGCTTCGACAATAGCGCCCACTTTTGCCGCATCCTCATAACGTAAACCAATGGTCGTGGTAATACGGCGGTTGGTCATTCTCCCTGGGTTTTCTACGCTGATTGACGAAAACAGCGAGTTCGGTACGTATAACGGACGATTATCAAAGGTCGTAATTTTGGTAATTCGCCAGCCAATTTCTGCTACTGTACCTTCGATATTTCTGTCAGGTGAACGGATCCAGTCGCCAATACTGAAAGGACGGTCGAAATAGAGCATAATCCCGGAAAAGAAGTTACTCAGAATATCTTTACCGGCCATACCGACAGCCAGACCACCAATACCACCAAAGGTCAGCAAGCCAGAAAGGCTCATGCCGAAATGTTCGCCATAAAGCAGAACAAGCACCACAATAATGGTGATTTTGATGATGCGCGACATAATTCGCGCACTGGTGATATCGCGACCTTTTTTAATCTGCTGTTTTTCAAACTGGTTAATTAGCAGAAATAGCTTAATCGTCAGAATAACCGCAATCAGGGACGTACAGATAAAGTCGATAACGCCTGGAGTGATAACTTTGATTTTATAGTTTTCTATAACATAATTAATGATGCTGCCAACAGCACTGATAATTATGGTGTAGATTAAAAATTGCACCGCATGGAATAAAAATCCTTTCTTTTTACGATTTCCACGGCGAAACCAAAAACTCATCAGAATCAATGCTGCGCAGCTACCGAAAATAATGACCAGATTAAGCGCATTATTTGTAAACAGTTCAGCGATCATTGTTTTATCAGGCTCCTCCAGATAATTGTCGTCATGCCGGAAACCCCTGGCGGGACTATTTTACTGTGACAATTCATTCAGATCATCAATAGTCAGGGAAGGAAGTATCAACATTAGCTAACTAATCAATGCGTTGATTGTAAATCCAGCTAAGAGGTGAGGTTTTCAGAGCAGACAACGGTGAAATGTCATGGTATTGTTACGTTCAGGTAACAAAAAATTTGTCTGCACAAGGATTACATCATGATTATGGCGAAACTGAAGTCAGCGAAAGGGAAGAAATTTCTCTTTGGTTTGTTGGCGGTTTTCATTATTGCGGCGTCGGTTGTGACTCGCGCGACCATCGGCGGCGTTATAGAACAGTACAATATTCCGCTGTCTGAGTGGACGACATCAATGTATGTGATTCAGTCATCGATGATTTTTGTTTATAGCCTGGTCTTTACTGTGTTGCTGGCAATCCCGTTGGGAATTTATTTCCTTGGCGGCGAAGAGTCGTAATTTAAAAAATAAGCACGATAAATCGTGCCTGAGATTGCCGACAAACTCGTTTACGGGTCAAAACAGACACAAACTTCCTTTAGGACGCGGGGAGCGTCCGTACACTTGCCTGGCTTTGTCATCAGTCTGAGGCCCGATAAATCGGGCCTTGTCAGTTATTGAAGCGTCATTAATCGTCTTCTTCGTCATCCAGCTCAACGGGTGTCTGATACTGGTCAGGTTTAATGACCAGCAGGTCGCAGCGAAGATGATCAATCACCTGTTCTGCCGTGTTGCCGAGGAATGCTGCTGAAATACCGGTGCGTCCGACCGTACCCAGAACCACAATCCCCGCCTGTAAGTGTTCAGCTAAATCAGGAATCACTTCTTCTGGCAGACCTTTTTCCACGTGCGTCATGTTTTCATTAATGCCGAATTTCTGCCGCAGGGCTTTCATTGCCAGCAAATGTTGTCCTCGAATGGCATCGTTATAAACGCTCGGATCAAATTCCGGCAGTTCAATTGCGATATTAATTGGCGTTACCGGATAAGCACCAACCAGATGCACTTCGGTATGGTTGACTTGTTCTGCCAGTTCGATCGTCTCTTTGACCAGTTTTTCATTGAGCGCATTATGGTACGGCTCTTCACTGGCGAGATTCACCGCCACCAGCGCCTTACCCCCTTCCGGCCACGGCTGATCTTTCACCATCCACACCGGGCTTGGGCATTTGCGTAACAGATGCCAGTCCGTTGGCGTAAAAATCACCGCTTCCAGACGGTCATGTTGGTGCGCCATTTTTAGCACCAAATCGTGCCCGCCGCTGATCACTTCCCGAATGATGGCTTCGAAAGGACGGTTATGCCAGATCACTTTAATTTCAATAGGAACGCCAGCATTGAGATAATATTTTGCCTGCTCCTGGATCCAGGCTGTACGCTGGCTGATGACGCCCTGACGCATAGCGGTACGTTCGTCCGGGGAGAGCAGGGTGGTCATTTCGTATGAGAAGTCATAGATCGGCAAAAAGGCTTTAATTTTGCCACCAATCCGTTGATGTAAATAAACAGCTCGCCGCAATGCTGGTTGGTCGTCCTGGTTAGGATCGATAACAACGAGCATGTTCTGATACATAGCCATACAGGGTCTCCTTACAACAACTGTCAACGCAGTTTGTAATTAAAAGATTAACCCATATCTGGTGAATGAAACAGTGATGAACCTTCTGCCAGATCAATAAATCAGAAAAATTTAATGATATGACAGAAGGATAGTGAGTTATGCGTAAAAATCAGGCAACGTTACGCGTATGACCAGCAAGCTGGGCCAGCGCATCGTTATTTTCGATGGTGATGTATTTACCTTTGACTGCCAGCATACCGCTTTTCTGGAAGCGACCCAGCAGACGGCTGATAGTTTCTACCGTCAGACCCAGATAGTTACCGATATCTCCACGAGTCATCGTCAGCCGGAATTCACGAGGGGAGAAGCCGCGTTGGGCAAAACGACGTGACAGATTGTAGATGAATGCAGCGAGACGTTCCTCGGCATTTTTCTTCGACAACAGCAGGATCATGTCCTGATCGCCTTTGATTTCACCGCTCATCAGACGCATCATCTGCTGACGCAGATTCGGCATTTTACCGGACAAATCGTCCAGCGTTTCGAACGGGATTTCACATACCATTGAGGTTTCCAGCGCCTGCGCGAAGCTCGGGTGATGACCGCTGCCGATTGCATCAAATCCCACCAGGTCACCAGCTAAATGGAAACCAGTGATTTGCTCGTCGCCTTGCTCAGTGATGGTATAACTTTTAATCGTACCGGAGCGGATGGCATAAAGCGATTTAAGTTCATCACCAGCTTTAAACAGCGTCTGGCCTTTCTGAATAGGCTTCTTCCGCTCAATGATATTATCAAGCTGATCAAGCTCATGTTCGTTGAGTGTGAACGGGATGCAAAGCTGGCTGATGCTGCAATCCTGGCAATGGATAGCACAACCGCCAGACTGAATGCGCCGTATAATTCGCTTTTCCGGGATCATAGGTCTGCTCAAGCCGTAATTGATATTTGTCAATTTTAACATCTTTTTAGGGAGCAAGTAAGTCTAAGCAAACCTTAACAGCAGAGAATTCCGATATTAGATGTAAATATATGTCTATCTATCTGAAAATCCTTAAGTTGTTAAGGGTAACTTTATATAAAAGAGTGAACAAGCTGGCACAAATTGTTTAATGGTTACAGCAAAAGATAACCTTCGTGGCGCAATAACCACTCTTTTCGCTGAACTCCACCTGCATATCCGGTCATGGTGCCGTTTCGGCCAATCACCCGATGGCAAGGGACGACAATGCTGATGGGATTCGATCCGTTTGCCGCACCAACGGCACGCGCCGCGCCAGGGCGGCCTAATTGTTCAGCCAGTTGGCCGTAATGCATTACCTGTCCGCAGGGGATAGTGCGTAGTGTTTTCCAGACTTCGCGCTGAAATGGTGTTCCCTCTGTGGCAGTGGGAAGCGTATCAATAATGCTAAGATTACCGGCAAAATATTCACGAAGCTTGTCGCTTAAACCACCTGGGTTGGTGGCAGAAATGCGCTCATAGCCTTCTTTGCGATAATGGGTGTCCAGCAGCTGCACCATGCGTTCGCTGTACTCTTCCCATTCAACCGCCCGCAGGTGAAATTGCTCATCGCAAATCACCCACAGTGGACCCAGTGGCGTGGCAATTTTTTCTTCAAGTAATTTCAGCATCCGTTCTCTCTCAAGGTAAACGTGGGTAAATCCCCGGACCTATCGGCAGCCAACAAGATACCACGCCTGCAACATCAGCAGCCATACCACCAAAAAGATAACTGGCCAGGTTTTGCTTGCTCTGCCTTAAGAAATGGTGGCAATCCATCACATAGCTCTGGGCAGGGATAATTCCAGTCAGTGAAATTGTACCGAAAGCGCATCCGCATCTTAAATCAGGCATGGTCTCCTCTCTGCCGGTGACGGTGTTATAACGGTTTAACCTTTAGTTGCCCATTTTCTTCAGTGACAGATTTCACGTAAATATAAGTTACATTATTAATATCGTGAATGAATAATCATTTTGCTTGAAATATCGGCATCATTTGGAACTTATTACTGGAAATTTGGGGAATACGTTGTTGGACCGACCCGGCCTGGTTATCATATCGCGCTCTTAATTGCGGGAGGATGTAACATGAACCTTGACGACAAATCGCTGTTTCTTGACGCCATGGAAGATGTCCAGCCGCTAAAACGTGCTACAGATGTCCACTGGCATCCAACGCGTAACCAACGTGCGCCGCAGCGTATCGACACGCTGCAACTTGATAATTTTCTCACCACCGGATTTCTCGATATCATCCCGCTAAGCCAGCCGCTGGAATTTTGGCGGGAAGGGGTGCAACATGGGGTGCTGGATAAGCTGCGCAGTGGTAAATATCCCCAACAGGCGAGCCTGAATCTTTTGCGCCAGCCGGTGGAAGAGTGCCGCAAAATGATGTTCCGTTTCATTCAACAGGCCCTGGTGGATGGTTTGCGTAATGTGCTGATTATTCATGGTAAAGGGCGGGAAGATAAATCGCATGCCAATATTGTCCGAAGCTATGTGGCGCACTGGCTGACCGAATTTGATGATGTTCAGGCATATTGTACCGCGCTACCGCATCATGGCGGCAGCGGGGCGTGTTACGTCGCACTACGTAAAACGGCACAGGCGAAGCAAGAAAACTGGGAGCGCCACGCTAAGCGCAGTCGTTGATCACGAGACGCATCCGTTGCTTATGCAGCCAGCACGCGGTTGCGTCCATCATTTTTCGCTCGATACAAAGCATCATCAACGCGTTTAAACAGTTCATCGATGCTTTCATTCCCTTCGTGATGCGCCACACCAATGCTGACGGTAAAGCGTGGTAAGCCCGAAATACTCACTTTTGCCACGTTTACGCGAATAGTTTCAGCCAGCGAAAGAGCGGTATCCAGTGGGGTTCCTGGTAGTAATAAGACGAACTCTTCGCCTCCCCAACGAAACACCAAATCGCCTTTGCGAGCGCAACTTTCTAGAGTGCGGGCGAGGGCGCATAACACCTCATCACCTTTAGAATGCCCATAGAGATCGTTAATGTGTTTAAAACGATCGGTGTCGATGAGCAACAAGCTGTAATCCTGGGCGATGGCGAGGTGCTGCATTTGGCCCGGCTCGGTGATGTGATAAAGCTGTCGCCGATTCAGTAATCCGGTCATCGCATCATGATGGGCTGCATGTTCCAGTTGCTCTTCCAGCCGTTTTTGCTCAGTAATATCATGCACAATACATAACATTAGCTTGTCGCCATAAATTTCAATCGGCCCGGCATAGGTCTGCACATGGCGAGTCGAACCATCTGCAAGCCTATGAATAAAATTCAATGGTTTATGCCCTCCGGGTAAATGCGAAATTTCATGCATGATAGGCATGACGCGACGCCCAAGCATATTAATTTCCCAGGTGTGCTTCTGGCATATCGTTTCATGGTTATAACCATAGAAATTGAGCGCGGCGAGGTTAGCATCGACGACTTGGCCATCTCGTGAGGGGTCAATTAACAACATTGGCGCAGAGTTAGTCAGAAAAAAACGCGCATAAAAACCTTGCTTTTTTCTCTGATAATTTGCCGAGCGACTGGCTTTTAAACCCAGCGTGGCAGGTGCTTCGATACCTTCGAAAATAATCACCGGTTCTGCATCTGTCAGCTTTCGCAAAACAAGCCGACAGCTTAATGCTGTTTCCTTTCCATTGTGCTGAACGGTGAGGATTTCGATAATATCGTGTTGGTTTTGCAGATCGGCGAGGTATTTCGGCAGCTCTTTTTGTGAGGAGACGGAATAGGGACCGGTTCGTAGCTGACCAAACGTGAGGTCTTGCATCAACAGTCGCGCCGCACTATTGGCATAAATTAACTGTTCCTCAAAGGGCGAAACGATCCAGACAGGACTGGTGAGTAAGTCCAGGGTATTGAAGTTGTGCGTAATCATTGAGATCCCGTTATTTTTATCAATTTTTGTTGCTATCCGATCGCAAAAAGGCCATGCCATATGATCAGATAATTCTGATAATGATAGACGTTATTTAACGCTTCACACGGTTTGTATACGGAAAAGCATTTTGCTTTTTGTATTCAATTTATACCCTAAATAATTCGAGTTGCAGGAAGGCGGCAAGTGAGAGAATCCCGATGAACTTACATAAGTAAGTGACTCGGGTGAACGAACGCAGCCAACGCACATGCAACTTGAAGTATGACGGGTATAGACAGCATTTTATTAATCATTTCAGGGCAATGGGGTGATGAGATGTTGCGTAACAGAGCCAGAGGGCTAGACTACAAAATAATGCGTTGATGATGGAGGCACTGTGGAAGCGATTAAGGGAGCGGACGTTAATGTCCCGGATGCTGTATTTGCCTGGATTCTGGATGGTAGAGGCGGCGTTAAACCGCTGGAAAATACAGATGTGATTGATGAAGCGCATCCCTGCTGGCTCCACCTTAATTATGTACACCATGGTAGCGCCCAATGGTTGGCGACAACACCGCTGCTTCCCAATAACGTACGTGATGCGCTGGCAGGCGAGAGCACACGGCCCCGAGTCAGCCGTCTCGGTGAAGGCACGCTGATTACACTGCGCTGTATAAACGGCAGCACCGATGAACGCCCCGATCAACTGGTCGCCATGCGTGTATATATGGACGGGCGGTTAATTGTTTCGACCCGACAACGCAAAGTGCTGGCGCTGGACGATGTGGTTAGCGATCTGGAAGAGGGCACAGGCCCGACCGATTGCGGTGGTTGGCTGGTGGATGTGTGCGATGCGTTGACCGATCATTCCAGTGAATTTATCGAGCAGCTGCACGATAAAATTATCGACCTTGAAGATAATCTCCTTGATCAGCAAATTCCACCGCGTGGATTCCTGGCGTTGCTGCGTAAGCAATTAATCGTGATGCGTCGCTATATGGCGCCGCAACGAGATGTTTACGCGCGTCTTGCCAGTGAACGCTTGCCGTGGATAAGCGATGACCAACGCCGTCGGATGCAGGATATTGCCGATCGCCTCGGACGCGGCCTGGATGAAATTGACGCCTGTATAGCCAGAACTGGCGTGATGGCAGATGAAATCGCTCAGGTGATGCAGGAAAATTTAGCCCGTCGTACCTATACAATGTCGTTGATGGCAATGGTCTTTTTACCCAGTACGTTTCTGACCGGGTTATTTGGCGTCAACCTTGGTGGGATTCCTGGCGGCGGGTGGCAATTCGGATTTTCAATTTTTTGTATTCTGTTAGTTGTTCTTATTGGTGGTGTTGCTTTATGGTTGCATCGTAGTAAATGGTTGTAACAAAAGCAATTTTACCTGCTGTCTGTATACAAAAACACCGCAAAGTTTGAGCGAAGTCAATAAAGTCTCTACCCATTCAGGGCAATATCTCTCTCGCAGGTGAATGCAACGTCAAGCGATGGGCGTTGCGCTCCATATTGTCTTACTTCCTTTTTTGAATTACTGCATAGCACAATTGATTCGTACGACGCCGACTTTGATAAGTCGGCTTTTTTTTGCCTGTTATTTGTCAGCGTCTACCCTTTAAGAGTCAACCCAATGACCGGAGGGAAATATGACGACACTCCTTTATTTGCAAATTCCTGTCCCTGAACCGATTCCTGGCGATCCTGTTCCAGTGCCCGAGCCGATTCCTCGTCCGCAACCTATGCCCGACCCACCCCCCGATGAAGAACCGATTAAATTGTCGCATCGTGAGCGTAGATCTGCGAGGATACGCGCCTGCTAACTTTGCGTCGATGACCACGAGAATAGATTGTGACCGCTTTTTCTACCCTGAATGTTTTGCCTCCCGCCCAACTCACGAACCTTAATGAGTTGGGTTATTTAACCATGACGCCGGTGCAGGCCGCGGCGCTTCCGGCGATCCTTGCCGGAAAAGATGTTCGCGTGCAGGCGAAAACCGGTAGCGGCAAAACGGCGGCTTTTGGCCTCGGCTTGTTACCGCAAATTGATGCGTCGCTATTTCAGACCCAGGCTTTAGTGCTGTGTCCTACGCGTGAACTGGCGGATCAGGTGGCAGGTGAATTGCGTCGGCTGGCGCGTTTTCTGCCAAATACCAAAATTTTGACGTTGTGCGGTGGTCAACCGTTCGGTATGCAACGTGATTCGTTACAACATGCACCGCATATTATCGTGGCAACGCCGGGCCGTTTACTGGATCACCTACAAAAAGGCACAGTGTCGCTGGATGCGTTGAATACACTGGTGATGGATGAAGCCGACCGCATGCTGGATATGGGATTTAGCGACGCCATTGATGATGTCATCCGTTTTGCGCCAGCCTCTCGACAGACGCTTCTGTTTTCGGCAACCTGGCCGGAAGCCATTGCCGCAATCAGTGGGCGAGTGCAACGCGATCCTTTGACGATTGAAATTGACTCAACAGATGCTCTGCCACCCATTGAGCAACAATTTTATGAGACGTCCAGCAAAGGTAAAATTCCGCTGCTGCAACGGTTATTAAGTTTGCATCAGCCGTCCTCTTGCGTGGTGTTCTGCAATACCAAAAAAGATTGTCAGGCTGTCTGCGACGCGCTGAATGAAGCAGGGCAAAGTGCATTGTCGTTACATGGCGATCTGGAGCAACGTGATCGCGATCAGACCCTGGTACGTTTTGCTAACGGTAGCGCTCGTGTGTTGGTCGCGACTGATGTTGCTGCGCGTGGTCTGGATATTAAATCGCTTGAGCTGGTGGTGAACTTTGAGCTGGCGTGGGACCCTGAAGTGCATGTACATCGCATCGGACGTACAGCGCGTGCAGGAAATAGCGGTCTGGCGATCAGTTTCTGTGCCCCGGAAGAAGCACAGCGGGCTAATATCATCTCTGACATGTTGCAGATAAAACTTAACTGGCAAACGCCGCCTGCTAATAGTTCCATTGTGCCGCTGGAAGCAGAAATGGCCACGTTGTGTATCGATGGTGGAAAAAAAGCCAAAATGCGTCCGGGGGATGTGTTAGGTGCCTTGACGGGGGATATTGGTCTGGACGGTGCAGATATTGGCAAAATCACCGTGCATCCGGCCCATGTCTTTGTCGCGGTGCGACAGGCTGTCGCTCATAAAGCATGGAAACAGTTACAGGGCGGGAAGATTAAAGGAAAAACGTGCCGGGTGCGGTTATTAAAATAATGAAATGTTGAATTGCCTGATGCAAGGATATCCATCTTCTTCGGCATTGCCGGATGCGACGCTGGCTGCGTCTTATCCGGCCTACATAAGAGTAGCCCGATAGGCTTGCGCATCGGGCGCTATCCTGGTTATTTCACTTCAACGACATTCAGCCGTAACTCATCCAATTGATTGTCATCTTCTTCAGGCTGCCAGCCCGCTGGTTGTAGTGGAATTTCTTCGCGATCAAACGCCAGATCACCCCCGTTAACCACTTCAGAACCGTGGGTAATGCCTTTGAAATCGAACAGGTTGGTATCGCACAGGTGCGACGGCACCACATTCTGCATCGCGCTGAACATCGTCTCGATACGCCCCGGATAACGTTTATCCCAGTCACGCAGCATGTCAGCAATCACCTGACGTTGCAGGTTAGGCTGTGAACCGCACAGGTTGCACGGAATAATCGGGAATGCTTTTGCATCGGCAAAGCGCTGAATATCTTTCTCGCGGCAGTAGGCCAGTGGACGAATCACGATATGTTTGCCATCATCGCTCATCAGCTTCGGAGGCATACCTTTCATCTTGCCGCCGTAAAACATATTTAAGAACAGCGTTTGCAGGATATCGTCACGATGGTGACCCAGCGCGATCTTCGTCGCTCCCAGTTCCGTTGCGGTACGGTAAAGGATTCCGCGACGCAGACGAGAACACAGTGAGCAAGTGGTTTTGCCCTCCGGAATCTTCTCTTTCACGATACCGTAAGTATTCTCTTCAACTATTTTGTATTCAACGCCCAGCTTTTCAAGATACTCGGGCAGAACGTGTTCCGGGAAGCCCGGTTGCTTCTGGTCGAGGTTAACAGCTACCAGCGAAAAATTGATTGGCGCGCTTTGCTGCAAATTGCGCAGAATCTCCAGCATGGTATAGCTGTCTTTACCCCCGGAGAGGCAAACCATGATGCGATCGCCTTCTTCAATCATATTGAAGTCAGCAATGGCTTCACCTACGTTACGACGCAGACGTTTTTGTAATTTGTTTAGGTTGTATTGTTCTTTCTTACTAATTTCTTGATTTTGCGACATTTAAAAGCGGCTCAATTCGTTATATGGCATCAGAAGAGTATGCGTCATGCCGGAATGCCCGGCATAAGAAATCTGATATAAAAACTGTGGCGTGTATGGTACGGATTAGAGGGGAAAATGTCAGCACATTTGCGAAATGAATCAAAAAGCCCGCAGCAATGTGCGGGCGTTAGTGTCAGCGCACAACCAGCACGGAGCACTCTGCGTGACGCACTACCGCGGCGGCGTTAGAACCGAGCAGATAAGTGGTGATATCCGGTCGATGGGAAGCAATGATGATCATATGAGCGGGGAGCTTCTTCGCCAATTCCAGAATGCGGTCTTTGGGTGAGCCTTCCTCAACATGGACATGCGCTCTGTCGGTTGGCAGTTTAAATTTTTTAATGATCTCTTCCAGTTGCGATTTGGCTTCCTCTTTCAGGTCATCCATTGCCGGTAATTCTGCGGAATACGCTAAACCCAGAGAGGCATAGTAGGGCAGTGAAGGTATTACCGTCAGGAAATGAACCTCTGCATCATCAATCTTTGCCTCTGCCTCAACGTGGCTAATCACGCGTTGAGTTAATTCTGAATCAGAAATATCGATAGGGACAAGAATCGTTCTGTTCATAAAACCTCCTGTTTTAGTATCCTAATAAAGTGTAACGCCAGATGACACTTTTTGTGTAATGACGGAGTTCACATTTTTAATTTAGATCAAAGGAGGGAGAATAAGCAGAAAAAGCCCGCCAAAATAGCGGGCAGGAGGATTTAGAACTGATAAACCAGACCTAAAGCGACAATATCGTCGGTAGCGATACCGTTGGCAGCGTAGAAGCTGTCATCTTCATCCAACAGGTTGATTTTATAGTCAACATAGGTGGACATATTTTTATTGAAATAGTAGGTCGCGCCAACATCGGCGTATTTAACCAGATCTTTATCACTGTCGGTACCGACTAAATCCTTGCCTTTAGACATCAGGAAAGAGACCGCCGGACGCAGACCAAAATCAAACTGGTACTGTGCAGTGACTTCAAAGTTCTGGGTTTTGTTGGCAATCGTATTTGCTGAATCACCGTAAGGCGTCATGTTACGCGTTTCAGAATACATGGTCGCCAGGTAGATATTGTTAGCATCGTATTTTGCACCGGCAGTCCAGGCATCAGCCTTATCGCCTTTTGCGGTAGAGAATTCTGCCTGCTGGTTAGTGCGATCGGAGCTGGTATACGCCGCACCAAAGCTTACACCCATGCCTAAGTCGTAGGTAGTGGAGATACCGAAACCGTCGCCATTGGCGTTCTTCATAGTACGATCGCCATCTGGGGTACCGTTTGCGGTACCTTCTTGCTCATGGGTAACCTGGTTTTCGTTCGCGCCCTGGTACTGCAACGCAAAATTCAGACCATCAACCAGGCCGAAGAAATCACTATTACGATAGGTCGCCACGCCATTGGCACGACCAGTCATAAAGTTGTCTGCATTGGTATAAGAGTCACCACCAAATTCAGGCAGCATATCGGTCCAGCCTTCGATGTCGTACATTACGCCATAATTACGACCATAGTCGAATGAACCCATGTCACCAAATTTCAGACCGGCAAAAGCAAGACGAGTCCAGGAGTCACCTTTATCACCTTCAGTGCCATTGGCCTGCACGTTATATTCCCACTGGCCATACCCAACCAGTTGATCCGTGATTTGCGTTTCACCCTTAAAACCAAAACGCACATAAGTTTTATCGCCATCACTATTGGCATTGTCAGAAAAATAATGCAGGCCATCAACTTTGCCATACAGATCTAATTTGTTGCCGTCTTTATTATATACTTCAGCTGCGTGTGCTGCGCCTGCGGAAAGCAGGGATGGAATTAAGAGTGCCAGTACTTTGCTTTTCATTAAATAAATCCTTTAGTTATTTTATTTGCCTTTTATCCCCGTTTCGGGGAGTGAAAACATCCTAAAGGAGAAGTTCCGACAGCAGATAAGTATCATTTGTTACGTCTTAAGTAAAATCTTAATCAAATAATTCTTATGAAATGATAATAAGTTTGGTGAATGTATCGAGGGGAATACATACAAAATAAAAATTATACTTTTAATTTGCCATACGTTATTCTGCGCGGGTTATATGCCTTTATTGTCACAGATTTTATTTTCTGTTGGTTCATTGCATTGCCACTGATTTTCCAACATATAAGAAGACAAGCCCGAACAGTCGTCCGGGCTTTTTTTTAGAATTGGATAATCCTTATCCAGATCATTTACTCGGTGTTGCTTTTTTCCGCTTTTCCAGCCATTTGTGCCAGGAAGTCATAGCGTTTTTGCAAATCAGCTGCAGCATCTTTCCATAACTGTTCTGCCACTTCTGGCTGCTGTGAATTCAGACGACGGAAACGCTGCTCATGGAGCAATGTCTCTTCCAGTGCTTCTGACGGCGGGCGTGAATCCAGCGCCAGCGGCAGTTTGCCTTCATCGGCACGACGAGGATCGAAGCGATATAACGGCCAGAAGCCAGTAGCAGTGAGCTGGCGCATCTGGTCGTGACTGAGTGCCAGATCGTAACCATGCTCTTCACACGGGCTGTAAGCGATGAGCAGCGATGGCCCCGGATACGCTTCCGCTTCCTGAATCGCTTTCACCGTCTGGTTCAGCTGCGCGCCAAGAGAAATCTGCGCCACATAAACATGACCGTACATCATCATACTGACGCCGAGATCTTTACGCGCTTTACGTTTGCCGTGCTCGCCAAACTTAGTTACTGCACCCAGCGGTGTCGCTTTCGACGCCTGACCGCCGGTGTTGGAATAGCATTGCGTATCCAGCACCAGAATATTGACGTTTTCCGTCAGGCTCAATACATGATCCAGACCGCCAAAGCCGATATCGTAAGCCCAGCCGTCGCCACCAATCAGCCAGATGGATTTTTCCACCAGTGCATCTGCGTCACGCAGCAGTTCATGTGCTTCAGCAACATCGTTGAGTTGCTGGCGTAAAGCGGCGACTTGTTCACGACGCACCTCTGGCGTAGCGTCTGATTTCAACGCCGTCAGTAACTCAGCCGGGATTTTATCGGTGAATTGATCCAGCAGACGCCGCACGCGGACACGGTGTTGATCGACAGTCAGGCGAAAACCAAGGCCAAATTCGGCGTTATCTTCAAACAGCGAGTTCGCCCAGGCCGGACCGCGACCGTTGGCATCGGTAGTGTACGGTGTGGAGGGCAGGTTACCGCCATAAATTGAAGAACAACCGGTGGCGTTAGCGATCAACATCCGGTCGCCATAGAGCTGAGTCAGTAATTTAATATACGGCGTCTCGCCACAACCCGAGCAAGCACCTGAATATTCAAACAGCGGTGTAATCAGCTGCGATGTACGAATATCAATACGTTCCAGTTTGCTACGGTCGATTTCTGGTAGGTTGAGGAAGAAATCGTAATTGATTTTCTCTTCTTCGACATGTTCCAGGCGCGACATCATATTGATGGCTTTAATCTCTGGATTTTGTCGGTCTTTCGCCGGGCAAACTTCCACGCACAGGTTACAACCGGTGCAATCTTCCGGCGCCACCTGCAAGACATATTTCTGTCCGCGCATATCGCGCGATTTCACATCCAGCGAATGCAGGCTGGCAGGGGCGTTTTCCATCGCTTCAGGCGGCACCACTTTTGCGCGAATCGCTGAGTGTGGGCAAGCGGCAACGCAGTGGTTACATTGGGTACAGAGTTCCTCTTTCCAGATGGGGATCTCCTCGGCGATATTGCGTTTTTCCCAGCGCGTGGTGCCCATCGGCCAGGTGCCGTCTGGCGGCAGCGCCGAAACGGGGAGGGCATCACCAAGTCCGGCGAGCATCGCAGCGGTAACGGTTTTCACGAAATCAGGAGCGGCATCGGAAACCACTGGCGGTCTATTGGCACTGTGCGGATTTACCGGCTGCAACGGAACTTCTTCTACGGATTCACGCGCCAGCGCCAGAGCCTGCCAGTTACGTTCCACCAAATCCTGGCCTTTGCTGCTGTAGCTTTTGGCGATCGCGCCCTGCAATTCTGCTAGGGCGTTATCGGCAGGCAGAATTTGCGTCAGATGGAAAAAAACCATCTGCATGACAGTATTAATACGGGCCGCCAGACCACATTCACGGGCGATTTTCGCCGCGTTAATTATATAGAAACGTGCTTTTTTCTGGTTCAACACAGCCTGAACTTCCTGCGGCAGGCGCGACCACACTTCATCAGCGCTGTACGGCGTGTTGAGCAGGAAAATGCCGCCTGGTTTTAAACGTTCAGCCATCTGATATTTATCGATAAACTGCAACTGGTGGCAGCCAACAAAATCAGCCTGGGAAATGAGATAAGCGGAACGAATCGGCTGCTCGCTCACGCGAAGGTGGGAAACCGTCAGGCCGCCCGCTTTTTTGGAGTCGTATACAAAATAGCCCTGTGCATACCACGGCGTGGAATTACCAATAATCTTGATATTGTTTTTGGTCGCGGATACGCTGCCATCACTACCAAGACCATAAAACAAGGCTTCCAGTTTCGCCGAGTTTGGCAGGGTGTTTTCCGGCAACGGCAGTGACAAATTGGTCACATCATCGTAAATACCAACCGTAAAGCGCGCTTTCGGTTTAGCCGCGTTGAGTTCGGCAAATACTGCCAGTACACCGTCCGGGCCAAATTCTTTGGATGAAAGACCATAGCGCCCACCGATGACACGGGGCAAGGTTTCGCGCTCGCCATTATTAAAGGCTTCAGCCAGCGCCGTCATCACATCCAGATACAGCGGTTCTGCCTGAGCTCCTGGTTCTTTGGTTCTGTCCAGTACCGCCACGTTGCGCACGGATACCGGCAGAGCTTGTAGCAAGTGTTTGGCAGAGAATGGGCGGTACAGGCGAACTTTCAGCACGCCGACTTTCTCGCCACGGGTTAGCAATTCATCTACTACTTCTTCACAGGTGCCGATGGCAGAGCCCATCAGGATAATCACTCGTTCCGCTTGCGGATGCCCGTAATACTCAAACGGCTGATACTGACGACCTGTCGCGGCAGCGAAATCATTCATCGCCTGTGCAACATGCTCATAAACCGCGTTGTACCATGGGTTGGTGGCTTCGCGAGACTGGAAATAAGTGTCAGGATTGGCAGACGTACCGCGGATTACCGGATGTTCCGGGCTGAGTGCCCTGGTGCGATGAGCATCAATGTCGGCCTGTGGCATGAGATTAAGAATCGTGTCATCGGCCAGCGGGACAATTTTGTTGATTTCGTGGGACGTGCGAAAACCATCAAAGAAATGAATAAATGGCACGCGGCTTTTCAGCGTTGCGATGTGCGAAATGAGAGCAAAGTCTTGCGCTTCCTGGACGTTTGCCGCACATAACATTGCGCACCCCGTCTGGCGCACCGCCATCACGTCGGAATGATCGCCAAAAATAGAGAGTACATGTGTGGCAACGGTACGTGCCGCCACATGCAGGACAAACGGCGTCAGTTCGCCTGCCAGTTTGTACAGCGTCGGGATCATCAGCAGCAACCCCTGCGATGACGTAAACGATGTTGAGAGGGCCCCCGTTTGCAAAGCGCCATGTACGGTAGCGATAGCACCCGCTTCCGACTGCATTTCAACCACGCGTGGTGTGTCTCCCCAGACGTTTTTCAAGCCGTTGCCGGCCCAGGCATCAGCCTGTTCTGCCATTGTGGAACTGGGAGTAATAGGGTAGATGGCGATAACTTCACTGGTACGAAACGCTACCGAAGCAACCGCGCCATTACCGTCAATAGTAATCATATGACACCCTTACATTGCGCAAATGAGGGGCGCACGAAATTGCTGCGCGCCCAGTAGTTATATTTCAATTTTAGCAAATGGCTTTCTGCTGCATTTTCGCTTTTGTGTCCCCCACATCAGACGTAAGCGCATCATTTAAACCGTCTTTCGCCTCCCTTTCCTGTTTCCGATACTAATGTCCAT
>NZ_PTRE01000004.1 GCF_002965065.1 Escherichia sp. MOD1-EC7003
GATGGACATTATTTTTGTAGAGCCGGAGGAAACAGACCAGACGGTTTAAATGAGCCGGTTACCGCCGTGTGGGGCAACGGCTATAGCACCGTACAATCCTTTTTAACCGCCCCGCCACTGTTTATGATCATTGCCGGGATCTTCCTCTGCAAACTGTTTGCCGTTCTGGCGAGTAGTGGTTCCGGCGCACCGGGCGGTGTCTTTACACCGATGCTATTTATCGGTCTTGCCATTGGCATGTTGTATGGTCGTAGCCTGGGGTTATGGTTTCATGACGGCGAAGAAATTACGCTTTTACTCGGATTGACCGGGATGGCAACACTGTTGGCGGCGACCACGCACGCACCGATTATGTCGACGTTGATGATATGCGAAATGACCGGGGAGTATCAGCTACTTCCCGGTTTATTGATTGCCTGCGTGATTGCGTCAGTAATCTCGCGAACGTTACACCGTGACTCTATTTACCGCCAGCACACTGCGCAGCATGGATAAGCGGATGTATTGCCCCAGTTCACGCTGTTCAGCGCGCGGCAGATAAGGCAGTTCACCAATGAGCGGTGCCGGAAGTTTTTTACCCAGCACATCAATGATTTCCGCATAATGCGCCAGTCCAGGGTTAATTCGGTTAGCCACCCAGCCAATAAGCGGCAGCCCGTCGTTGGCAATCGCCTGAGCTGTCAGCAGCGCATGGTTAATGCAACCTTCCTGAATACCGACAACCATCAACACCGGCAGTTGTTCCTGCACCACCCATTCAGAGAGCGGGCGCAAATCATTCATCAGACTGCGCCAGCCGCCAGTCCCTTCGACCACCACATGATCGACTTTATCGGTCAGGTTTGCCAGGCCGTTTGAAATGAGGGTGTAATTGATTGGGCAACTGTGCGCCACGCTACTTTCTTCTTCGCTTAACGCAATAGGATTAACTGCTTCATAAGGCAGTTCGATGGTTGAAACACTCTGCAACACCAGGGCATCTTTATTACGCAGCCCTTCGGGTGTCTCTTTGCTCCCCTTCGCTACGGGTTTATATCCCGCAACCGTTTTTCCCTGGGAGGCTAACGCTTGTAGCAATGCGCGGGAAACCACTGTTTTCCCTACAGAAGTGTCTGTACCTGTAATAAAGAAACGCTTCAGCATCACTAACTCCACCGTTATGCTTCACAAATATAAGCCAGGAAAATAATTAACCTTGAAAGTCTAAGTTATGCTTTCCTGGCCCAAATTGAGGTAGCGCAAATTTTGGTAGAACAGTTAAAAAATGTTAACCCTGCAACAGACGAATCAACAAAGAACCGTTATACATCGCGTCTTTTACCAGCGCAGCGCCCGCCATCGTACCCTGGTTAGAAAACTGGGTACTCTCAACACTAATGTGCTGACTATACGCAGGAAGGGCCTGCTGACGGATGCTGTCCGAGATGACTGGGAAGAGGATATCTGCCGCTTTACTTAACGGTGAGCCAATCAGTATTTTTTGTGGGTTAAATAAATTCACCATAATCGCAAGAATGCGCCCGACATGCGCTCCCACCCCGGTAATGATGTCTTTTGCCAGCAGATCGCCGCGCAATGCCGCCTGACACAAGGAGTCCACGGTTAACGGCTGTCCATGTAACATCGAGCTCATGGATTGACTAAGACGCAACTGTGCCAGCTCAAGAATACTGTCAACGCTGGCGATGGTTTCGAGGCAGCCGTGATTCCCGCAATAACAGCGCTTTCCATACGGGTCGACCTGCGTGTGACCTATCTCCACGAGGCTACTGCTGCCTGCGTGTAGCAGATGGCCATCGGTAATGACACCCGCCCCCACGTTGTGATCGATAACCACCTGAATCACATCGCGTGCCCCACGTGAGGCGCCGAACAAGGCCTCAGCCATCGTCCATGCGCTGATATCATGCTGAATATAAACCGGTACACCGGTATGCTGCTCCAGCACCTCGCCGAGCGGCATCTCTTTTACATCCTCGTAGAACGGCATGCGATGCACAATACCATTTTCCGTATCAATAATTCCCGGCAAGGTTATGGCAATCGAAGTTAGACGCTCAAGTTTTTTCTGATGGCGGATAAAAAACTGATCGATATGGGAAATGATACGATCCAGCAATGGTGAGTCATCTTTCAACGCCAGCTCTTGCGACTCTTCCACCACCAGTTTGCTGCTTAGATCGCGCAGGGCAAGGAAAATCGCCCCGCGACTAATGCGCAGAGAAAGATAGTGCCAGGCTTCGGTTTCAACCACCAGCCCCACCGCAGGACGACCACGGTTCCCCGCTTCTTTGATTTCCAGCTCTTGCACCAGATGTGCTTCGAGCATTTCACGGACAATTTTGGTGATACTGGCGGGAGCCAGTTGCGCCAGACGGGAAAGATCGATACGCGAGACTGGGCCGAGCTGATCAATCAGCCGATAAACCGCGCCCGCGTTGGTCTGCTTTATTTGATCAATGTGCCCTGGCTGGTTTTCAGCAACCACCGCATACTCCCTATATTTTCGCGCTCCGAAATAATCTGCAGGCTATGGTGAAGCACTTTAATGCGTGTCGTCAAATTTTTACTTAGGCATGTGATTAACAGCACATTTTTCGGGCTTTTTCGCTGAAATTTCCCTCACCTGAGAGCATTTAACAGGTGAGCACGAAAGTTACGCGCAGCCGGGCTTTGCTCATGATGTTTCGGCCAGACCAGCCACATTTCAGAAACCGCATCCTCTTCAGCAATCGGCACCCAGCGCATTTCGTTGAGCTGAACACGTTTAAATGACGCAGGCAAAATTGAAACACCCAGACCGGCAGAAACCAGGCCGATGATGGTCATCGCCTCGCCCACCTCCTGAGTGATGACTGGCGTCAAATTGTAACGTCGCATCAGCCCGAGAATATCGTCATACAATCCTGTCCCGACGTGCGGATCAAAAAAGACAAAGGGTTCTTTCGCCAGTTCAGCCAGCGTTACATTCGGGTTATTGGCCAGGGGATGATCGTGCGGGATCATCGCCATAAGCGGTTCATGGACGATGACTGCGTGTTCAAGCATTTCCGGTAACTGCGTGTGTCAACGCCAAGATTATTGGCCGTTTTTCGCCATTTTTAATGTCCGCTATTGGTCATTA
>NZ_PTRE01000050.1 GCF_002965065.1 Escherichia sp. MOD1-EC7003
AATGGACATTAGTATCGGAAACAGGAAAGGGAGGCGAAAGACGGTTTAAATGATGCGCTTACATATAGACTATTATCATAGGTGGACCAAATGAGGATAACTGGATGAAAAAATGGGCAGTAATAATTTCTGCAGTCGGACTGGCGTGTGCTGTTTCCGGGTGTTCCAGTGATTACGTCATGGCGACCAAAGATGGCCGTATGATTTTGACCGATGGAAAACCGGAAATTGATGATGATACGGGGCTGGTGAGTTATCACGATCAGCAAGGTAACGCGATGCAAATTAACCGTGATGATGTTTCACAAATTATTGAACGTTAACAAATGAGGTCAGCATCTGGCTGGCCTTAAGATTTTTCTCTTTCCCTTTTCCCTTCCCTCTGCCATTTTTATATTCCTTATGTCGTGATTATAAAAAGGAAACGGCTATGCAATATCACCGTATATCCCACAGTTCGCTGGAAGTCAGCACCCTGGGGCTTGGCACGATGACGTTTGGTGAACAGAACAGCGAAGCCGACGCCCACGCACAACTCGACTATGCCGTCGCTCAGGGCATTAACCTTATCGACGTTGCCGAAATGTACCCAGTGCCACCGCGCCCCGAAACGCAAGGGTTGACTGAAACCTACGTCGGCAACTGGCTGGCGAAACATGGCAGCCGCGAAAAGTTAATTATCGCCTCCAAAGTGAGCGGACCTTCGCGCAATAATGACAAGGGAATTCGTCCGGATCAGGCGCTGGACCGGAAGAATATCCGCGAAGCGCTGCATGACAGTCTCAGGCGCCTACAGACTGATTACCTCGATCTTTATCAGGTGCACTGGCCGCAGCGCCCGACCAACTGCTTCGGCAAACTCGGTTATAGCTGGACAGATTCTGCGCCTGCGGTTTCGCTGCTGGATACGCTGGACGCACTGGCAGAGTACCAACGCGCGGGGAAAATTCGTTATATCGGCGTGTCAAACGAAACTGCATTTGGCGTAATGCGCTACCTGCATCTGGCAGACAAACACGATCTGCCGCGCATTGTCACCATTCAGAATCCCTACAGTCTGTTAAACCGCAGTTTTGAAGTGGGTCTGGCAGAAGTCAGCCAGTATGAAGGGGTCGAACTGCTGGCCTATTCGTGCCTGGGTTTCGGCACTCTGACCGGGAAATATCTCAACGGTGCAAAACCCGCTGGCGCACGTAATACGCTCTTTAGCCGGTTCACCCGCTATAGCGGTGAGCAAGCGCAAAAAGCCATCGCGGCGTATGTTGATATCGCCAGACGTCATGGTATCGATCCTGCTCAGATGGCACTCGCTTTTGTACGCCGCCAACCATTTGTTGCCAGCACTCTGCTGGGCGCAACCACGATGGAACAGCTGAAAACTAACGTCGAAAGTTTGCATCTGGAGTTGAACGAAGACGTATTGGCTGAAATTGAAGCGGTGCATCAGGTTTATACTTATCCGGCACCGTGATCCTTTCGCCTGGTGTTTTGCACCAGGCGTCTCTTCTCTCTACTTTTCAGAATATATTCACTACTTTTCGCCGCATCTTTCCTGACAAAGCGCAATAGACTCTTCGGGTCAACGCCAGCACGCGTTTCAATATCTGCTCCCATTGTTAAGGATAACCATGTTAATTTTCAAACCTCTTCCCCTCGCCATGTTGCTTACTGGGTGTCTGTCCTCTGCCTGGGGAGCGCAGTTAACCCAACCGCTGACACTTAAAGACGTCACTGTTTATCTGCATGGTGCCAGCCTGCAAGGTGAAGAGACACTCAACTTACCGGCAGGTGAAAGCGAAATTATCTTTACCAATATTGCCGATTCGGTAACCGACGACAGCATCGCCATTTCTATCGATAACGGAGTGACGGTGCTTTCCTCACGTATCGCGTTAATGGAAACACAGCCGAATGCGCTGCCGTCAGATATTCAGCAACAGTTAAAAGCAGCAAAGGTGGAACAGGCAAAGCTGACCGCCGAGAAAAACAATATCGCGGCTCAAATTAAGGTATTAGAGGCAAATAGCACATTAACCAATAAAAGTGCCGCCGAAGTTGGCAAGTATCTGCAAATGGTGAAAGAGAAAAATGGCGAATTGCTAAGGGCCGACAATGAGTTAAAACAGAAACTTGATGATAATCAGCTCATTATCGATAAGTTAGAGCAGCGTGAAAATCAAAGTAACGGGGAGTCCGAAGGAGCGAATGAACCTCAGGTGATTATCGCTAAAGTCTATGCCCCCAAAGCCGTCACTGCGAAGGCGGTGGTGCGCTATATGACACCAGATGCTGTATGGACGCCGCTCTATGATATTCACGCCACGGCCATAAACCAGCCGCTGCGTCTGGTTTATAAGGCTAATATTCGCCAGTATACGGGATTGCCATGGAAAAACGTTAATCTCGTGCTCTCGACCAGTGAACCTGATACCCATCTCACGCTGCCGCAACTGGAAACACAGTATGTGGATGTTCCGGAGTATGGTAGTGCAAACGGCTCGCTTTCAGCATCACCCGTGGTGAGACAGCGTTCGGAATATTTGTCTGACCAGGATGCATCAGAATTGCAGAAAGCCCTGCAGGCCGGTTTGAAAAAAGAAAGGGAGCAACAAGCCGGACGCAAGTATGCCGCACAGGCAGCGCCAGCTTCGGCGCGACCAGAAAGTTTCACCGCGCAAAATGTTCATTATGCGCTTTCGCTGCCGTGGCAAATCGACAGCGATAACACCGCGCGCACGGTGGTCATTAAGGAAGTGTCGATCAACGGTGAATATCGCTTCTTTGCCATTCCGAAAATCAGTAATGACGCGTATCTCCAGGTGCGAATTAAAGAGTGGGAACAGTTGAATCTGATCCCCGGTGAAAGTCAGATCTTCTTTGGCAACAACCGTACCGGTGTGGGCTATTTGCAGCCGCCGGAAGATGGTAAGTCGCTGGATATTCAGCTTAACCGCGATCCTAAGCTGATTATTCAGCGTAAAGCCGTACTCAAAAAAGAGAATGCGTTATCTATCTTTAACGACAGCGCGGTGCGCAACTTCAGTTACACCCTCAATGTAAAGAACAGCTATGGCGAAGCGGTGGATATCACTCTGCTCGACCAGCTCCCTGTCAGTGCGAATAGTGATATTACGGTGGAAAAAATGCAGTATGGCCAGGCGCAGTTTGATGCAAAAACGGGTGAACTGTCCTGGACGCTGAAACTGTCAGGCAAAGAGAACGTAAGTCTGCCATTCTCATACAGCGTGAAGTATCCGAAAGATATGCACCCTTCGGGAATGTGACCTTCACCAGATGGCAGAATATGCCATCTGGTAAAAGCTTAATGACGGCGCTGCCAGATCCACAGTGCCGTTATTGCCAGCGCAAACAGCGCACCGAAGCCAATGCCAATAGGCACGACCGGGATGCCTACCATTACCGCCAGCGAGTAAATGCCCAGCATCAGTAACATGGCACTGTTTTCGCCAAGGTTTTGTACTGCAATCGCATTCCCCGCCCCGACGCTCTTTTTACCCCGCTCTTGTAACAGTGCATTGAGCGGTACAACAAAAAAGCCGCCCAGCACGCCAATCAGCATCAGCAAGGAATAGGCTGGCAGCAGCTCGTGTTGCAGGGAGAAAATCAGTACCACCACACCAATCAAAATCCCGGCGGGCATGCAGCGTGACACAGTTTCCAGCGTAACCAGCTTCGCTGCCGCACCTGCGCCAACCACGATGCCAATCGCAACCATCGCGTTGAGATAGGTCGGCGTGGCATTATCAGTAATGCCCAGCGCCACCGGCACCCACAGCACCAACAGAAAACGCAGCGTCACGCCCGCCCCCCAGAATAAACTGGTGCCCACCAGCGAAAAACGCGTTTCACCATTGCGCCATAGCGAGGTGCAGGCATTCAGGAAACTGCGAATCATGTTGATGAGATTCCACGACTGCCCTGGGCGCGCCGCCGCCAGTTTGGGAATGTAGATATTGGCAACGACCGCACCACCGTAGGCCAGCGCACATGCTGCCAGAGCGACCAGGACATGCCAGTCAGCCAGCACACCACCGGCTACGGAACCGAGCAAAATCGCCGCTATGGTAGAGGCTTCCATTAAACCGTTAGCTTTTACTAACTGACTACCAGTGGTTAATTCGCCGAGAATACCGTATTTAGCCGGTGAATAGGCTGCCGCACCAACACCCACCAGCGTATAGCCGAGAAACGGATTGATACCAAAGCAGATACTGGCTGCGCCCAACAGCTTGAGGCCATTGGCAAACATCATCACCCGGCCTTTGGCGAAGCTATCTGCCACCTGCCCGACAAACGGAGCGAAAAGAATGTAAGCACCTACAAACACCATTTGCAGGATAGGCTGGCTCCACTCCGGATAGAACTGCGCTTTCAGTAACGCCAGAGTGGCAAACAGAAGCGCGTTATCGCCAAACGCAGAGAGAAACTGCGCCACGATAACCGCTTTCATTCCCTTCGACCACAACGAAGTGTTAGTGTACACTGACTCACTCATCGTGTTGTTCCGCTTCATCTACCCAACTTTTCAACGTGACAAAGTCAGGTTTGCCGCTGCCCAGTAATGGCATCTGTTTCAGATAGCGAATATCGCGCGGTACAGCAAGCTCCGGTACGCCATGCTCGCGGGCGTACTGTTGCAACTTATCGCGCGTCAGTTCGTTATCTGTGGTGAAAAGCACCAGCGCCTCACCTTTGCTGGCATCGCTCTTAATCGCAGTGGCATGCACTTTATCTGGCGAAACACCAAGTGCCAGTTGTTCCACCATTTCCAGCGACACCATTTCGCCTGCGATTTTGGCAAAGCGTTTTGCGCGGCCCTGAATCTGCACAAAACCCTGCTCGTCGAAACGCACAATATCGCCAGTGTCATACCAGCCGCGCTCCATTTCGCCGTGAACATTCTCGGCGGTGGGCACTTCCAGTACGCCAGGCTTCTCCACCCGCAGGTAGCCATTCATTATGTTCGGCCCTTTCAGTTGCAGGCGTCCACCGTCTTCGATACCAGGGACCGCCAACAGGCGTGCATCCATTCCAGGTAGAATACGCCCTACTGTACCAGGTTTTGCCGCCATCGGTACGTTGATGGAAACGACTGGCGCGCACTCGGTCACACCATAGCCTTCAAGGATGCGCAGGCCAAATTTATCCTGCCAAAGCTGTTTGGTACTTGCTTGCAGTTTTTCTGCGCCTGCCACCACATAGCGTAGACGATAGAAGTCATATGGGGTGGCAAAGCGCGCGTAGTGACCGAGGAAAGTCGAGGTACCGAACAACACGGTGCAACTGCGGTCATACACCAGCTCCGGCACAATGCGGTAATGCAGCGGGCTTGGATAAAGGAACACTTCTGCGCCTGTGAGCAGTGGCGTAAACAGGCCTACCGTCAGCCCAAAGGAGTGAAACAGCGGTAACGCCGACATAAAGCGATCGTTGGTGGTGAAGTCAGCAATCGTTTTAATCTGCTCGACGTTCGCCAGAATACTTTTATGGCTATGGACGACACCTTTTGGATGGCCTTCAGAACCGGAGGTAAAGAGTATCAGCGCCTCTTCTTCCGGCTGCTGTTTTACCTGGGCCAGACGCGGCATCAACAGATGGGCGAATATCCACACTTTGTCGGCAGTGGTAACATCCGCTTTTAAATCTTCCAGATAAACCCAACGCACCTGAGTAAGCTGTTCCGGCAAATGCCAGAGTTTGCCTTTATCGAGAAACTGGCGGGAGGTGAAAATGGTTTTGATTTCAGCCGCCGTAATAGCACTGGTCAGCCCTTTTACCCCAGCAGTGTAGTTCATCATTGCGGGAATGCGGCGACGAGCAATGGCCCCGAAAATCACTGCCGCACTGATGCCCGCATTGGGCAGCATTAAGCCGATGCGTTCGCCTTCAACGCTGTATTTTTCAAGGATACGACCGACAAACAGCGTTTTCGTGAGCAATTTGCGATAGGTGTCAGGGATAAAGTTGACGTCTTCGACACATTTTTTCCCGGCGCCGAAGCGGTACATTGCACTCAGTAAAGATTCGTACAGCGTTTCGCGCGGACGTATCGCCATTCGCGCTTCCATCATAATTTGATGTAGCATTTCGCCAGCAATTTTACGACGCTCACGGGCACGCGGTGCATCCGGCATCTGCACCTGCGTTGGTGGCAATATATGCAGAGTAATTTGCGGAAACAAGCGACGTTTAACCAAACCTTTTAAACGGCTGAAGTGCGTAAGTTCTGCCCCTTCAATACGCACCGGAATAACCGTTGCACCAGACTTCGCCGCAACAAAACCTGCGCCATCGTAGATTTTCATTAGCGAGCCGGTTGTCGTGATTCGCCCTTCCGGGAAAATCACCACTGGTCGGCCCTGTTCCACCAGACGTACCAAATGTTTAATCGCCATAGGTTGGGTCGGGTCGAGAGGAACAAAGTCGATAAATGATTTCAGCCAACGCATATACCACTGTTGGCTTATTGAAGTGTAAACGGCAAATACCGGACGCACGGGTAAAAACAGTCCAAGCAAAATGCCATCAATAAAAGAGACATGATTAGGCGTGATTAGAACGCGCTCGCCCTTTAGTGCCTGAGTGTCACCCGTAACGCGAACGCGATACAAAACACGGCACAAATTTCGAAAAAAGCTAAAAAGCATTCCAACTCCCTTTGCTCTGATTCAGTAAAAGCGAATGGAGGGAGATTACACGAGATAAAGGAGGCGAGCGACAGTAAATTAGGTGCGAAAAAAAACCTGCGCATCCGCGCAGGTTGGTGCAAGAGACAGGGTACGAAGAGCGTACCGAATAATCTCACCAATCAATACCTCTGGGATCTTGATTGTGGTCTGCATAACGACTCTTCGCCAGCGAGAAAACGCAAAGGAATGAAGGGAAATGCAACGAGGTGTGTAAATTGTCGGTTACTGTTACAGATTGAATGACAGGCAAAAAAAACCTGCGCATCTGCGCAGGCTGGTGTAATTCATGTGCTCAACCCGAAGTTGACTTCACCTATCAATACCTCTGGGATCGCCACTTTAGCAACCTGAAGCCAAACGCCACCAGCGGTCAATCGCAACAGCATTTCGCAAAGTGTAACCAAAGGTTTGCAATCTCTTTTTTTGTCTTACTTATTTGCGTTTGGCTCACATTCCCCACGATGAAAACACGCCGCCCCTTGAACCAACGGGCATTTTCCGTAACACTGACAGAATGTAAGCGTTTACCCACTAAGGTATTTTCATGGCGACCATAAAGGATGTAGCCCGACTGGCAGGCGTTTCAGTCGCCACCGTTTCCCGCGTCATCAATAACTCTCCAAAAGCCAGCGAAGCTTCTCGCCTGGCAGTGCATAGTGCGATGGAATCTCTTAGCTATCACCCAAACGCTAACGCCCGTGCGCTGGCGCAGCAGACCACTGAAACGGTTGGTCTGGTCGTTGGTGATGTTTCCGATCCGTTTTTCGGTGCTATGGTGAAAGCGGTCGAGCAGGTGGCTTATCACACCGGTAATTTCTTATTGATTGGCAATGGTTACCACAACGAACAAAAAGAGCGTCAGGCCATTGAGCAACTGATCCGCCATCGCTGTGCTGCGTTGGTCGTCCATGCCAAAATGATCCCGGATGCCGATTTAGCCTCATTGATGAAACAAATGCCCGGTATGGTGCTGATCAACCGCATCTTGCCTGGCTTTGAAAACCGTTGTATTGCTCTGGACGATCGTTACGGTGCCTGGCTGGCAACGCGTCATTTAATTCAGCAAGGTCATACCCGCATTGGTTATCTGTGCTCTAACCACTCTATTTCTGACGCCGAAGATCGTCTGCAAGGGTATTACGATGCCCTTGCTGAAAGTGGTATTCCGGCCAATGACCGGCTGGTGACATTTGGCGAACCAGACGAAAGCGGCGGCGAACAGGCAATGACCGAGCTTTTGGGACGAGGCAGAAATTTCACTGCGGTAGCCTGTTATAACGATTCAATGGCGGCGGGCGCGATGGGCGTGCTCAATGATAATGGGATTGATGTACCGGGTGAGATTTCATTAATTGGCTTTGATGATGTGCTGGTGTCACGCTATGTGCGCCCCCGCCTGACCACCGTGCGTTACCCAATCGTGACGATGGCGACCCAGGCTGCCGAACTGGCTTTAGCGCTGGCAGATAAACGCCCTCTCCCGGAAATCACTAATGTATTTAGTCCGACGCTGGTACGTCGACATTCAGTGTCAACTCCGTCGCTGGAGGCAAGTCATCATGCAACCAGCGACTAACTGTCGTTAAAGCAATTCCAGCGCCAGTAATTCTTCAATGGTCTGGCGGCGGCGAATCAACCGCGCCTGACCATTATCAAACAGAACTTCTGGTAACAGCGGACGGCTATTGTAGTTGGATGACATTGATGCGCCATATGCTCCCGTATCATGCAGTACCAGATAATCCCCCGCCTTCACTTCAGGCAAGGCGCGGGTTTCGACATTTCCCCCTTCCTGCTGGGTAAAGACATCGCCCGATTCACATAACGGCCCGGCGACGACGGTTTCCACCGTTGGCGAGTGTTCCAGAGAACGACCATCAGCGGCCAGGGCACTGATATGGTGGTAACTGCCGTACATTGCCGGGCGCATCAGATCGTTAAACCCGGCATCAACCAGCACAAAGTGGCGGCGCCCCATTTGTTTGACGCTCCGCACCTGGGTAATTAACACGCCAGACTGCGCGACCAGGAAGCGACCCGGTTCAATTTCCAGTTTCACAGGGTGGCCCAAATGGCGAGCGATTTGCTCACGCGCGGCATTCCACAGACCATAATAATGTTCGGTATCAACTGCCTCTTCACCCTGTTGATAAGTAATAGAAAGCCCACCGCCCGCAGAAATAGCCTGTAAATCCTGGCCAAATTCGATGACCTGACGCACCATAGCTCCACACACCTGTTCCAGATGCGCATAATCAACGCCGGAACCAATGTGCATGTGAATGCCGACCAGCTGCAAATGATGACGTTGTATCACGTCCAGTGCGGCGGGCAGATCGGTATACCAGATGCCGTGCTTGCTATTTTCACCACCGGTATTGGTTTTTTGGCTATGCCCGTGACCAAACCCCGGGTTAACGCGCAGCCATACCCGATGTCCTTGCGAAACCTGGCCCAGTTGGTCGAGCATATCGACAGACCCCGCATTCACCGGAATTTGCAATTCACTGACGCGTTCGAGCGTCGCCTGATCGATAACATCCGCAGTAAAGACAATGTCATCGGGGTGCGCTTGCGGATTGTAACCCGCCACCAGTGCACGCTCTATTTCGCCCAACGAGACGGAATCCACTTTCACGCCCTGCTCACGCATTAAGCGCAAAATATGGATATTGGAACAGGCTTTCTGTGCGAAGCGCACCACATCAAACTGTTTAAGTGCTGCAATCTGCCGACGAATAATTTGCGCATCGTAGGCCCACACCGGGCAGCCAAATTCTGCGGGCAAGCGCAGCAGATTTTCGGCGCTGAGATCAGTATCGGTGCTGAACAGTGAATGTGGCATAACAAACTCCAAATAAGTGCTTTTTTATGATTACGCCACATCATAAAAAGAATAAAAAATATCGATTTATGCCGAGTCTATGCAAAAATGATATGGATTCCCGGAGAGAGATTCATCAGATGGCCGCCGTTAACTTACGTCATATTGAAATTTTTCATGCGGTAATGACCGCCGGAAGCCTGACAGAAGCAGCACAACTGCTACACACCTCGCAGCCAACCGTCAGCCGCGAACTGGCGCGCTTTGAGAAGGTGATCGGGCTAAAATTGTTTGAACGCGTACGTGGACGATTACATCCTACCGTGCAAGGACTGCGTCTGTTTGAAGAGGTGCAGCGCTCCTGGTACGGTCTGGATCGTATTGCCAGCGCCGCAGAAAGTCTGCGCGAGTTTCGCCAGGGAGAACTGTCTATTGCCTGCCTGCCAGTCTTTTCGCAATCTTTTTTACCGCAGCTCCTGCCCCCCTTTCTGGCACGTTATCCCGATGTCAACTTAAATATCGTGCCGCAGGAATCCCCGCTACTTGAAGAGTGGCTCTCGGCCCAGCGTCACGATTTAGGGCTCACCGAGACGCTCCATACGCCTGCGGGAACAAAACGTACCGAATTACTCTCTTTAGATGAGGTGTGTGTGTTACCTCCGGGTCATCCGCTGGCGGCAAAAGAGATATTAACGCCGGATGATTTTCAGGGGGAGAACTACATCAGCCTTTCCCGTACTGACAGCTATCGTCAGTTGCTGGATCAGCTATTTACTGAACATCAGGTAAAACGACGCATGATCGTTGAAACCCACAGCGCCGCGTCAGTCTGCGCAATGGTACGGGCGGGAGTAGGGGTTTCGGTGGTTAACCCGCTCACCGCACTGGATTATGCGGCAAGCGGAATAGTCGTGCGGCGATTCAGTATTGCGGTTCCGTTCACCGTCAGCCTGATTCGCCCTCTGCATCGCCCCTCATCAGCTTTAGTACAAACTTTTAGCAAACATTTACAGGCAGGCTTACCGAAATTGGTTGCCTCCCTTGAAGCTATTTTGTAGCGAATTACGACAGCATAAAGGCGACGGCATCATCGGCATGAATCGCAGCGGTGTCAAACACGGGCAGGACACTGCGCTCTTCTGGCACTAGTAAACCAATTTCAGTACAGCCAAAGATAACGCCCTGCGCGCCTTGTTCAGCCAGTCGGGCAATCACCTGCGCATAATAAGCGCGTGACGCTTCGGTGAATTGCCCCAGACACAGTTCTTCAAAAATAATCTGATTAATTTTTGCTCGCTCATCCGCTTCAGGCACCAGACAATCGAGTGAAAATTTCTCTGCCAGCCGCCCGCGATAAAAATCCTGTTCCATCGTGTAGCGCGTTCCCAGCAGCGCCACGCGAGTCATTCCAGCCCCGGTAATTGCACGTCCAGTGGCATCCGCTATGTGTAAGAAAGGCAGTGAGCAACGAGACTCAATGGCCCCTGCCACTTTGTGCATCGTATTCGTACATAACACAATGCCTTCTGCGCCCGCCCGCTGTAAGCCAAGCGCCGCCTCAGCCAGAATGTCCCCGGTTTTGTCCCACTCACCGCGACGCTGGCACTCTTCTATTTCATGAAAATCGACGCTATGTAGCAGCACTTGCGCAGAGTGAAGCCCGCCAAGCCGCTGTTTAATGCCTTCATTTATCAGACGATAGTAAGGAATGGTGGATTCCCAGCTCATTCCCCCCAGCAAACCAATTGTTTTCATTCCTCTCTCTCCTGATGTGTGTCACCGCAACAAGGCTGAATAAGGAACGAGACAAACGCCTCAGCGGCCTGGTGCCCAATCTCTATTAACGAAAAAAAGGCCGGATGTACAGCACATCCGGCCCATGAAATTAGACACCAATATTTCTCAACTTCTCACCAGCCATCAGTTTGCGTTCAATATGTTCCAGCGTGACATTCTTGGTTTCCGGAATGAGCCAGAAAGTGATGCCCACAAACGCAATGTTCAGCGCAGTGTAGAGCCAGAACGTACCGGCAGCGCCAATGCTATCAAGCAGAGTCAGGAAGGTCGCGCCGATAATCATATTCGACACCCAGTTTGTCGTCGTCGAACAGGTGATGCCAAAATCGCGGCATTTCAGCGGCTGAATTTCAGAACACAGGATCCACACTACTGGTGCGGCGCTCATCGCATAACCGGCAATACACATCATCGTCATGCCAACAGAGAGCCAGGACAAGCCACTGGAAGCCGTACCGTTATCAAACTGCATCAGGCAATAGCCCAGCACCAGGGTGCCTAATGCCATCACGCTAAAACCAATTTTCAGTGCCGGTTTACGCCCGGCTTTATCTACCGTAAAGACCGCAATAAAGGTGGCGAACATAAAAGTCAGTCCCACGACCAGAGTCGCAATCATCTGCTGTTCGGTCGTCGTAAAGCCCGCCATTTTGAAAATGCGCGGCGCGTAGTACATGATGATGTTCATACCGGTAAACTGCTGCATCGCCTGCAACAACATACCGAGAAACACGACACGACGGACGTTACGATTTATCTTAAACAGCGCCCAGCCGCCCTGTTTTAACTTCAGGCTTTCACGAATTTCGTTGAGTTCGTCTCGCGCTTTTTCCGACGTATCGCGCAACATACGCAGCACTTCTTCTGCCTCAATATGACGGCCTTTTTCTGCTAGCCAGCGCGGGCTATTCGGCAGGAAGACCACCAGAATAATCAACAAGACTGCCGGAAAAGCAAGAACCCCTAACATTGCGCGCCAGTTACCGCTATAACTGAACGCTGTATCAGATAAAAACGCCAGCACGATGCCGAGTGTGACCATCAACTGGTACATACTGATCATCTTACCGCGAACATTTTCACTTGCCATTTCAGAAAGATACAGAGGAGCGGTGTAAGAGGCGATTCCGACAGCAATGCCCAGCACCACACGAGCGGCGATTAACATCTCTACGTTGGTTGCAAAAGCGGACCCTATCGAACCGAGTACAAACAGGATGGCCCCCGCCATCAGGCTATATTTACGCCCCAGGCGAAACGACAGCCAACCATTAAACAGCGCACCAATTGCTGCACCGAGCATCATGCTACTGACCACCCATTCCTGCAAACGACTGGTCAGCGCAAAATGATCGGTAATGAACGGCAACGCTCCGGCGATTACGCCGATATCAAGCCCAAATAACAATCCTGCGACCGCAGCAGCTACCGAAACAAACATATTCATACGCCGCGTATCCCGCAAAGAACGTGGCGTTAAAGCCGATTCCGTATTGATAGTAACCATTTTTTCCTGCCAGCAGAGAGTAAGACATAGTGAAAAAATACGTGAACAAATCACACTGGTGTCATGTCGGAAATAGCGTAAATATGGATTAAATTGCTGCGACATATAGTTATGTGATGGATATTCCAATTTTCAAATTAAGTTGAATTACTGAAATTATTATTAACCTCATAATTTTAAAGAAGATAAAACTCATTAATTGATAATTGATATGGATTATTTCATAACCATAATATGGATTATGATGATCTACAGGTATAAAAAACCCTGCCATGCGGCAGGGTCATAAAAGTTATCAGAATGGATGATGCATTACCCGCTGTCACAGAACCGAGACTATCAAATGAAGGATTTAAAAGGGCTAAGCCTTCTGCACTGGCGTCAGTGCGTGGCTGTTCATCGGTATCAACAACCAACGTCTGACCGTGACTTTGGGCCATTACCGGGACGATCTCATCTTTAAATCGTCCGGCGTCAATCGCCGCTCGCGCTTTTTGTTGCGAACTAAGTGCGTAAGCATCCTGCAACTGACGGCTGATGCCATATTCGCGAGCCAGATTTTCGGCGGTGACACCAATGTGATAATCATTGAAGGCATCCCACAACCCATCATGCACTAGACTATCAACCAACTGGCTATTGCCAAGCTGCGCACCAGTGCGGCTATCAATCAGAACATGTGGTGCGCGGCTCATGTTTTCCTGGCCCCCGGCGATGACAATAACGCCCCGGCAATCACAACGTCTTTCATCACAACCTCGCACTCAATAGTAAATAATTGTTAACTGGAGTTATCTTAATTGTTTAAAAAAGTGATTTTTATCACAAAGGAAATAGGCCTGATCAGCAGTCAGAGACATAACTGGCACGTAAGGTTTGCAACCACTAACCCACCAATAGAAGGGTAGATAAGGCGTTAATCTCCCATACTTAACCTGGTTTATGGTAAATTGCCCTCCATTTTATTTAATTTGTAGATGATACATTCAGATAATGTCTAATATTTGGTCAAAAGAAGAAACGCTATGGAGTTTCGCGCTCTACGGCACAGCCGTTGGTGCAGGCACGCTCTTCCTTCCTATTCAGTTAGGTTCGGCAGGGGCTGTGGTCCTGTTTATTACTGCTCTGGTCGCCTGGCCTTTAACATATTGGCCACATAAAGCCTTATGCCAGTTCATCCTCTCATCAAAAACATCAGCAGGTGAAGGGATAACGGGCGCGGTAACACACTACTATGGCAAGAAAATTGGTAATCTGATTACTACGCTGTACTTCATCGCCTTTTTTGTGGTCGTGTTGATATATGCAGTGGCAATTACCAACTCACTTACGGAACAGCTGTCAAAGCATATGATTATTGATCTTCGTATCCGTATGCTAGTGAGTCTGGGTGTTGTATTAATTCTGAATCTCATTTTTCTGATGGGACGCCATGCCACCATTCGGGTAATGGGATTTTTGGTATTCCCATTGATTGCCTATTTCTTATTTCTTTCTATTTACCTTATCGGTAGCTGGCAACCCGCTCTATTAACAACCCAGGTAGAGTTCAATCAGAATACCCTTCACCAGATATGGATATCGATTCCCGTGATGGTTTTCGCCTTTAGCCATACCCCCATTATTTCTACGTTTGCCATAGACAGACGTGAAAAATATGGCGAACACGCTATGGATAAATGCAAAAAAATTATGAAAGTCGCTTATCTCATCATCTGCATAAGTGTACTGTTCTTTGTCTTTAGCTGCCTGCTTTCGATTCCACCTTCATATATTGAAGCGGCTAAAAAAGAAGGGGTTACCATTTTATCGGCGCTATCTATGCTACCAAACGCCCCGGCATGGTTGTCGATTTCCGGGATTATTGTCGCAGTAGTTGCGATGTCGAAATCATTCCTGGGTACGTACTTTGGCGTTATTGAAGGTGCCACAGAGGTCGTCAAAACAACATTACAGCAGGTTGGTGTAAAGAAAAGTCGTGCATTTAACCGTGCACTATCAATTATGGTGGTATCGCTGATTACCTTCATTGTTTGTTGCATTAACCCAAACGCGATTTCGATGATTTACGCGATCAGCGGCCCGCTCATTGCCATGATACTTTTCATCATGCCTACGCTATCAACTTATCTCATCCCGGCACTGAAACCCTGGCGTTCAATAGGAAATCTGATTACGCTGATCGTGGGTATCCTGTGCGTATCAGTAATGTTCTTTAGCTAACATCCATTGTGAATGGTTCAAAATTGCCACAATTTTGAACCATTCCAATTTTCATAATGCGCATTTGTTATTATTCCACTCTATCACGACTCGAGTTATATCCTGGCATTATCAGGTAGTTAAACACACAAAGAGAGCTGAACATCTTAAATAAGACTATTTAAGATGCATAACTTAGATTCGCAAGATCACTTCTGATCATTCAAAAACAATTTGCGATAGAATTAATATATCAGGAAAAACAAAGTACAACTAAAAATGGCTGGTAGATAAGGCGAAGATAACCTGGAGCGGGCGAAGGGAATCGAACCCTCGTATAGAGCTTGGGAAGCTCTCGTTCTACCATTGAACTACGCCCGCTTCGAGATGCGTAAGGCATTATAAACCTTACGCTCTCCTTAGCAAGTGCCACGTTACTGACTGCTGATTAATTCGCCATCAGCATTTGGGCTTGCTGCCCTGAGGTGGCAAGTAACGTAGTGGATCAATTGCCGTTGCACGGTAACGAATCTGGAAATGCAGGCGAACAGATGCCGCATCAGTGCTCCCCATGGTGGCGATTTTTTGCCCAGCCTTCACGCTTTGCCCATTATTTACCAGCATCGTGTCATTATGGGCGTAGGCCGTAATGTAATCTTCACTGTGTTTAATCATAATGAGATTACCGTAGCCACGCAGCTGATTGCCCACATACACCACCTTTCCGGCCCCTGCGGCGTAAATAGGTGTCCCCCGTGGAGCCGAGATATCAATCCCTTTATTGCCGCCATCTGCTGTCGAATAAGGCATGATAACTTTCCCTGTCGTTGGCCATAACCAACAACGTTGTCCTACTGGTGGCCAGGAAGATTTTGGTACTGCGGACGACGGTGTAACCGATGCGGTTTTGGTCGTTGATTTGGCGGTTGATTTACGTGAACTACTGCTACTTTTCGCTCCCCCCAGTTTTAGCTTCTGACCGACTTCAATGGTGTAAGGGGGGGAAATGCCGTTCAGTCGCGCAAGTTCTTTTACGCTGGTTCCCGTGGTGCGCGAAATACGATATAGCGTATCCCCCCGTTTCACGGTGTAAACGGAGCCGGAATACGTTCCTGTATCGGATGACTTGCTACCCGAACAGCCCGCCAAAAGCAGCCCAACCGATAACAACATCGCGATCCCCAGAGATTTTTTATTCAGGCGTCCCGCACTCAAAATCTTTCCTCGCTTAAAAAACAAGACGCCATATCATAGCAGCCAGCCTCCTGATACCCAATCTCTTGCTTCTGGAAAAAC
This sequence comes from Escherichia sp. MOD1-EC7003, assembly GCF_002965065.1. Lineage (GTDB taxonomy): Bacteria > Pseudomonadota > Gammaproteobacteria > Enterobacterales > Enterobacteriaceae > Escherichia. The sequence continues at coordinate 16,337 of NZ_PTRE01000050.1, forward strand.
GAGGTAATAGAAAAAGAGGTTAATTTCATTTGGCAAAGAGAAGTATCACCAGCAAAATATTCACTGTAGAGGTATCGAATTTCCTGACTTTTTTATCCTATTACCCATCCTGATGCGTAATAATCCCAATTTATCACATTGATTTTATCGCCACTCATATTGATACGTATCACTGTCCCTATTCCGGGGCCTGTTTCGTATCATATCTGTGTTTTTTTAACATCATCACACTTCCTTCCTCCCCTAACGCTTATTGTCGTTTCTGGCGTAAATCTTGCCTGCTAAGACTAAATCTTTGCCATAAGAACCAAATGTTCAAATCGAGGGGATTTCTTCGGTAATGTAGCGTTCCAGATTACCAATAGAGACTGCGCCAGAGTGATCTTTCAATGTACATGCGCCTTCACAAAGACGGTCCTGTGGACATACCCTGCCGCAGATTTCTGGTAAGGAGCTGGTCTGGTGGCAGAGTTCTGCCGCTTCAATAATCTTCCCTTCCTGTACCAGACGGATGTAATCCGGAATAGCGTTATGCAACGGGCAATGCCAGTTACAGTTAGCTTTTTCGGCACAATAAACACAGCGATCGCTTTCATAAGCCGCCTGTTTTTGATCAAGGCTGCAATAAATTTCACCAAAGTGTTTTTTCCGTTCACTCGCTGAAATTTTATCTGCGCCTTTACGCGGGTTAACAGGGAGAAACACTGCACTGCGAGATAGCGGAGCATCTGATGACGCTTTTCCTTCTGCCGTTTTGCGCTGGCGGGCCATCTTTATCTGCCGTAACCCTTTATCGTCCATCAGCCGCAACGCCTGTGTTGGGCAGACCTCAATACAGGCTTGCGTGCCGGAACTGCGCTGGTTACAAAGGTCGCATTTCTGCGCAATCGTATCGACCATCTCAATAACGCCAAAGGGGCAAGCGATTGCGCATCTTTTACAACCAATACATTTTTGCTCGTTCAGTTGTACGCTATCAGGCTGGAAAGTCAGAGCATTAACCGGGCAAGCCGTAACGCAAGGGGCATTGTTACAGTGATGGCAGGCCACCGGATTCGCAGCCAGGCCTTTCCCTACAACATGGATACGCGGTCGAAAGTCACTGTGACTCAGCGGCCAGTTTTCTTGATTGTGTGCCACCGCACAGGCAATTTCACAAGCATGACAGCCTATACATTCCGCAGCTTCAGCAGCGATAAACTTATTCATTTGCATCCCTTTCATTTAATGAGTTATGTCTTCTCAAATTTCGCGATGCAATAAACGGGCATATATTAGGTAGCATGACCGTTTTAATTATAATTTTGTGACTAAGTTCAAATTACTGCCCCTCAATCTGTGCCGCTTTCATTATTTCAACATTGCCTACCAAAAGAGAGCAATCCAGATAAAAACGATTAAATGCGAGAGCGCGGCATGCCAGAATGATTAATGAAATATCAATATGAGAAAATTACAGATAATTCCATTGTCAGGTTCTCTTCTCATTTTCGTGGTTTAACCTCGATTATGTGATTGCCTCCGCAATTCCTGTCTCTAACTCCCCTTCCTCGCAAAAACTGGCACTCCACGAGCATGTGTTTAGACAGTTTCATAAACGTAAACGGTTGCTTTTTACTCTGGCGGGCGAAAGGAGAAACACTGATGAGCGCCATAGATTCCCAACTACCCTCATCTTCAGGGCAAGACTGCCCAACTGATGAGGTTGACCGCATATTATCACCAGGAAAGCTGATCATACTCGGTCTGCAACACGTCCTTGTCATGTACGCAGGTGCAGTCGCTGTTCCTCTTATGATTGGTGACCGACTGGGCCTCTCAAAAGAAGCTATTGCGATGCTCATTAGCTCGGATCTCTTTTGCTGCGGCATCGTCACATTATTGCAATGTATCGGTATAGGCCGCTTTATGGGGATCCGCCTGCCGGTGATTATGTCGGTGACCTTTGCTGCTGTAACACCTATGATAGCCATTGGGATGAATCCGGATATCGGCCTGCTGGGGATATTTGGCGCCACTATTGCCGCGGGTTTTATCACCACATTATTAGCGCCACTTATTGGTCGCTTGATGCCTTTATTCCCGCCACTGGTTACCGGTGTGGTTATTACTTCTATCGGGCTTAGCATCATTCAGGTGGGTATTGACTGGGCCGCAGGAGGTAAAGGGAATCCGCAATATGGTAATCCCGTTTATTTAGGTATCTCCTTTGCCGTCTTAATTTTTATCTTACTCATTACTCGCTATGCGAAAGGATTTATGTCCAACGTCGCCGTATTACTGGGGATTGTATTTGGCTTTTTACTTTCGTGGATGATGAATGAAGTCAATTTATCCGGGCTACATGATGCTTCGTGGTTTGCAATTGTCACGCCAATGTCGTTTGGTATACCCGTTTTCGATCCCGTCTCCATTCTGACCATGACCGCCGTGTTAATCATTGTGTTTATTGAATCGATGGGGATGTTTCTGGCACTGGGTGAAATTGTTGGTCGAAAACTGTCTTCACAAGACATTATTCGCGGGCTGCGCGTAGATGGTGTCGGAACAATGATTGGCGGTACGTTTAACAGCTTCCCACATACTTCGTTTTCGCAGAACGTCGGTCTGGTCAGCGTAACGCGTGTCCACAGTCGCTGGGTATGTATCTCTTCCGGGATCATTTTAATCATGTTCGGCATGGTACTGGCGACAGGAATTCGAATTCTGTCGCGTTGTAACTACACCACCAACCGTTACAACCTCTATATTGTGGCGATCAGTCTCGGCGTTGGCATGACGCCGACGCTCTCTCACGATTTCTTTTCTAAGTTACCAGCCGTACTGCAACCGTTGCTACATAGCGGCATTATGCTCGCAACCCTTAGCGCCGTTGTGCTGAACGTCTTCTTTAATGGCTATCAGCATCATGCTGACCTGGTGAAGGAATCCGTCTCTGATAAAGATTTAAAAGTCAGGACAGTACGTATGTGGCTTCTGATGCGCAAGCTGAAGAAAAATGAGCATGGAGAATAATATGAATCTTTTAATGCGCGCTATCTTCAGCCTGTTGTTGCTCTTTATGATCTCCATTCCTGTCATCTCTGACTGTGTTGCAATGGCCATTGAAAGTCGCTTCAAATATATGATGCTGCTTTTTTAAATGATCTTTTCCTGTCGACATCCGCTCAAAACGGGCGGTTGTCGATAAACGCTCACTTGGGTAATCATTTCATTCTTCAATTATCTATAATGACGAGTGATTAGAATTACATGTGAGAAATTATGCAAACGGAACACGTCATTATACTGGATGCTCAGGGGATTCCCACGGGGACACTGGAAAAGTATGCCGCACACACGGCAGACACCCTCTTACATCTCGCATTCTCCTGCTGGCTGTTCAATGCCAAAGGGCAATTATTAGTTACCCGCCGCGCACTGAGCAAAAAAGCATGGCCGGGCGTGTGGACTAACTCGGTTTGTGGGCACCCACAGCTGGAAGAAAGCAACGAAGATGCGGTGATCCGCCGTTGCCGTTATGAGCTTGGTGTGGAAATTACGCCTCCTGAATCCATCTATCCTGACTTTTGCTATCGCGCCACCGATCCGAATGGCATTGTGGAAAATGAAGTGTGCCCGGTATTTGCCGCACGCGCGACCAGTGCGTTACAGATCAACGATGATGAAGTAATGGATTATCAATGGTGTGATTTAGCAGATGTATTACACGGTATTGATGCCACACCGTGGGCATTCAGCCCGTGGATGGCGATGCAGGCGACAAACCGCGAAGCCAGAAAACGATTGTCTGCATTTACACAGCTTAAATAAAAAACCCCGACATTTGCCGGGGCTATGAGCATAACGTAATACTTATTTCACCGGACGCATCGCCGGGAACAGAATAACGTCGCGGATGGTATGGCTGTTGGTAAACAGCATTACCATACGGTCGATACCAATTCCCAGACCTGCTGTCGGCGGTAAGCCGTGTTCCAGTGCGGTGACGTAGTCTTCATCGTAGAACATCGCTTCATCGTCACCGGCATCTTTCGCGGCAACCTGATCCAGGAAGCGCTGTGCCTGATCTTCCGCATCATTCAGCTCGCTGAAGCCGTTACCGATTTCACGACCACCAATGAAGAACTCAAAGCGGTCAGTGATTTCCGGGTTAACGTCGTTACGACGCGCCAGCGGAGACACTTCTGCCGGATATTCAGTAATGAAGGTTGGCTGAATCAGATGAGCTTCTGCCACTTCTTCGAAGATCTCGGTAACGATACGGCCCAGCCCCCAGCTCTTCTCAACGTGGATGCCGATAGATTCAGCAATCGCTTTCGCAGAGTCGAAGTTGTCCAGATCTGCCATGTTGGTTTCCGGGCGGTATTTCTTGATCGCTTCACGCATGGTCAGTTTTTCGAACGGTTTGCCGAAGTCCAGCGTTACGTCGCCATAGGTCACTTCCGTCTTACCGAGAATATCCTGCGCCAGAGTACGGAACAGCGATTCGGTCAGCTCGATCAGATCTTTGTAATCTGCGTAAGCCATATAGAGTTCCATCATGGTGAACTCTGGGTTATGACGTACGGAGATACCTTCGTTACGGAAGTTACGGTTGATTTCGAATACACGCTCAAAGCCACCGACCACCAGACGCTTGAGGTACAGTTCCGGCGCGATACGCAGGTACATGTCGAGATCCAGCGCGTTATGGTGGGTGATAAACGGACGCGCAGCCGCACCGCCTGGGATCACCTGCATCATTGGAGTTTCAACTTCCATAAAGCCGCGCTTCACCATGAACTGGCGAATGCCAGAAAGGATTTGGGAACGCACTTTAAAGGTGTTGCGGGAGTCATCGTTAGAGATGAGGTCCAGATAGCGCTGACGATAACGCGCTTCCTGATCCTGCAAGCCGTGGAATTTATCCGGCAGCGGACGCAGTGCTTTGGTCAGCAGACGCAGCTCAGTGCAGTGGATAGACAGTTCACCCGTTTTGGTTTTGAACAGCTTACCTTTCGCGCCAAGGATGTCGCCGAGGTCCCATTTTTTGAACTGCTCGTTGTAAACGCCTTCCGGCAGATCGTCACGGGCTACGTACAGCTGAATGCGGCCACCAACGTCCTGCAGGGTCACGAAGGAGGCTTTACCCATAATACGACGGGTCATCATACGGCCAGCAACGGCTACTTCGATGTTCAGCGCTTCCAGTTCTTCGTTCTCTTTGCCGTCGAATTCTGCGTGCAATTGGTCAGAGGTATGATCGCGACGGAAATCGTTCGGGAAGGCAATCCCCTGCTCACGCAGGTTCGCCAGCTTCTCACGACGCGTTTTCAGTTCATTGTTAAGATCGACTACCGCGTCAGCACCCTGTGCGTGTTGTTCAGACATGTTGGTTCCTCATAACCCTGCTTTCAAACTTGCTTCGATAAATTGATCCAGGCTGCCGTCCAGCACTGCCTGCGTGTTGCGGGTTTCAACCCCGGTGCGCAGATCTTTAATGCGGGAGTCATCAAGGACATAAGAACGAATCTGGCTGCCCCAGCCGATGTCGGATTTGTTGTCTTCCATCGCTTGTTTCTCGGCATTCTTCTTCTGCATCTCCAGTTCATAAAGCTTCGCTTTCATCTGCTTCATGGCCTGGTCTTTGTTCTTGTGCTGGGAACGGTCGTTCTGGCACTGGGTCACGATCCCGGTCGGGATGTGAGTAATACGCACCGCAGATTCGGTACGGTTAACGTGCTGACCACCCGCGCCGGACGCGCGATAAACGTCGATGCGCAGATCCGCCGGATTGATTTCGATATCAATATCATCATCGACTTCCGGGTAAACAAACGCGGAGCTGAACGACGTATGGCGGCGACCGCCGGAGTCGAACGGGCTCTTACGCACCAGGCGGTGAACACCGGTTTCTGTACGCAGCCAGCCGTAAGCGTAATCGCCAGAGATTTTGATAGTTACGGATTTAATACCCGCGACTTCACCTTCCGACTCTTCGATAATTTCAGTTTTGAAACCACGTGATTCTGCCCAGCGCAGATACATACGCTCAAGCATGCTCGCCCAGTCCTGTGCTTCCGTACCGCCAGAACCAGCCTGAATATCGAGGTAGCAGTCGGCACTGTCATATTCGCCAGAGAACATACGGCGGAACTCAAGCTGCGCCAGTTTTTCTTCGAGGGCGTCGAGTTCAGCAACGGCTTCGTTAAAGGTTTCTTCGTCATCAGCTTCTACAGCCAGTTCCAGCAGACCAGAAACATCTTCCAGCCCCTGTTTCATTTGGTCGAGGGTGTCGACAACGGCTTCGAGGGAGGAACGCTCTTTACCCAGCGCCTGTGCGCGTTCGGGGTCGTTCCAGACATCCGGCTGTTCCAGCTCGGCGTTTACTTCTTCCAGACGCTCTTTCTTGGCGTCATAGTCAAAGATACCCCCTAAGAACGTCGGAGCGTTCCGTGAGGTCCTGAATGCGATTATTTACCGGATTAATTTCAAACATGGTCTGATTTCTTTTATTGAGCTAGTCAAAGTGCGGTGATAAGCGCGGGATTGTACCGAATTCACGCTCTTTTTTATAGATAATATGACGCTAAATTGGCCAGATATTGTCGATGATAATTTGCAGGCTGCGGTTGCCGCGAAACTCGTTAATATCCAGCTTGTAAGCCAGTTGCACTTCGCGCACGCCGTTATCGGGCCAGAGGGCGGTATCGACATTAAAAGCAATACCATCCAGCAGCGGACCACCGCCGACCGGTTCGACCATCACCTTCAAATGACGTTCGCCCACCAGCCGCTGTTGCAGCAGACGGAAATGACCGTCAAACAGCGGCTCCGGGAACATCTGCCCCCACGGGCCAGCATCGCGCAGCAGTTGCGCCACTTCCATGGTCATTTCGGCTGGGCTTAACGGACCATCTGACACCACTTCGCCTTGCAATAGCGAAGGATCCAGCCACTCAGTAACCAGTTCGCCAAACCGTTGTTGAAAGAGTTCGAATTTATCCTCTTCCAGCGACAAGCCTGCCGCCATCGCATGACCGCCAAACTTCAGCATCATGCCCGGGTAGAGCGAGTCTAGTCGCTCCAGCGCATCACGCATATGCAGCCCCTGAATAGAGCGACCGGAACCTTTCAGCGTACCGTCACCCGCAGGCGCAAAGGCGATAACCGGACGGTGAAAACGCTCTTTGATGCGCGAAGCCAGAATACCGACCACCCCCTGATGCCATTCGGGGTGATACATTGCCAACCCTCCGGGTAGCGTGTTGCGGCTGCGCTCAAGTTTCTCGCACAGGGTCAGAGCTTCGACCTGCATTCCCTGTTCGATCTCTTTACGTGTCTGGTTTAGCGCATCAAGTTCATTTGCCAGCACACGCGCTTCGCCGATGTTATCGCACAGCAACAGCGCCACACCAACGGACATATCGTCCAGTCGTCCGGCAGCATTGAGACGCGGCCCCAGCGCAAAACCTAAATCGCTGGCGGCGAGTTTTTGTGCATCGCGGTTGGCTACTTCCAGCAGCGCTTTAATCCCCGGACGGCACTTTCCGGCACGGATGCGACTCATCCCCTGCCAGGTCAGAATGCGATTATTAGCGTCCAGCGGCACGACGTCTGCCACTGTCCCCAGCGCTACCAGATCCAGCAGTTCTGCCAGGTTAGGAATTGCGATGCCGCGCTCATCAAACCAGCTCTGATCGCGCAAAAAGGTGCGCAGCGCCAGCATCAGATAAAATGCCACCCCCACACCTGCCAGTGATTTCGACGGGAAATTGCAGTCGCGCAAGTTAGGGTTAATGATCGCTTCTGCCGCAGGTAACGTTTCGCCCGGCAAATGGTGATCGGTAACGATAACCGGAATGCCCAACGAGCGAGCATGTTCAACCCCCGCATGGGAGGAAATGCCGTTATCCACCGTGACAATTAGCTGCGCGCCACGGGCATGCGCCTGATCGACCACTTCCGGACTTAAACCGTAGCCGTCTTCGAAACGGTTTGGCACCAGGTAGTCGATATTGCTGCAACCAAGCGAGCGCATCGCCAGCACGCTTAGAGCCGTGCTGGTCGCGCCGTCGGCGTCGAAATCACCGACCACAATAATCCGCGTTCCTTCGCGAAAAGCGTTGTAAAGGATCTCAACGGCCTTTTCGACGCCGCTCAGTTGCTGCCAGGGCAGCATACCTTTAACACTGCGTTCCAGTTCTTGCGCACTGCGTACTCCCCGGCTGGCGTATAAACGGCGCAGCAAGGGCGGCAATTCAGCGGGCAAGTCTGCCGTTTCATCGACTTCACGGCGACGAAGTTGTATATGTTGTTTCACGCGAATTATTTACCGCTGGTCATTTTTTGGTGTTCGTCGAGGAATTCTTTCATCTCTTTCGGCGGCTGGTAACCCGGAACAAGTGTGCCATTGCTCAGCACAACTGCCGGAGTACCGCTTACGCCAAGCTGAACGCCCAGCGCGTATTGGTCGGCAATATCCACGTCGCAGCTGGCTGGTGCGACGCTTTTACCCGCCATCACGTCATCAAACGCTTTGTTTTTATCTTTCGCACACCAGATGGCTTTCATTTGTTGCTCAGCCTGGCTCTCCAGCCCCTGGCGCGGGAAAGCAAGATAACGCACGGTGATCCCCAGCGCGTTGTAGTCTGCCATTTGCTCATGCAGTTTGTGGCAGTAACCACAGGTAATATCAGTAAACACGGTGATGACGTGTTTTTCCTGCGGCGCTTTATAAACGATCATCTCCTTTTCAAGCGCGTTCAGCTGCTTTAACAGCATCTTATTGGTGACATTGACCGGAGCCGTGCCGCTAACGTCATACATCGGCCCCTGAATGATATGTTTACCATCATCGGTGATGTACAACACACCACTGTTAGTCAGAACTGTCTTCATGCCAGCCACGGGCGCGGGCTGAATATCGCTGCTTTTGATGCCCATTTTGGCTAACGTTTGTTGAATTGCCGCATCATCTGCCTGAACAAACCCTGAAAACGCCGCCAACAAAGTAAACAACATAAAACCTTTTTTCATAAATCTTCCTTTCAGATATCACGCCCGCGGGTGATGCTGTTGATGAAGTTGCCGCAGACGCTCGGTAGCGACATGCGTATAAATTTGCGTGGTAGAGAGATCGCTGTGGCCCAGTAGCATCTGAACCACGCGTAAATCCGCACCATGATTTAATAAATGAGTGGCAAAGGCGTGACGCAACACATGCGGTGACAGTTTTTCGCTGTCGATACCCGCCAGCACAGCATAATGTTTAATGCGGTGCCAAAACGTTTGTCTCGTCATCTGCTGCGCACGCTGGCTGGGAAACAACACGTCAATCGACACACCGTTTAGCAACCACGGTCGGCTATGTTCCAGATAGGTTTCCAGCCAGTAAACCGCCTCTTCACCTAACGGCACCAGGCGTTCTTTGTTGCCTTTACCAATGACCCGCACCACCCCCTGACGCAGGCTGATATCACTCATTGTCAGTCCGACCAGTTCAGAGACACGCAGCCCGGTCGCATACAACACTTCAAGCATGGCTTTATCGCGCAGCTCCAGTGGCTGATCAATTAATGGTGCCTGTAATAATCGTTCGACCTGCGCTTCACTTAAATCTTTTGGCAAACGCTGGGGCAATTTCGGTGAAGCCAGATGCGCACTGGGATCGTCTTCACGAAACTTTTCGCGATAAAGATACTGGAACAATCGACGCACTGCACTCAGCAAACGCGCTGAGCTGGTGGCTTTATACCCGCCCTCCAGCCGTTCTGCCAGTAATGCCTGCAAATCGTCACTTTGCGCCGTCGCCAGCGTCACCCCGTGATGATGCAACCACTCCACCATCATTGACAGATCGCGACGGTATGCGTTCAATGTATTTTCAGCCAGATTTTTTTCCAGCCACAGAGCATCAAGAAACTGCTCGATGCGTGCCAGATCCTGTTTCACTTGCGCCCCTTATGGTCACTCATTTGATCCATTATGCCTTATTGTGCCGTGACTAAAGCGATTCTGATACACTAGCCGCAAAAGCCACAGCAGAATCGAGAAGCTTACGTTATGAATATGGGTCTTTTTTACGGTTCCAGCACCTGTTACACCGAAATGGCGGCAGAAAAAATCCGCGATATTATCGGCCCAGAACTGGTGACCTTACATAACCTCAAGGACGACTCCCCGAAATTAATGGAACAGTACGATGTGCTCATTCTGGGTATCCCGACCTGGGATTTCGGCGAAATCCAGGAAGACTGGGAAGCCGTCTGGGATCAGCTCGACGGCCTGAACCTCGAAGGTAAAATTGTTGCGCTGTATGGGCTAGGCGATCAACTAGGATACGGCGAGTGGTTCCTCGATGCGCTCGGCATGCTGCATGACAAACTCTCGACCAAAGGCGTGAAGTTCGTCGGCTACTGGCCAACGGAAGGATATGAGTTTACCAGCCCGAAACCGGTGATTGCTGACGGACAACTGTTCGTGGGGCTGGCGCTGGACGAAACTAACCAGTATGACCTTAGCGACGAGCGTATTCAGAGCTGGTGCGAGCAAATCCTCAACGAAATGGCAGAGCATTACGCCTGATCTCACCGACGGCCTGGCGCATATGCTTTGCCGTCATGTTCACCTTTGCGTCTCTTGTTGCAACAAAATCCTCCGTAAATCCCGCCATTCGGCCTCGTCCATGCTGTCGGCTGCCAGCCATAAATGTTGCTGTTTACCGCTATCAGACCGTAAACACAGCATCATGCCGCTTTTAATCATCCACGGGGCTTTGACGATGCTCCACTCCTGCCCTTGCCAACGCAAACGCCCGTCCATCAACAGGCGAATTTCCCCATGGCGAGCATTAATACGCCGCTGGCTGCGAACGCAATCAAACACCACCAGCGAAAGTAACACCATCCATAACGGGGTGTAACTTAACGGCCAGGGCATAAGTAAAATAACAGCGGCAACCAGCCCATGAATCAGCAAGGAAAGCCACTGCGCGCGCCAGGAGACGCGTAAATCAGATTGCCACAGGACCACGTTCCCGATTCCGTGTCTGGATGAGTCGGACCATCATTTCAAGTTCTGCATCGGCCGGTTTACCATGATTCATCAACCAGTTGAACAGATCGGGATCGTCACATTCCAGCAGACGAATAAAGATGCGTTTTTCGTCATCGCTTAAGCTGTCGTACTCATGTTCGAAAAACGGCATGATTGAAATATCAAGTTCGCGCATACCACGGCGGCATGCCCAATGAATGCGGGCTTTGTTGTTAATGTCCATCTTCTACCTGTCTCACGAAAATCCAGTACCTGGCTATTGTAACGTGTTTTTCGACTTCTTTTACGGGAATATCAGTAAACACAATCACGATCGCGAAATTAACCCACAACATTTCATGGGCTTCATTTTTTTGGAAGTCGCCTCGCAAAGGCAATCAGAAGGCACAGATCGCGTAGTGAAAGCACTTGCATTGCCTCATAGCTCTTTTACCATTAGCCATAAATACGCCGTTTGTAAAACAGGACTCATTATGGCTTTTACACCTTTTCCTCCCCGTCAGCCTGGGGCTTCTGCCCGTTTACCACTGACGCTGATGACGCTTGATGACTGGGCGCTTGCCACCATTACTGGCCCGGACAGCGAAAAATATATGCAGGGTCAGGTGACAGCAGATGTCAGCCAGATGACAGAAGATCAGCACCTGCTCGCTGCGCATTGCGACGCCAAAGGCAAAATGTGGAGCAATTTACGTCTGTTCCGCGACGGCGACGGCTTTGCGTGGATTGAACGACGCAGCGTGCGCGAGTCGCAACTGACTGAACTGAAAAAATATGCGGTATTCTCTAAAGTGACCATCGCACCAGACGATGAACGTGTGCTGCTAGGTGTTGCCGGTTTTCAGGCACGCGCCGCGCTGACAAATCTCTTTAGTGAACTGCCTGCGAAAGAAAAACAGGTAGTCAAAGAAGGTGCAACTACCCTGCTATGGTTTGAACACCCGGCAGAACGTTTCCTGATCGTAACCGATGAAGCTACCGCCAATACGCTGACCGATAAACTGCGCGGTGAAGCGGAACTGAACAATAGCCAACAGTGGCTGGCATTAAACATTGAAGCGGGTTTCCCGGTGATTGATGCCGCCAATAGCGGGCAGTTTATCCCACAGGCAACCAACCTCCAGGCGCTGGGCGGTATCAGCTTTAAGAAAGGCTGTTACACCGGGCAAGAGATGGTGGCGCGGGCCAAATTCCGCGGAGCTAACAAACGCGCGCTCTGGTTGCTGACGGGTAGCGCCAGCCGACTGCCGGAAGCCGGTGAAGACTTAGAGCTGAAAATGGGCGAGAACTGGCGTCGTACTGGTACGGTGCTGGCCGCCGTTCAGCTCGACGATGGCCGACTGCTGGTGCAGGCTGTAATGAATAACGATATGGAACCGGACAGCGTGTTCCGCGTGCGCGACGATGCGAATACATTGCATATCGAGCCGCTGCCGTATTCGCTGGAAGAGTAAATCTCTGTATCGCTTCGGGCATCTATTGCCTGAAGCGACACTGGTGTGTCTTTTCAGGCCTACAAAGGCGTACCAATTACGCCTGCCCAACATACAAATAAATCGCCAGGAAGTGGCACACACTGCCGCCCAGCACAAAACCGTGCCAGATAGCATGGTTATAAGGAATGCGTTTGCAGACGTAGAAAATCACCCCGAGCGAGTAGACCACCCCGCCCACCGCCAGTAACGTCACGCCACCCGCAGCCAGCTTCATCGCTAGTTGATACACTACTATCAGCGACAGCCACCCCATCGCCAGATAGGTCACCAAAGATAAAATTTTGAATCGGTGCGCAATAGTGAGCTTGAACAAAATCCCCAGTAGCGCCAGGCTCCAGATAACAATCATCAGCCCACGCGCCAACGGTGAATCCAGCCCCACCAGCAAAAACGGCGTGTAGGTTCCGGCAATCAGCAGGTAAATGGCGCAGTGGTCAAATTTCTTCAGCCACATTTTTGCCCGTTGATGAGGAATGGCGTGATAAAGCGTTGAAGCGAGGAACAACAGGATCATGCTGCCGCCATATAGACTATAGCTGGTTATCGCCGTGGCGCTGGCATTGAGATCCACCGCCTGAACCAGTAGCAACACCAGCCCAACGATACCAAACACCAGCCCAATGCCGTGACTGACGCTGTTGGCAATTTCCTCTGCCAGCGAATATCCCTGCTTAATGAGAGGCTTCTGAACCATAACTTACTCCGGAGAAACGTACACGCACGTGTAAACCTCTCCAGCGTAACTGAGAATAGTTCCAGTGAACACCTGTTAGCTAAAATAAATTCTGATTTGGGACTAATCTCCGAAAACTCATGAAATTAAAAGCAAAACTTCAACTAACAGGCGTGAGTTCAATTTAAAGACATTTAAATTCAATTACATAAAACTGTGTCTGACCGGGATAAATATCGGCAATGACCCTTTTCAGTTCGACAAGAGTCATGTTTTCCTGTGCAGCATGTTTTTCGGTGAGAGTATCCAGTGTTACGGTTGAGGTTGCAGTAACTTCAATCGTGCAAAAATAACCGTCATCTTCAAAGCGCCCAACGCGCAGCACATCACCCGTTTTAAAGTGCGATTCAGACTCGTCACGAATAGTGATGGTTTTACGCCCAGCCAGAATGTCATCCTGGAAACGTAGAAAAAAAGTGATGTCATTTGGCTGCATGGTATATTTCCTATAATAATTGACTCATCTGGAACCTATGATAGTGAAAAAACTCACCTTACCGAAAGATTTCTTATGGGGCGGCGCCGTTGCCGCTCATCAGGTCGAAGGCGGCTGGAACAATGGCGGCAAAGGGCCGAGTATTTGTGACGTACTGACCGGCGGCGCACACGGCGTGCCGCGCGAAATAACCAAAGAAGCTCTACCAGACAAATACTATCCGAACCATGAAGCCGTTGATTTTTATGGCCACTACAAAGAAGACATCAAGCTGTTTGCCGAAATGGGCTTCAAATGTTTTCGTACTTCCATTGCCTGGACGCGCATTTTTCCAAAAGGCGATGAAACACAGCCAAACGAAGAAGGGCTGAAGTTCTACGATGATATGTTCGATGAACTGCTGAAATACAACATCGAACCGGTGATCACACTCTCTCATTTTGAAATGCCGCTCCATCTGGTGCAGCAATACGGCGGTTGGACTAACCGTAAATTAGTTGATTTCTTTGTGCGTTTCTCTGAAGTCGTTTTCGAACGCTATAAGCATAAGGTCAAATACTGGATGACCTTCAATGAAATTAACAACCAGCGCAACTGGCGTGCGCCGCTGTTTGGTTACTGCTGCTCCGGTGTGGTGTATACCGAGCATGAAAACCCGGAAGAAACCATGTACCAGGTGCTGCATCACCAGTTTGTCGCCAGCGCCCTGGCGGTGAAAGCCGCGCGTCGCATTAACCCGGAGATGAAAGTCGGCTGTATGCTGGCGATGGTGCCGCTCTATCCTTACTCCTGTAACCCGGACGATGTGATGTTCGCTCAGGAGTCGATGCGCGAACGCTACGTCTTTACCGATGTGCAGCTGCGTGGCTATTACCCATCCTATGTGTTGAACGAGTGGGAGCGTCGCGGATTTAGCATCAAAATGGAAGACGGCGATCTCGAAGTGCTGCGCGAAGGCACCTGCGATTATCTTGGTTTCAGCTATTACATGACCAACGCAGTGAAGGCCGAAGGCGGCACCGGCGATGCGATCTCTGGCTTTGAAGGCAGCGTACCAAACCCATATGTTAAAGCATCTGACTGGGGCTGGCAGATTGATCCTGTGGGTCTGCGTTACGCGCTCTGCGAATTGTATGAGCGTTACCAGAAGCCGCTGTTTATTGTCGAAAACGGTTTTGGCGCTTACGACAAAGTGGAAGAAGATGGCAGCATCAACGACGACTACCGTATTGATTACCTGCGCGCTCATATTGAAGAGATGAAAAAAGCGGTGACTTACGATGGCGTGGATCTGATGGGCTACACGCCGTGGGGCTGCATCGACTGCGTGTCGTTCACCACCGGGCAGTACAGCAAACGCTACGGCTTTATCTATGTGAATAAACATGACGACGGTACTGGTGATATGTCGCGCTCACGTAAGAAGAGCTTTAACTGGTACAAAGAGGTGATTGCCAGCAACGGCGAGAAGCTTTAACTCCTGCATGTTACCCGCCAACTGGCGGGTAACATCTTGAATGAGTCTTACCAGGTCTTACCTATTTTAAATTCCCAGCGTACATCTTCCATTTTGGTTGGCGACTTCGCTTCCTGCATTACCGGGAAGAAGGCTCCGGCACCAAACCATAATTTCAGTGAATCAACGGCAATATTAAATGACGGACCAACAACCCATTCAGTAGTTCCAGAATGGTTATTAATTACGCTGCCATTAGGCAGTTTTTTCGTTCCTGAGGCATTATTGCTGTAGGCACTTTCCAGACCAATATCCAGCGGTAAATCGCTAAACATATACCGCACCTGGGTATTCCACTGGAATTCGTTACCTCGTTCCACGTCCTGGTTACCACGCTCAAATGGTCCCTGATATACAAAATCCATATCCCCTTTAAAGTTAGGAGTGAATGATTTTGTTAAAGAGAGTGATACTCTTCCTCCCCAGGCGCTATTCCCAGGCAAATGATTATCTCCATCTTGCCCGGTGGGTAGTAATAATGCCCCTCCTACCGTAACCCAAAACGGATCACCTCTTCGCTGGCTCATTAAAGCATAAGTGACCCCCACCGATTGATCGCCCATTCCCTCTATGTGCTCAGGAGACAGATTTTCTCGTTTGTTATTGATATAAGAACCCACAGTTGATAATTCCAGTCTGTCGGTCAAACCGTAACGAATCTTCAATAACCATATTTGGGAGTCAACATCCGGACTTCCGTGCCCTTCGATTTGATGATCTTTATCGCGAAATGAGCTATTCACGGCGGTTAATAACATTCCTTCCGGCAATACTGAACCACCCGCAATAGCGGTATTAACTGGTGCACCTAATAGATTACTGGGCTTATTTTCTCCGTCAGCTGCCATTGCATTCATTGATAGAAAACATGTTATTAATGGCAGAAATATAAATCGTTTCATCATTCCCTCCGGGTATGAAAAACAAAGCGCTAAGTTAAGAAACATTTGTTCTGTTTATATTTATTTTGGATTTATAATTTAAATAAATAGCTTGCTGAGTTTAATATACGGAAAGTTTTATAACTATATTGAGAGGCAAATAACAATTCCGGAGGAAAAATATTTACGATTACATGTAAGTATACTGTGATATTTTTATTAAATAATAGCAAAATAAAATTATGCACAATGAATCATTAGACTCTAAAAAATGGGTGATTTAACTCCTGATAATACACTGATGATAAACACCAGGTTGCCTGACAAGGGCCAAAGACTTACTGTAATATATTGAATTAGTAAGACTTTGTGGCTTGGAAAAAGCGTTCACGCCGCATCCGGCATAAACAAAGCGTACTTTATTAACAAGCAGAAAAGGCGCCGAAGCGCCTTTAGAAAATTGTCGAATCAGTAAATTACTGGTATTCGCTAATCGGTACGCAGGAGCAGAACAGGTTACGGTCGCCGTAAACATCATCCAGACGTTTCACTGTCGGCCAGTATTTGTCTGCCACGCCTGCCGGGAATACGGCAACTTCACGGCTGTACGGATGCGCCCACTCGGCGACCAGTTCGTTCTGAATGTGCGGCGCGTTCACCAGTGGGTTATCTTCCAGTGGCCAGACACCAGCTTTCACCTGGTCAATCTCTGCGCGGATAGCCAGCATCGCATCGATAAAGCGATCCAGTTCCACTTTGCTTTCAGATTCAGTTGGTTCAACCATCAGCGTCCCCGCCACCGGGAACGACATGGTAGGCGCGTGGAAACCGTAGTCGATCAGGCGCTTGGCAATATCCAGTTCGCTGATGCCGGTTTCTTCTTTCAACGGACGAATGTCGAGAATACATTCGTGCGCCACGCGACCGTCGCGACCGGTATACAGCACCGGGAAGGCATCTTTCAGGCGGCTGGCAATGTAGTTGGCGTTGAGGATTGCCACCTGACTTGCTTTTTTCAGCCCTTCTGCGCCCATCATGCGGATGTACATCCAGCTGATTGGCAGAATGGATGCGCTACCAAACGGTGCTGCAGAAACCGCACTCTGACGGGTTAACATACCTTCGATTTGCACCACGCTATGACCCGGCACAAACGGCGCCAGATGCGATTTCACGCCGATTGGTCCCATACCTGGACCACCACCGCCGTGCGGAATGCAGAAAGTTTTATGCAGGTTGAGGTGCGAAACGTCCGCGCCAATAAAGCCCGGCGAGGTAATGCCAACCTGAGCATTCATGTTCGCGCCATCAAGATAAACCTGACCACCGAACTGATGCACGATTTCACACACTTCACGGATCGTTTCTTCGTACACGCCGTGGGTGGAAGGATAGGTCACCATGATGCAGGAGAGATTATCGCCCGCCTGTTCTGCTTTCGCGCGCAGGTCAGCCAGATCGATATTGCCATTTTTATCACACGCCACAACCACCACCTGCATTCCTGCCATATGTGCAGAAGCCGGGTTAGTACCGTGAGCAGAGGCCGGGATCAGGCAGATATCGCGATGCCCTTCATTGCGGCTTTCATGATAACGGCGAATCGCCAGCAGGCCCGCGTATTCGCCCTGTGCGCCAGAGTTAGGCTGCATACAAACGGCGTCGTAACCGGTCAGTTTCACCAGCCAGTCGGCCAGCTGCGCGATCATCTGCTGATAACCTTCGGCCTGTTCCGGCGGGCAGAACGGGTGTAGTTCGGCAAACTCAGGCCAGGTGATCGGGATCATCTCAGCAGCGGCATTCAGTTTCATGGTGCAGGAACCCAGCGGGATCATCGCCTGATTCAGCGCCAGATCTTTACGCTCCAGCGAGTGCATATAGCGCATCATTTCGGTTTCGCTGTGATAGCGATTAAACACCGGATGGGTGAGGATTTCGTCGTCGCGCAGCATCGCAGGCTGAATAGAGCGGCTATCGTGAGCCACGTCTTTGTCCAGCATGTCGATGTCCAGCCCGTGGTTATCGCCCAGCAGTATGCTGAAAAGCTGCATCACGTTTTCACGCGTGGTGGTTTCATCAAGGGTGATCCCAACCGCGTTCAGAATATCGCTACGCAGGTTGATTTCAGCCGCTTCAGCACGCGCCAGTACGCTTGCTTTGTCTGTCACTTCCACACACAAGGTGTCGAAATAGTGCGTATGACGCAGCTTCAGGCCTTTTTGTTGCAGGCCCGCTGCCAGAATATCGGTCAGGCGATGGATGCGGTTAGCGATGCGTTTCAGGCCGACCGGGCCGTGATAAACGGCATACAGGCTGGCGATGTTTGCCAGCAGTACCTGGGAAGTACAAATGTTGGAGTTCGCTTTCTCACGGCGGATATGTTGCTCGCGAGTCTGCATCGCCATGCGCAGAGCGGTATTGCCAGCTGCATCTTTCGATACACCGATAATGCGACCCGGCATCGAGCGTTTGTATTCATCTTTCGCCGCAAAGAATGCTGCGTGCGGGCCACCGTATCCCATCGGCACGCCGAAACGTTGTGCCGAACCAAAGACGATATCCGCGCCCTGTTTACCCGGCGCGGTTAAAAGCACCAGCGCCATAATATCGGCGGCGACGCTGACCACAATTTTGCGTGATTTCAGTTCGCTGATAAGCGCTGTGTAGTCGTGGATTTCACCGGTCGTGCCGACCTGCTGTAACAGCACGCCGAAGACGTCCTGATGGTCGAGCACTTTCTGCGCATCATCAACAATCACTTCAAAACCAAAGGATTCTGCACGAGTGCGGACCACATCCAGCGTTTGCGGATGCACGTCAGATGCAACGAAGAAGCGGTTGGCATTTTTCAGTTTACTGACGCGTTTCGCCATCGCCATTGCTTCGGCGGCAGCGGTGGCTTCGTCCAGCAAAGAAGCAGAGGCCATATCCAGCCCAGTCAAATCCAGCGTTACCTGCTGGAAGTTGAGCAGTGCTTCAAGGCGGCCCTGGGAGACTTCAGGTTGATACGGAGTATACGCGGTATACCAGCCTGGGTTTTCCAGCATATTGCGCAGAATAACCGGCGGCAGCTGCACGGCGGTATAACCCATGCCGATGTAAGACGTGAAGCGTTTATTGCGACTGGCAATAGCCTTGAGTTCTGCCAGCGCGGCGTATTCGGTCGCCGGTGCGCCAACCTGTGGCGGGGTCGCAAGCTGAATATCTTTCGGCACTATCTGGCCTGTCAGCGCGTTTAACGATTGTGCGCCAACGGCATTCAGCATTTCTTGCTGTTGCGCGGCGTCCGGTCCGATATGGCGTTCAATAAAAGCGCCGCTGTTTTCAAGCTGGCTTAACGTCTGTGTCATGAGCGATGGTTCCTGAAACGTGCAGTGAATTGTGAACCTCTCTCCTTACGAAGAGAGTGAGAGTGAGGCGTGAATGTTCCTCACCCTGCTCCTCTCCCGCAGAAGAGGAATAAAGCCGTTACTCGTCTTCTAACAATGCTTCGTATGCGGTTGCATCCAGCAGTGATTCCAGTTCGCTTTCATCACTGGCTTTGATTTTAAAGATCCAGCCGCCTGCATACGGTTCGCTGTTCACCAGTTCCGGGGAATCGCTCAGTACGTCGTTTACCGCCACGATTTCACCGCTTACTGGCGCATAAATGTCTGACGCTGCTTTTACCGATTCGGCAACCGCGCAGTCATCGCCCGCGCTTACCGTTGCACCCACTTCCGGCAGGTCAACAAACACCATATCGCCTAACAGCTCCTGGGCATGTTCGGTGATGCCAACGGTGTAAGTGCCGTCGGCGTCTTTACGCAGCCATTCGTGTTCTTTGCTGTATTTCAGTTCTGCTGGTACGTTGCTCATCAATCAATCTCCAAAAAAGTAAATCACGCGACGGCTTTGCCGTTACGCACAAAAACAGGTTTCGTCACTTTAACCGGCATTTCACGGTTGCGAATTTGCACAATCGCCGTTTCGCCAATACCTTCCGGCACACGCGCCAGCGCAATGCTGTAACCCAGCGTTGGGGAGAAAGTACCACTGGTGATAACACCTTCATGCTGGTTGCCCTGCGCATCGGTAAAACGTACCGGCAGTTCATTACGCAGCACGCCTTTTTCGGTCATCACCAGACCAACCAGTTTTTCTGTGCCATGTTCACGCTGCGCTTCCAGCGCTTCACGACCGATAAAGTCACGCTCTGCCGGTTCCCAGGCGATAGTCCAGCTCATGTTGGCGGCTAAAGGAGAAATAGTTTCGTCCATATCCTGACCATAAAGATTCATCCCTGCCTCCAGACGCAGCGTGTCACGCGCGCCCAGACCGCAGGGCTTAACGCCAGCGTCCACCAGCGCTCGCCAGAAATCTGCCGCTTTTTCATTGGGTAGCGCAATTTCATAGCCCGCTTCACCGGTGTAACCGGTGGTGGCAATAAACAGATCGCCCACCTGTACGCCAAAGAACGGTTTCATCCCTTCCACGGCCTGACGCTGAGCGTCATTAAACAGTGTGGCAGCTTTTGCCTGGGCATTCGGCCCTTGTACGGCAATCATGGAAAGGTCATCACGAACGGTTATTTCAATGCTGAAGGGTTCAGCGTGTTGGGTAATCCAGGAGAGGTCTTTTTCGCGGGTGGCAGAGTTAACAACGAGGCGGAAGAAATCTTCAGTAAAGTAGTAGACAATCAGGTCATCTATCACCCCGCCAGAGGCGTTCAACATCCCCGAGTAAAGGGCTTTGCCACTTTTGGTGAGCTTCGCCACATCATTCGCCAGCAGATAACGCAGAAACTCCCGGGTGCGACTGCCGCGAAGATCGACGATGGTCATATGTGACACATCAAACATTCCGGCATCGGTACGTACCGCATGATGTTCGTCGATTTGCGAACCGTAATGCAGCGGCATCATCCAGCCGTGGAAATCCACCATGCGAGCGCCGCAAAGCGTGTGTTGTTCGTACAAAGGAGTCTGTTGTGCCATCTTGTCCTCATTGAATAAGCGGGGCTGACAACTTTTCATGATGAAATTATCACCACGAAACCCAGCATCGGAGCCACTCCCGGTCCCCAACGCAATCGTTCTCTTTTGCCTGAACTTACCACCGAAACAGACTGTTAACCATAAGGTAAAATTGATCATCACATTAGCTTATGGTTAAAAACCGCCAAAATCTCAACAGAACAAAAAACCAAAAAACACATCAACTTCTATACAAAGATGATGCGATGAGAAAATTAATTTGCATAAGACAATATTAAGAGCTGAAAAAATGTCAAATAACACTAAATCAAAAATTCATGATATTAGAAAATGTAATGCGAAAATGCAGGTGAAATTAGTTTATTTCAAATGAGGAAAATCTCCCGGCGAAAAAACCGGGAGATGAAAGTGTGATGGGTATCAAATAAACAGCAGAAGAGAAATTTTTAACGCAGCCATTCAGGCAAATCGTTTAATCCCATTGCCTGACGGATAAGTTGTGGCTTAACGCCAGGAAGCGTGTCGGCCAGTTTCAGACCAATATCACGCAGCAATTTTTTCGCCGGATTAGCCCCGGAAAACAGATCGCGAAAGCCCTGCATACCTGCCAGCATCAGCGCCGCGCTGTGCTTGCGGCTACGCTCATAGCGACGCAGATAAATGTACTGCCCGATGTCTTTACCCTGACGATGTAACCGTTTCAGTTCGGCAATCAGCTCTGCGGCATCCATAAAGCCGAGATTTACCCCCTGCCCCGCCAGCGGGTGAATGGTATGCGCGGCGTCGCCCACCAGCGCCAGACGGTGCGCGGCAAACTGGCGCGCATAACGCCCCGTCAGCGGGAACACCTGACGCTCGCTCTCAACCTTGCATAAGCCCAGGCGATTATCAAAAGCGATATTTAACGCGCGATTAAATTCGTCTTCCCCTGCCTGCTGCATCCGCAGCGCTTCCTCTGGCGACAGTGACCAGACAATCGAGCAAAGATGCGGATCGCTAAGTGGTAAAAAGGCCAGAATACCGTCGCCATGGAAAACCTGCCGCGCCACCGCATCATGCGGCTCTTCCGTGCGAATGGTCGCCACCAGCGCGTGATGCTGATAATCCCAGAAAGTCAGCGGAATATCGGCTTTGTTGCGCAACCAGGAATGAGCACCGTCCGCACCAATCACCAAACGCGCCGTTAACATACTGCCGTCTTTCAGCGTCAGGAAGGTTTCATTTTCTCCCCAGGCGACCTGCTGTAATTCTGCTGGGGCTAACAGAGTGATATCTGACGACTGCTGCGCTTTGTTCCACAGCGCGTAGTGAATCACTGAGTTTTCAACGATATATCCAAGATGGCTATAGCCCATGCTTTGATCGTCAAACGAGATGTGACCAAAACTGTCTTTATCCCACACTTCCATACCGTGATAACAGCTGGCTCTGCGGGAGAGTATGTCCTGCCAGACGCCAAGACGGGTGAGTAATTTTTCGCTGGCGGCATTAATAGCCGAAACGCGCAGTTGTGGTGGTGCATCTGCCGCCAGAGGTTGCGGTACGCGCTGCTCCAGTACGGCAACGCGTAAGCCGCTGCCCTGCAAGCCGCAGGCAATCACCAGCCCCACCATGCCGCCGCCAACAATGGCTACATCAACACTTTGCATTGTTTATTCCTTAAAACCGCCTTCAACGCGCCACCCAACCGAGGGTGCGCTGCGCCAGCACATCGCGTGCCGGGGTAAATAATTCCATCGTCATCAGCCCGATGTTGCGCCCGATAACCAGTGGTGCCCAACGATTAGCAAAAAGATGTACAAGGCTGTCCGTGACGCCGATGGTCGCTTCACGATCGCTCTGCCGACGCTGCTGATAACGGCACAATACGCCGTAATCACCAATGTCTTCTCCGCGCTCCTGCGCCTGAGTCAGGGTTTCCGCAAGGCTCATGACATCACGCATACCGAGGTTAAACCCTTGCCCGGCGATCGGGTGCAGGGTTTGCGCCGCATTGCCCACCAGCACGGTGCGATGGGTAATAGGTTTGGTGGCGCGGGTTAACACCAGTGGATAAGCACTGCGTTTACCGGCGTGGGTAATTTGCCCCAGTCGCCAGCCAAAGGCAGACTGGAGTTCACGGCAAAACGTCTCGTCGCTCCACGCCAGCACCTCTTCACGCCGTTCCAGTGGATGACACCAGACCAGCGAACAGCGTCCGTCAGACATCGGCAACATCGCCAGTGGGCCATGTTGCGTGAAGCGTTCAAAAGCGCGCCCTTCGTGCGCAACGGAGGTCGCAACATTCGCAATCACTGCCAGTTGTTCATAAGGCTCCTGCTGCCAGTCAACGCCGCACGCGGTGGCTAACGCTGAATGGGTGCCGTCAGCCGCCACCAGCACGTGGCTCATCAGCGTCTCACCACTCTCCAGCGTCACTTCAACGTGACTCTGAGTACGGGCAACGTTAGCCACGCGATCAGGGCAATGCAGCGTTACGCCTGGTGCTTTGCGCAGCAAGGCAAACAGCCGTTGCCCGACATTGTGCAATTCGACAACCTGCCCCAGCGCCGCCAGTTGGTAATCTTCTGCAGCGAGGGTAACGAATCCGGCATGACCACGATCGCTGACATGTACGGTGGTGATGGCGGTTGCGCAATCAGCCAAAGATTGCCAGACACCAATGCGCGCCAGTTGCTGACAAGTGCCGGCTGCCAGCGCAATAGCTCGTCCATCAAAGCCCGGATGAGCATGTGACTCTGGCGCGGTCGCTTCAATCAAATGTATCGGCAGCGCCCCGTGACTTAACCGGGAAATAGCCAGCGCCAGCGTCGCGCCCGCCATGCCACCACCGACGATGATTACGCTCATTGCTTTCTCGCAGCTGCCATTAACGCTTCAATTTCTTCTGGCTTTTTCACCACACTGGCGGTGAGGTTTTCGTTGCCGGTTTCGGTAATCACAATATCGTCTTCAATACGAACACCGATACCGCGATATTGTTCTGGCACATCTGCATCCGGCGCAATATACAGCCCAGGCTCTACGGTCAGTACCATGCCCGGCTCAAGAATGCGCGAGCGCTCCTGACCATAAACACCCACGTCATGGACATCCAGACCTAACCAATGGCTAAGGCCATGCATAAAGAAAGGACGATAGGCGTTCTGAGCGATCAGTTCATCTACGTCACCCTTCAGGATGCCGAGTTTTACCAGACCGCTAACCATGATGCGCACCACTTCACCAGTGACGTCCTGAATGGAAGTTCCCGGACGATACAGGCGCAGGCTGGTTTCAAGAGACTCCAGCACAATGTCGTAGATTTCACGCTGAGCCTGAGAGAATTTACCGTTGACCGGGAAGGTGCGGGTAATATCGCCAGCGTAACCTTTGTATTCACAGCCAGCATCAATCAACACCAGATCACCGTCACGCAGTTCACACTCGTTTTCGGTGTAGTGCAGAATGCAGCCGTTTTCACCGCTGCCGACAATGGTGTTATAGGAAGGATAGCGCGCACCGTGACGGTTAAATTCGTGGTGAATTTCGCCTTCCAGATGGTACTCAAACATTCCCGGACGGCATTTTTCCATCGCCCGGGTATGCGCCAGGGCGGTGATTTCCCCTGCGCGGCGAAGTACGGCAATCTCTTCTGGTGATTTGAACAGGCGCATTTCATGAACACCAGGACGCCAGTCGATCATCGTTGCCGGTGCGGTGAGATTTTGCCGCGAGCCTTTACGCAGTTTTTCCAGCGCACTATTCACGATTTCATCAGCATATGCATATTCACCCTGGGCGTGGTAAACCACATCCAGACCATTAAGCAGTTGATAAAGTTGCTGATTGATTTCACTGAACGCCAGTGCGCGGTCAACGCCCAGTTTCTCTGGCGCAGCATCCTGGCCTAAGCGACGACCAAACCAGATCTCTGCCGTCAGGTCACGAACGCGGTTAAACAGAACGCTGTGGTTATGAGTGTCATCACTTTTAATCAGCACCAGCACCGCTTCCGGTTCGTTAAAGCCGGTGAAGTACCAGAAGTCACTGTTCTGACGATAGGGGTATTCGCTGTCGGCGCTACGTGTTACTTCTGGTGCAGCAAAAATCAGCGCGGCGCTGCCGGGTTGCATTTGCTCCACCAGGGCCTGACGGCGACGCTGAAATTCTTGCTGGGATATCTCACTCATAACTCTCTCCTTACGTTTTTTGTTTTTAGTGTAGAGTCGGTTTTTGTACTTCTGGCGCGGTCGGTTGCGGATGAGTAAAGGTGTCGTGGCATAACAGCGCGGCAACACGGACGTACTCGATGATCTCTTCAAGCGACATTTCAAGCTCTTCCTGATCTTCGTCTTCGTCGTAGCCCAGCTGCGCGATGTTACGCAGATCGTCGATGGCTTCACCGGTTTCGCCGGTCACTTTGTCCAGCGTCGGTTGCGTAACGCCAAGACCAAGCAGGAAGTGATTGACCCAACCGGCCAGCGCATCAGCACGATCGAAAACGCTGACGTCATCGCCATCAGGCAGATAAAGCTGAAAAAGGAAGCCATCATCCTGCAGGGCATCGCTGGTGGCAGAGTGCATTTTGCGCAGTGCCTGTGCCAGCTCATGACCGAAAGCCATGCCTTCGTTCGTCAGGTCGTGAAGTAGCGGCAGCCATGAGCTGTCATCGTTACCGCCACAGATCATCCCGCTGAGTAAACCATGCATCTCAGCAGGTGTCAGACCCGTCCCTTGTTGGTTCAGATACTGGTTCATTTCGTTGTAACCAGGCATTTCGTTCTGTATAGACATAAGCATTCGTCGTCAAAGGGAGGAATATTCATGATATGCTACCACTTTGGGCCCTGGTGGACCAGAAAAGGGCTTGTCTCTTCTCATCAGGGTAGCTATAGTGTCGCCCCTTCGCAGACCATGGGTCTAAAGACGAAGGCAGCGCAGTCAATCAGCAGGAAGGTGGCATGTCTGCACAACCCGTCGATATCCAAATTTTTGGCCGTTCACTGCGTGTGAACTGCCCGCCTGACCAAAGGGATGCGTTGAATCAGGCCGCGGACGATCTGAACCAACGGTTGCAAGATCTGAAAGAACGCACTAGAGTCACAAATACTGAGCAACTGGTCTTCATTGCCGCATTGAATATCAGTTATGAACTTGCTCAGGAAAAAGCGAAGACGCGTGATTACGCGGCAAGCATGGAACAACGTATTCGGATGCTGCAACAGACCATAGAACAAGCGTTACTTGAACAAGGTCGCATCACCGAAAAAACTAACCAAAACTTTGAATGACACTTTTCGGTTTACTGTGATAGAGTAACCGTGAAGACAAAATTTCTCTGAGATGTTCGCAAGCGGGCCAGTCCCCTGAGCCGATATTTCATACCACAAGAATGTGGCGCTCCGCGGTTGGTGAGCATGCTCGGTCCGTCCGAGAAGCCTTAAAACTGCGACGACACATTCACCTTGAACCAAGGGTTCAAGGGTTACAGCCTGCGGCGGCATCTCGGAGATTCCCTTCTTATCTGGCAGCAGCCATGACGCAACAACCAGAACGCCCACAAACATTATCCCGACAAGAAATCCGCAAAATGATTCGGCAACGTCGTCGTGCGTTAACGCCGGAACAACAGCAGGAAATGGGTCAACAAGCCGCTACCCGGATGATGACTTATCCCCCGGTGGTGATGGCACATACGGTCGCTCTATTCCTCTCTTTTGATGGCGAACTCGACACCCAGCCACTCATAGAACAACTCTGGCGCGCCGGTAAGCGCGTATATCTTCCCGTTTTGCATCCCTTTAGTGCCGGTAATTTGCTGTTCCTGAATTACCATCCGCAAAGCGAACTGGTAATGAACAGGTTGAAGATCCATGAGCCAAAACTGGATGTGCGTGACGTTCTTCCTCTTTCCCGATTAGACGTGTTGATCACACCGCTGGTCGCCTTTGATGAGTACGGTCAGCGCCTGGGAATGGGCGGTGGTTTTTATGATCGGACCTTACAAAACTGGCAGCACTATAAACTGCAACCGGTAGGTTATGCGCATGATTGTCAGTTGGTGGAAAAACTCCCCGTTGAAGAGTGGGATATCCCACTTCCTGCGGTGGTTACACCGTCGAAAGTCTGGGAGTGGTGAGGGCGACACATCTGCATCGCCCTGATTGACATCGTTGATTCTTTGACCTAATTTAGTGAGTAAGGGTAAGGGAGGATTGCTCCTCCCCTGTGACTGACTGTTAATAAGCTGGGAAACTTATGAGTAACAGTACAATCAGTATGATGGCAAGTCGCATCATAACCCTTCTCCTTCAAGCCCTCGCTTCGGTGAGGGCTTTTCCGTTGCAGCCCTGTGCTGCCTCGCCATCCTGAATCCGCATTAAATAAACACAACGCATTGATCTGACTTTGATTTATTTCTTCGAGCAGACTCGCAAAGGCGATTGCAACGCACGACAAATGGCAGCGACATGCGCGGGAAAACGGATAAAAAAACGGGCAAGTCACTGACTTGCCCGTTTTTTGTCAGAGAAAGGGAATTAGTACAGCAGACGGGCGCGAATGGTGCCTGGAATAGCTTTCATTGCCTGCAGCGCTTTTTCGGCAACGTCTTCGTCGGCTTCAATATCAATAACCACATACCCCATCTGCGCTGAGGTTTGCAGATACTGTGCAGCGATGTTAACGCCCTGCTCGGCAAAGATTTTGTTCAGCGCAGTCAACACGCCCGGACGGTTTTCGTGGATGTGCATCAGACGACGCCCACCATGCAGTGGCAGCGAGACTTCCGGGAAGTTCACCGCAGAGAGCGTTGAGCCATTGTCAGAGTACTTGATTAATTTACCCGCAACTTCCAGGCCGATATTCTCCTGCGCTTCCTGAGTCGAACCGCCGATGTGTGGCGTCAGAAGGACGTTGTCGAACTCGCAAAGCGGAGAGGTAAACGGATCGCTGTTGGTCGCCGGTTCCGTCGGGAATACGTCGATTGCCGCACCTGCCAGATGTTTACTCGCCAACGCATCACACAGCGCTGGAATATCCACCACAGTACCGCGCGAGGCATTAATCAGCAGCGAGCCGGGCTTCATTAACGAAATCTCTTTCGCGCCCATCATATTTTTGGTGGACGGATTCTCTGGTACATGCAGACTCACCACATCGCTCATATTCAGCAGGTCAGAAAGATGCTGTACCTGAGTGGCGTTGCCCAGCGGCAGTTTGTTTTCAATATCATAAAAGTAAACATACATTCCCAGCGATTCAGCCAGAATGCCCAATTGCGTACCAATATGACCATAGCCGATGATACCCAGCTTTTTACCTCGCGCTTCAAAAGAACCCGCAGCCATTTTGTTCCACACGCCACGATGCGCTTTAGCGTTGGCCTCCGGCACGCCGCGCAATAGCAGCAGAAGTTCGCCAATCACCAGCTCCGCAACAGAGCGCGTATTTGAGAACGGTGCGTTAAATACCGGGATCCCGCGTTTTGCCGCCGCATCCAGATCAACCTGGTTTGTTCCGATACAGAAACAGCCAATAGCGACCAGTTTTTCTGCGGCGTTGATCACGTCTTCAGTCAGATGGGTACGGGATCGCAGGCCGATGAAGTGGGCATCGCGGATGGATTCTTTTAATTGCTCATCATCCAGCGCGCCTTTGTGGAATTCGATGTTGGTGTAACCAGCTGCACGAAGGCTTTCCAGCGCCTTTTGGTGCACGCCTTCTACCAGCAGAAACTTAATTTTGTCTTTCTCCAGCGATACCTTTGCCATTTACCCAATCCTGTCTTTTGAAATGTTGTGTGCGGATTTGCATCCGCCTTTCAACATATCAAAAAATAATATTGCGGCAATATGAACGTTTGCGTCGCGATGTTGAGGAAATATCACGCAAAGGTATTTCTTGGATGAATATGCTGGTTTAGAGGATTTATTTAGAGCAATCGACAACAGCCAAGTAAAAACGTGACACATGTCACCAAATTTAACGAAGAGAATTTTTTTAACGGGGGAGGTTCCCCCGTCAGATCATTTCACAATGGTTTTGACACCGTCAGGTGTGCCAATCAGCGCAACGTCCGCGCCACGGTTAGCAAACAAGCCAACAGTCACCACGCCTGGAATCGCATTTATGGCGTTTTCCATCGCTATCGGATCAAGGATTTCCATACCGTGGACGTCGAGGATCACGTTGCCGTTATCAGTCACCACGCCCTGACGGTATTCCGGACGACCGCCCAGTTTCACCAGCTGGCGCGCCACTGCACTACGTGCCATCGGGATAACTTCTACTGGCAGCGGGAATTTACCCAGAATATCAACCTGTTTGGAAGCATCTGCAATACAGATAAATTTTTCCGCAACCGAAGCAATGATTTTTTCACGGGTCAGCGCCGCGCCGCCGCCTTTGATCATTTGCATGTGGCCGTTGATTTCATCTGCGCCATCAACGTAGATGCCGAGGCTGTCGACTTCGTTGAGATCAAAAACGTGAATGCCGAGGCTTTTCAGTTTTTCAGTGGAAGCATCTGAACTGGAAACGGCCCCTTCAATCTGGCCTTTCATCGTGCCGAGCGCGTCAATAAAGTGTGCGGCGGTGGAACCTGTACCTACACCAACAATGGTGCCGGGCTGAACATACTGAAGTGCCGCCCATCCTACTGCTTTTTTCAATTCATCCTGCGTCATGATCGTTTCGCCTGTGGTATGAAATTTCACACGCATTATACTCTAAATAATTCGAGTTGCAGGAAGGCGACAAGAGAGTGAATCCCCAGGAGCTTACAGAAGTAAGTGACTGGGGTGAGCGAACGCAGACGCAGCACATGCAACTTGAAGTATGACGAGTATATACAAAAAAGCGAGTCAGACCCCGCTGACAAGCCGCGTGGTTAACTCATCCATAAAATATCTCGCAATGGCGGGCATCCCCTTTCGCCCCGCAAACAAAGCATACAACGGTCTGGGTATGCCGCTCCACGGTGCAAACAGGCGCACCAACTCCCCGTTCGCAAGCTCCTGTTTACAGGCAAACTGAGGCAATAACGCCACGCCATTTCCACCAAGCACTGCCTGCAGCATGACGCGAAGGTTATTTGACTGCAAACGCGCCTCAGGCTGCAGCGTAATCTCCTGTTCGCCATTAATTAACTGCCACTGGCTCCCGCCATTGTTTGTCAGGCGGAAGGATCCCGTCGACGCGGTTAAGATCGTCAATGGCCTTCACCTGCGGATGGCGGGTCAGCCACTGCGAACTGGCAACTAAAATATCGGCCTGAGTATGTAATTTTTTATAATGCAGCGTCGAGTCCGCAAGCGCACCGGAAGCCGTAACCAGCGCAATATCAATACCTTCAGCGACCATATCCACCGGGCGATTAATTGCCAGCATTTGCACCTTCGCCAGGGGCCAGCGGGCGATAAACTCACTGACAAACTCACCAAACCATGTTTCAGCCATAAATACCGGCGCGCTGACGCGCAGCATTCCCTGTGGGCTTTCCTGGGCGGCCATCACCACCGCTCTGGCCCGTTCCCCCTGAGCCACCCGCGCCCGACACTCGACGGCAAACTGTTCGCCTGCCGCCGTCAGGGCCAGACGCCGCGTAGTTCGCTGGATAAGCCGCACGCCAAGGCGCTCTTCCAGCGCTGCCATTCGTCGACTTAATACCGATTTCGACACCCCCGCACGCAGCGCCGCCTGGCTGTAACTACCTTCATCGGCAATCAGGGCAAAGTAGTAGTAATCATTCCAGTCGATCATAATTGTTCTATTTTCACAACAATGAAGTTCAGTTATGTCTATTTAATCATCACATAAACAACAGTTAAACTTCTCTCATCACAGAAACGAGAGCAAGCCCATGAAAATTCTCCATATCGACAGCAGCCCAATGCTTAAACATTCAAGTTCGCGGAAATTAAGCCAGGCGCTGGTAGAAGCGCTTTGCCAACGCTTCGCGCAAGCCACGATTATTCATCGCGACGTTGGCCTGACACCGCCGCCCCATTTGCGTGAAGAAACTTTTCTGGCGCTTTGCGGTAAAGCGGAGTGCGAGAACGCACAAATTCAGCAGGAGGTGAATGGGATCCACGCCTCTATTGAAGAACTGGCATCGTGCGATGTGCTCATTATTGGCGCGCCGATGATTAATCACAGCGTTTCATCTGGCCTCAAAACCTGGATAGATCAGGTCTGCCAGGCTGGTTTAACGTTTCGTTTTACCGCCGCAGGTGCCGTTGGGTTACTGACAGATAAACCGACGTTTATTGTCTCGACACGCGGCGGTATCTATTGCGATGAAGCACATCTGGCGCTGGATCATCAGGAAAGCTATCTGCAAGCCACGCTGAAACTAATGGGAATTACCAATACTCATATTTTACGTGCGGAAGGCGTCGACAAAACCCAGCCGGGGCGTGAACTTGCCGAGCAAAATGCATTGGCGCAAATCCCTGATCTTATAACACAAGTATTTAACCAACATCTTTAATAGAAAAGGAGTTATTATGTCTATTAAACAACATTTATTTGCCGCGTTATTTCTTTGCATTCTCACAGGACACGCATTTGCAGCAACCGAGATACAAAAACCAGGCAATAATCTTGAGCAGATCTCAAAAGTGAGTTTGGTTACGCTTTGCCATCAAAAATTTAGGGGATTATACCTCTACTCTGGCATCTTCGATAAAAATTGGCCAGTCTGCCATCGTTGAAGGCCCATGGGGAAAGTTTGATTTTACTCTCCCTTGCTCCCGCCAGGTCTGGATAGCAGGAGGCATCGGCATTATCCCCTTTATCGCCCAGCTTGAGTATCGTAAACATCATGGCGCGACCTCTGTTCCTGTGGATCTCTGGTATTGCGTCAGCCGAAGCGAGGATGCATGGTATGTTGATAAACTTACCTCACTTTGTGTCCTGGCCGGTGTCACACTGCATCTGCGTGATGCACATAAAGGTGAACGTCTACAGGCGCACTATCTCACTGATAAAATAGCAAATAAAGGTGAAACCCATTTTTGGTTTTGCGGCCCACAGAGTTTTGCCAAAGCGCTCAGCAAAGGGTTATATGAAAATGGGATTGCCAGCCAAAACTTCCATTACGACCGCTTTTGTATGCGTTAAATGCTCTGTACCCAACGTAAAATTGTGTCATAGTTCGGCATAAGTAAATTTGAGGAGCAAGCCATAGCAATGAAACGCCCGGACTACAGAACATTACAGGCACTGGATGCGGTGATACGTGAACGAGGATTTGAGCGCGCGGCACAAAAGCTGTGCATTACGCAATCAGCTGTATCACAGCGCATTAAGCAACTGGAAAATATGTTCGGGCAGCCGCTGTTGGTGCGTACCGTGCCGCCGCGCCCGACGGAACAAGGGCAAAAATTGCTGGCACTGCTGCGCCAGGTGGAGTTGCTGGAAGAAGAGTGGCTGGGCGATGAACAAACTGGTTCGACTCCGCTGCTGCTTTCACTGGCGGTCAACGCCGACAGTCTGGCGACGTGGTTACTTCCGGCACTGGCTCCTGTGTTGGCTGATTCGCCTATCCGTCTCAATTTGCAGGTAGAAGATGAAACCCGCACTCAGGAACGTCTGCGTCGCGGCGAAGTGGTCGGCGCGGTGAGTATTCAACATCAGGCGCTGCCGAGTTGTCTTGTCGATAAGCTCGGTGCGCTCGACTATCTGTTCGTCAGCTCAAGACCGTTTGCTAAAAAATATTTCCCTAACGGCGTAACGCGTTCGGCATTATTGAAAGCACCTGTGGTCGCCTTTGACCATCTTGACGATATGCACCAGGCCTTTTTGCAGCAAAACTTCGATCTGCCTCCAGGCAGCGTACCCTGCCATATCGTTAATTCTTCGGAAGCGTTCGTCCAACTTGCTCGTCAGGGCACCACCTGCTGTATGATCCCGCACCTGCAAATCGAGAAAGAACTCGCCAGCGGCGAACTGATTGACTTAACGCCTGGGCTATTTCAACGCCGGATGCTCTACTGGCACCGCTTTGCTCCTGAAAGTCGCATGATGCGTAAAGTCACTGATGCGTTACTCGATTATGGTCACAAAGTCCTTCGTCAGGATTAATCCATCAAATAATGCCTGGTAGCACATATCAGGCATTACCCTCACTTCTTTTTGCATTCCTTGAGTCACATCACAAAATAGACAAATCTCAGGCGGCAAAAAACGACGTCTGAATGCATTTTTTTTGCTGGCGACAAACCCATGTAAAAAGCTCACCGTAAGCGCAAATACCCTCATTTTGATTGCGTTTTATGGAGCAAATAATGTCTAACGTGCAGGAGTGGCAACAGCTTGCCAACAAGGAATTGAGCCGTCGGGAGAAAACTGTCGACTCGCTGGTTCAGCAAACCGCAGAAGGGATCGCCATCAAACCGCTGTATACCGAAGCCGACCTCGATAATCTGGAAGTGACTGGTACACTTCCTGGTTTGCCGCCCTATGTTCGTGGCCCGCGTGCCACTATGTATACTGCCCAGCCGTGGACCATCCGTCAGTATGCCGGTTTCTCGACAGCAAAAGAGTCCAACGCTTTTTATCGCCGTAACCTGGCCGCCGGGCAAAAAGGCCTTTCCGTTGCGTTTGACCTTGCCACCCACCGTGGCTACGACTCCGATAACCCGCGCGTGGCGGGCGACGTCGGCAAAGCGGGCGTCGCTATCGACACCGTAGAAGATATGAAGGTTCTGTTCGACCAGATCCCGCTGGATAAAATGTCAGTTTCGATGACGATGAACGGCGCAGTCCTGCCAGTACTGGCGTTTTATATCGTCGCCGCAGAAGAGCAAGGCGTAACACCCGATAAACTGACCGGCACCATTCAAAACGATATCCTCAAAGAGTATCTTTGCCGCAACACCTATATTTACCCCCCAAAACCGTCAATGCGAATTATCGCAGACATCATCGCCTGGTGTTCTGGCAACATGCCGCGCTTTAATACCATCAGTATCAGCGGTTACCACATGGGTGAAGTCGGTGCCAACTGCGTACAGCAGGTAGCATTTACGCTCGCCGATGGGATTGAGTACATCAAAGCGGCGATCTCTGCCGGTCTGAAAATTGATGACTTCGCTCCTCGCCTGTCGTTCTTCTTCGGCATTGGCATGGATCTGTTTATGAACGTCGCCATGTTGCGTGCGGCACGTTATTTATGGAGCGAAGCGGTCAGTGGATTTGGCGCACAAGCTCCGAAATCACTGGCGCTGCGTACCCACTGCCAGACTTCAGGCTGGAGCCTCACTGAACAGGATCCGTATAACAACGTTATCCGCACCACCATTGAAGCACTGGCCGCAACGTTGGGCGGTACTCAGTCACTGCATACCAACGCCTTTGATGAAGCGCTTGGTTTGCCAACCGATTTCTCAGCACGCATTGCCCGCAACACCCAGATCATCATCCAGGAAGAATCAGAACTCTGCCGCACCGTCGATCCGCTGGCCGGTTCTTATTACGTTGAGTCGCTGACCGATCAAATCGTTAAACAAGCCAGAGCCATTATCCAACAGATCGACGAGGCTGGCGGCATGGCGAAAGCGATCGAAGCAGGTCTGCCAAAACGAATGATCGAAGAAGCGTCTGCGCGCGAACAGTCACTGATCGACCAGGGCAAACGTGTCATCGTTGGTGTCAACAAGTACAAACTGGATCACGAAGACGAAACCGATGTACTTGAGATCGACAACGTGATGGTGCGTAACGAGCAAATTGCTTCGCTGGAACGCATTCGCGCCACCCGTGATGATGCCGCCGTAACCGCCGCGTTGAACGCCCTGACTCACGCCGCACAGCATAACGAAAACCTGCTGGCTGCCGCTGTTAATGCCGCTCGCGTTCGCGCCACTCTGGGTGAAATCTCCGATGCGCTGGAAACTGCTTTCGACCGTTATCTGGTGCCGAGCCAGTGTGTGACCGGCGTGATTGCGCAAAGCTATCATCAGTCGGAGAAATCTGCCTCCGAGTTCGATGCCATTGTTGCGCAAACGGAACAGTTCCTTGCCGACAATGGCCGTCGCCCGCGCATTCTGATCGCCAAAATGGGTCAGGATGGGCACGATCGCGGCGCGAAAGTGATCGCCAGCGCCTATTCCGATCTCGGTTTCGACGTAGATTTAAGCCCGATGTTCTCTACACCTGAAGAGATCGCCCGCCTGGCAGTAGAAAACGACGTTCACGTAGTGGGCGCATCCTCACTGGCTGCCGGTCATAAAACATTGATCCCGGAACTGGTAGAAGCATTGAAAAAATGGGGACGCGAAGATATTTGCGTGGTCGCGGGTGGCGTTATTCCACCGCAGGATTATGCCTTCCTGCAAGAGCGCGGCGTGGCGGCGATTTATGGTCCAGGTACGCCTATGCTCGACAGTGTGCGCGACGTGCTGAACCTGATAAGCCAGCATCATGATTAATGAAGCCACGCTGGCAGAAAGTATTCGCCGCTTACGTCAGGGTGAGCGTGCCACGCTCGCCCAGGCCATGACGCTGGTGGAAAGCCGTCACCCGCGTCATCAGGCGCTAAGTACGCAGCTGCTTGATGCCATTATGCCGTACTGCGGTAACGCCTTGCGACTGGGCGTTACTGGCACACCCGGTGCGGGGAAAAGTACCTTTCTTGAAGCCTTTGGCATGTTGTTGATTCGTGAGGGATTAAAGGTTGCGGTTATCGCGGTCGATCCCAGCAGCCCGGTTACTGGCGGTAGCATTCTCGGGGATAAAACCCGCATGAATGACCTGGCGCGCGCCGAGGCGGCGTTTATTCGCCCTGTACCATCCTCCGGTCATCTGGGCGGTGCCAGTCAGCGAGCGCGGGAATTAATGCTGTTATGCGAAGCGGCAGGTTATGACGTCGTGATTGTCGAAACGGTTGGCGTCGGGCAGTCGGAAACGGAAGTCGCCCGCATGGTGGACTGTTTTATCTCGCTGCAAATTGCCGGTGGCGGTGATGATCTGCAGGGCATTAAAAAGGGGCTGATGGAAGTGGCAGATCTGATCGTTATCAACAAAGACGATGGCGATAACCATACCAATGTCGCTATTGCCCGTCATATGTACGAAAGTGCACTGCATATTTTGCGGCGTAAATACGACGAATGGCAGCCACGGGTTCTGACTTGTAGCGCACTGGAAAAACGTGGAATCGATGAGATCTGGCACGCCATCATCGACTTCAAAACCGCGCTAACTGCCAGTGGTCGTTTACAACAAGTGCGGCAACAACAATCGGTGGATTGGCTGCGTAAGCAGACCGAAGAAGAAGTACTGAATCACCTGTTCGCGAATGAAGATTTCGATCGCTATTACCGCCAGACGCTTTTAGCGGTCAAAAACAATACGCTCTCACCACGCACCGGCCTGCGGCAGCTCAGTGAATTTATTCAGACTCAATATTTTGACTAAAGGAATTTTTATGTCTTATCAGTATGTGAACGTTGTCACTATCAACAAAGTAGCGGTCATTGAGTTTAACTATGGACGCAAACTTAATGCCTTAAGTAAAGTCTTTATTGATGACCTTATACAGGCATTGAGCGATCTCAACCGTCCAGAAATCCGTTGTATCATTCTGCGCGCCCCGAGCGGATCTAAAGTCTTCTCTGCCGGTCACGATATCCACGAACTACCGTCTGGCGGTCGCGATCCTCTCTCCTACGACGATCCATTGCGCCAGATCACCC
Organism: Escherichia sp. MOD1-EC7003; assembly: GCF_002965065.1. GTDB lineage: Bacteria > Pseudomonadota > Gammaproteobacteria > Enterobacterales > Enterobacteriaceae > Escherichia. The sequence goes on from NZ_PTRE01000050.1 coordinate 53,098, forward strand.
GCATGATCCAAAAATTCCCGAAACCGATCATTTCGATGGTGGAAGGTAGTGTCTGGGGCGGCGCATTTGAAATGATCATGAGTTCCGATCTGATCATCGCCGCCAGTACCTCAACCTTCTCAATGACGCCTGTAAACCTCGGCGTCCCGTATAACCTGGTCGGCATTCACAACCTGACCCGCGATGCGGGCTTCCACATTGTCAAGGAGCTGATTTTTACCGCTTCGCCAATCACCGCCCAGCGCGCGCTGGCTGTCGGCATCCTCAACCATGTTGTGGAAGTGGAAGAACTGGAAGATTTCACCTTACAAATGGCGCACCACATCTCTGAGAAAGCGCCGTTAGCCATTGCAGTTATCAAAGAAGAGCTGCGAGTACTGGGCGAAGCGCACACCATGAACTCCGATGAATTTGAACGTATTCAGGGGATGCGCCGCGCGGTTTATGACAGCGAAGATTACCAGGAAGGGATGAACGCCTTCCTCGAAAAACGTAAACCTAATTTCGTTGGTCATTAATCCCTGCGAACGAAGGAGTGAAAATGGCAACTCAGTGGACAAGGATGACCGCCGATGAAGCGGCAGAAATTATCCAACATAACGACATGGTGGCATTTAGCGGCTTTACCCCAGCGGGTTCGCCGAAAGCCCTACCTACCGCAATTGCCCGCAAAGCTAACGAACAGCATGAGGCCAAAAAGCCGTATCAAATTCGCCTGCTGACGGGGGCGTCAATCAGCGCCGCCGCTGACGATGTACTTTCTGACGCCGATGCTGTTTCCTGGCGTGCGCCATATCAAACATCGTCCGGTTTGCGTAAAAAAATCAATCAGGGCGCGGTGAGTTTCGTTGACCTGCATTTGAGCGAAGTGGCGCAAATGGTCAATTACGGTTTCTTCGGCGACATTGATATTGCCGTCATTGAAGCATCGGCACTGGCACCGGATGGTCGGGTCTGGTTAACCAGCGGGATCGGTAACGCACCAACCTGGCTGCTGCGTGCGAAGAAAGTGATCATTGAACTCAATCACTATCACGATCCGCGCGTTGCAGAACTGGCGGATATTGTGATTCCTGGCGCACCACCGCGGCGTAATAGCGTGTCGATCTTCCATGCAATGGATCGCGTCGGTACCCGCTATGTGCAAATCGATCCGAAAAAAATTGTCGCCGTCGTGGAAACCAACTTGCCCGACGCCGGTAACATGCTGGATAAGCAAAATCCAATGTGCCAACAGATTGCCGATAACGTGGTCACGTTCTTGTTGCAGGAAATGGCGCATGGGCGTATTCCACCGGAATTTCTGCCGCTGCAAAGTGGCGTGGGCAATATCAATAATGCAGTCATGGCACGACTGGGGGAAAACCCGGAGATACCGCCGTTCATGATGTATTCAGAAGTACTTCAGGAATCGGTGGTACATTTACTGGAAACTGGCAAAATCACCGGTGCCAGCGCCTCCAGTCTGACAATCTCTGCCAATTCACTAAGCAAGATTTACGACAATATGGACTACTTCGCCAGCCGTATTGTGTTGCGTCCGCAAGAGATTTCCAATAACCCGGAAATCATCCGTCGCCTTGGCGTTATTGCTCTGAACGTCGGTCTGGAGTTTGATATTTACGGGCATGCCAACTCAACACACGTAGCCGGGGTCGATCTGATGAACGGCATCGGCGGCAGCGGTGATTTTGAACGCAACGCGTATCTGTCGATCTTTATGGCCCCGTCTATTGCTAAAGAGGGCAAGATCTCAACCGTCGTGCCAATGTGTAGCCATGTTGATCACAGCGAACACAGCGTCAAAGTGATCATCACTGAACAAGGGATCGCCGATCTGCGTGGTCTTTCCCCGCTTCAACGCGCCCGCACTATCATTGATAATTGTGCACATCCCATGTATCGGGATTATCTGCATCGCTATCTGGAAAATGCGCCTGGTGGACATATTCATCACGATCTTAGCCACGTCTTCGACTTACACCGTAATTTAATCGCAACCGGCTCAATGCTGGGTTAATGGTTCGTCCCGTCACGATCTTCAGCAATATGCTGAAGCATCGTGGCGGTATATCGATGATTTCTGATTGAATAAAGATATTCCTGCATATACATCGGCCTGTGCGGCGCATCAAAATATTTCAGCGTTGCAGGATTCACCAGTCGCCAGGCAAAATGCGGGATCACCGTCAGAAAATGTCCGCGTTCCACGGCGCTGATTTTAGCCATAAAACTGTAGGGGCGATAAATAATAGTTGGATTGATCCCACAAGGTCGCATATTCGCATCAATCATTGCTTCGAAGTTGGCCCGGTTCTGAAAGCGCATTTGTAGCCAGGGTAGCTCCTGAAGCAGCTCTTGCTCTTGTCGCTCTTCATAACGGCGAGAAACGAGAAAGCCCAATCGCAGTGGCGGCAATTCGCTGATCGTCAGGTTTTCCAGCTCTTGAACTCGAGCAGATACATACTGTGGGGAGATAATAAAATCTAACTGTCGGTCAAAAAGATTATCGATAACGCCGTTTTCGCTGAACTCAACAGGTTGGGCGCTCACCCCTTCGTACTTATCTCCGAGACTAATCAACTGATCAAAAATAATCGTCGGATAGGTGTTATCGATACCAATTACAATTTCACGAGAACGACGACCAGAATTATGAATTTCATTATCAATGGCAGAAAGTCGTTGATAAACCGGGAACAGTTTTTGGTACAGTTCCTGCCCGGCTTTATTGAGACTGATATTATTATCTTTACGGGTAAATAGCGTATAGCCGATTTGTTCTTCCAGCGCGGCAATGCTTTTACCAAATGGCGAAGCAGTCATATGTATTTTTTCTGCCGCCCGGGCAATATTATTGGTTTGCGCTAATAAAATTGCGCATCTTTTTCGAAATAAAAATATCCATACCCCTCCCCATATTCTTGTCCGCTTAACCGTTTCAGTCAGCCTATCCTTGATGAAACCGCGAGAAAAGATAGGTGATTACGTCATGGTTTTACAGAAAATTACAGAAAAAGAAGGCAATATCGGGTAAAAATATTAGCCCGACGAATACGTCGGGCTACAAATATTATTGTGCGGCTGGTGTTTTAGCAGGTTGTTGGTCCACAGGTTCTAACTGGAAGACGACATCGACCTGATCATCAAACTGAATAGCGGCCTGCTCGTAAGTTTCCTGGGCAGAGACCGGTGCGGCATCGGCTTTCATCATCCGCACCATCGGGCTGGGCTGATAGTTGGAAACATGGTAGCGCACGCTATATACCGGCCCCAGTTTGCGATTAAAACCGTTCGCCAGTTCCTGAGCCTGATGAATCGCGTTATCAATCGCTGCTTTACGAGCTTTGTCTTTATAGGCATCCGGCTGCGCCACGCCCAGCGACACAGAACGGATTTCATTAAGACCCGCCTTCAGCGCGCCATCCAGCAAGGAATTCAATTTGTCTAACTGACGGAGCGTGACTTCCACCGTTCTCACAGCGCGATATCCTTTCAGAATACTTTTACCATTCTGGTAATCGTAATCCGGCTGGGTGCGTAAGTTCGCTGAGCTGATATCTTTTTTCGCGATCTGATTGAGTTCAAGGAAGGAAATGTATTGTGCGACGCGCTCATCTGCCTGTTTCTTGGCTGTAGCGGCATCCTTCGCGGCCACGTTGACTTCAATAGCAAGAGTGGCAATGTCTGGCACCGCATCCACACTTGCCGTACCGGAGGTGACAATATGCGGTCCATCCGGCAATTCACTTGCCTGCGCTGCCATCCCACTAAAACCCATAAATGCCGCCAGGGCGATAACTTTGAACTTCACGTGAGTCTCTCCGTGTTAATTGACTTGCCCAAAATTCAGGACCTCTGGAGGCAAGCTTAGCGGCTCTGTTTTATTTTTCCATCAGATAGCGCCTAACTGAACAAGACTTGCGCATGAACAATTCCATCCTTCGCCAGCTGCATGGCAATAAACCACATAACACATCCCACTACCAGATTGATAATGCGCTGTGCTTTTGCCGTGCGCAGACGCGGTGCCAGCCAGGCTGCGAGAAGAGCCAGACCAAAGAACCACAGAAAAGAGGCGCTAATTGTCCCGAGCGCAAACCAACGTTTTGGTTCGACATCAAGCTGCCCGCCAAGGCTGCCCAGTACAACAAAAGTATCCAGGTAAACATGCGGATTCAGCCAGGTCACTGCCAGCATAGTGGCGATAATTTTCCATCTTCCTTGCTTCAGGACTTTAGCACTGGCTAACTCAATATTACTGCTCATCGCTGTTTTAAACGCGCCAAAACCATACCAGAGCAAGAAGGCAACGCCGCCCCAGGTGACCAGCGCCAGCAACCACGGCGACTGCATCAATAACGCACTGCCACCAAAAATCCCCGCGCAAATCAGGACCAAATCGCTGATAGCACAAAGTAAGGCAATCATAATGTGGTACTGACGACGAATACCCTGATTCATCACAAAAGCATTTTGTGGACCAAGCGGCAGAATCATAGCTGCACCAAGTGCAAGGCCTTGAAAGTAATAAGATATCACGTAATTTATTCCGAGCTAGTTATCTGATTTGCAGACTATAGCGCGAGAATAACATTAGGGATAATGGATAATATTAATATAGTATAAATTAAATTAATAAACTGAAGGAACAGACATGCGCTACCAACAATTACTCCCTTTTCTTTTATCTGGATTTCTTCTGTTATCTCCCTCGATTTTTGCCGCTGAAAAAATTCTTCGTTATACCGATCATGAACCCTACGGGGGAATGCGTACTCAAATAATTAAAGAGACATTTTTTGCAGAAATTGAAAAAGAGTCACAGGGACGTTTGAAAATCGAACCACACTGGAACGGTGAAACCGCTATCAGCTATGACGCTCTGGCGACGATAAGCGATGGTAGCAAAGCTGATATGGGTATAGTGGTGCCGGAATACACAGCGAAACAATTGCCGCTTCATCAAATCTTCAAGAGCTTTGCTATTGGCCCGGATCATGGAGCCAGTCAGGTAGAATTCTTTCGTCGCGTATATGCGGAAATTCCCGAATTTAACGCTGAACTTGAGCGTAACAATATCGTGAATTTACAGTTTTTCCTTGGCTACCCAGTAGGCTTTTTTTCTACCAGGCCCATTGATAAATTGACTGCGCTTCAGGGAACCACCTGGCGAACAGCCAGTTTCTGACATCGGGCTTATTTAACGCATACGGGAGCAAAAACCGTAACCTTACCGTGGAATGAGCAAATTACAACAGCACTCCGCGACGGAAAACTCGATGGCTTAATGGTCAATCTTGATAGCGGATATGACATCCATGCTGAACGTGCTGCGCCGAATGTGCTGCTCTCCCCTTCTCTCTGGCTTGGTCATGTCTATCTGCTGGTAATAAATAAACAAACGTGGGAAAACCTTGATAAAAGAGATCGTGAGGCGATTCAACGAGCTGCCATTACAACCGAGAAAGCGCTGGGCAAGGCATTAGATAACAACCTGATTAGCATGGTAAAAACGCTTGAGCAGCAAGGTGCACAGGTTCGCTATCTGAAAAAATCAGAACTGAACGCCTGGCAGAAAGCAATTGGTTATCAGCAAGAGCAAACTCAGTGGGTAGAAAAGCAAAATAATGAAGGCGTGGAGAAAGCCGGGGAAGTCATGCAAAAAGTCACCAATATACTTGATGAAACAATGCATTAAATTGGTAGTGCGCCCATGAACTTCATGGGCGCTTTACATGATTAACGTGATACCACTTCGCTCTCTTTATTTTCTTTCACCCGCTTAAAGTTCACATCCATTTGCGGATACGGGAAGCTAATACCGGCGGCATCAAATTCACGTTTAATACGCTCCAGTACATCCCAGTACACATTTTGCAGATCGCCTCTGTTGCTCCAGACGCGGACCACAAAATTAATCGACGATGCGCCAAGTTCGTTCAGGCGTACAGTCATTTCGCGATCTTTCAAAATGCGATCTTCAGACTGGATAATATCGGTCAGGATCTTCTTAACCTGATCAATATCGGAATCATACGCCACGCCAATAATAAATTCGTTACGGCGAACTGGCTCGCGGGAGAAGTTAATAATATTTCCGGCAATAATTTTACCGTTCGGAATAACGATAATTTTACCGTCTGCTGTACGCATGGTGGTGGAGAAAATCTGCACACTCAGCACAGTACCGGCTACGCCGCCGAGATCTACATATTCTCCGGCACGGAACGGGCGGAACATGACAAGTAACACGCCAGCGGCCAGATTAGACAGTGAGCCCTGCAAAGCCAGACCAACAGCTAAGCCTGCGGCACCGAGTACGGCAATGACCGATGTCAGCGCCAATGATATAAGACAGTAATTCACCATTTGGATTGTCCGCTCCACCCAACA
>NZ_PTRE01000051.1 GCF_002965065.1 Escherichia sp. MOD1-EC7003
ACCGGTACTAATGAACCGTGAGGCTTAACCTTACAACGCCGAAGATGTTTTGGTGGATTGAGAAAGAATTTTCAGCTCAGATTCAGAGTCCGAAGGATTTTGCGCTGAGGTATCAGCCCAAAAGCCACAGGGCAGAGCACAAAGAATTTGCCTGGCGGCCTTAGCGCGGTGGTCCCACCTGACCCCATGCCGAACTCAGAAGTGAAACGCCGTAGCGCCGATGGTAGTGTGGGGTTTCCCCATGCGAGAGTAGGGAACTGCCAGGCATCAAATAAAACGAAAGGCTCAGTCGAAAGACTGGGCCTTTTGTTTTATCTGTTGTTTGTCGGTGAACGCTCTCCTGAGTAGGACAAATCCGCCGGGAGCGGATTTGAACGTTGCGAAGCAACGGCCCGGAGGGTGGCGGGCAGGACGCCCGCCATAAACTGCCAGGCATCAAATAAAGCAGAAGGCCATCCTGAGGGATGGCCTTTTTGCATTGGTGCGAAAAAACTGCCGGATGCGACGCTGGCGCGTCTTATCCGGCCTACGCAGGCTTATCCGGCCTACGCAGGCACGGTAAAGGAGCAGCTTATTCCCCCACATACGCCAGATTCAGCTTCCCCAGCTTCTCTGCCTACTTCCATACGTCCTCCTTATCAGAAAGCTATCTGAAGATCCTCAATAACCATTTTCCTGCTAACTAAATTCACGGTTAAGGTTGCATAATTGCATTAAACAAACATGTAACAGTTTTACTAAAAACAAACAACAACGACCAGCAAAAGTATCGGATCACGGCAGGAGACATAATGGCATGGCTGAAAGTACTGTAACGGCAGACAGCAAACTGACAAGTAGTGATACTCGTCGCCGCATTTGGGCAATTGTGGGGGCCTCTTCAGGTAATCTGGTCGAGTGGTTTGATTTCTATGTCTACTCGTTCTGTTCCCTCTATTTCGCCCACATCTTCTTCCCTTCTGGTAATACGACCCCTCAACTACTGCAAACAGCTGGCGTTTTTGCCGCAGGATTTTTGATGCGTCCAATAGGTGGCTGGCTATTTGGATGCATAGCCGATAAACATGGTCGTAAAAAATCGATGCTGTTATCGGTGTGTATGATGTGTTTCTCTTCACCACTTATATGCAGAAGTATCTGGTAAATACTGCGGGAATGCATGCCAACGTGGCGAGTGGCATTATGACTGCCGCATTGTTTGTATTCATGTTTATTCAACCAATCATTGGCGCGCTGTCGGATAAGATTGGTCGCCGCACCTTAATGTTATGTTTCGGTTCTCTGGCTGCAATTTTTTCTCAGCATTGCAGAACGTTTCCTCTCCTTATGCCGCTTTTGGTCTGGTAATGTGCAGCCCTGCTGATAGCGAGTTTTTATACTTCAATCAGCTGAGATGTTCCCGGCACAGGTTAGCGCATTAGGCGTTGGGCTTTCATATGCGGTCGCCAATGCTATATTTGGTGGTTAGGCAGAGTACGTAGCGTTGTCGCTGAAATCAATAGGAATGGAAACAGCCTTCTTCTGGTATGTAACCTTAATGGCCGTGGTGGCGTTTCTGGTTTCTTTGATGCTGCATCGCAAAGGAAAAGGGATGCGTCTTTAGTTACGTGTCAGTTGCCAGACGGTATAGCCGGTGCTTGCACCGGCGATATCCCAGGCAAAATCCTTCCAGCTCCAGCCGCTCCCTTCAGGGCAGCTATCCCAAAGCTCTTTTGACGCACCCAGACTGACAGAGAACATCAATCCAAACATGGCACTGCGATCGCGACTCATCCCCTGATGCTGTGCATATTCATTTCCGGCGGCAGAAAGCATCGCCGAGGCGATAAAGTGTTGAGCTTTATCCTGTCCGCTCCAGCTATCGTTAGCCATATGGCTGCATCCAGGAAGTAACAATAGCGAACAGACAAAAAGAATACGCAAAACGTGGCCTCCAAAAAAACAAACCCCGTACAGGACGGGGTTGTGATTACAGGATGCGGCTAATTAATCGGTCGATGCGAATGCGGCGCAAACGACGAATGAGTTTACGAACCTTCACCGGATAATCGGCAATACTTTGCAGATCGCGGTAGTGCTTAACGATGGTGGTATGCTCACGGATCAACTCCAGTTCTTTCTCTCGCTGTGGCGCAAGCTCCAGTTGCGGATCGTGGATCAAAATGGCGTTTTCCAGATCCAGACGCCAGGCGCGTGGATTCAGGTTATTACCGGTGATCAGCATCCACTTATCATCAATCCACATCCCTTTCAGGTGATAGGTGTTGTCGTCATCTTTCCATAACCGAACCACTAACTGGTCAGTATTGATGTAATACTGCAAACGGCTCAGGAAACGACGCAGATTAATCTCATAGAGATAAGGCAATGCGCCAATTATCTTGAAAGGTTCATCTTCCGGAATGTAGAAGTCATTCGCAGTTTTATCACCAACAATAATTTCGACCTTTTTCCCTTCGCGCAGCAACTGGATGATATTGCGCACAAGGATTGCAGGCAGGTTGAAGTATGGTGTGCAGATGGTTAGTTTCTGCTCCGCACAAGGCATAAGATGGAAAATGGTCTTGTTCAACAGACTCGATTTCCCCAGCCCCACTAACGGCGTTACGGAAAGCTGATCGTTGTCGGCATCGCCCTGGAAATGATAAGCGGCATCACGCAACTCCTGGCGGAACAGGCGAATATCGTTCTTGATTTCCGGGCTTTTTGGCCGATTAACATCATCCAGACGATTAACGCCGCGGCCATTCATAATATTCTGTGTAACCCATTCAAACATAATGTCTGACATCTTGCGGTTACGAATCAGATGATAACGGTCGTAGCGGTATTTATCGTGCTGATGCAGGTAAACATCGTTCAGGCTGGCACCGCTATAAAGTACGCTATCGTCGATGATAAAGCCTTTAAAGTGCAAAACGCCAAGGGCTTCTCGGGTATTGATCGGAACGCCATAAACCGGCACATCTACGCCCGGATTTTCCTGCGCCATGCGGCAGTACCAGTCAGCGTTAGTGTTAGATGCCGCAGCGCCAATGCGTCCACGTTGTGCACGATGCCAGTCGACCAGCACCCGCACATCCAGTTCCGGACGCTGCCGTTTAGCCTCATACAACGCGCTCAGAATGCCTTTGCCACCGTCATCCTGTTCGAGATACAGGGCAACAATGCAAATGCGCTGCTTCGCGCTGGCTATTTTTTCCAGCAGTGTCTCCCGGAAGTCGGCGGGAGCGTAAAAGAAATCGACATCATCAACTGATTGAGAAATCTTGGGTAGTTGGGCAAGGTGTTGTTGATGTTTATTACGCTTAAATTTTGACAACATCACAGTGCATTTCTTCTCTGTTCATTGAAGGGTCCTCTGTGCAATGCAGACGACATAAGCGAGCAATAATAACACCAGACCCGATTAAGTGGTCAACATTTCCAGTACCTTACTCATGATTCCTCGTGCTGGGCAAGATTTAGCGTAAGCCCAACGATCCCCTCTTCGAGCTGGATATCAACGTTAAACCCGAGCTTGCGGGCCAGCGCTACCATGCCACGATTGTTTGGCATCGTAATACCATTCAGACGTTGCAGTCCGTGATCTCGCGTATAGGTAATCAACTTTTCCATTAAGCGTCGACCTAAGCCTAACCCTTTGAGGTCCGAGCGAACCAGCACGGCAAATTCGGCATCGATGTTATCAGGATCGGAGATCGCACGTGTGACGCCAAGGATCTCTTCTGTTTGTTCAATACGTCGTACCGCGACAAACGCCATTTCCCGATCGTAGTCGATCTGCGTCATATTGGCTAAATCTTCATGGGTAAATTCGTTGATCTCGCTAAAGTAGCGGTAATAAAGATCTTCTTTGGTGACTCGCGAAATGAATTGCTGAAGCTGTGGCTCATCTTCCGGCAAAATCGGACGGAACAAGCAACGTTCGCCTTTTTTCAATTCTACCCATTCTTCCAGCTGATGCGGATAAGGGCGCACTGCCAGCCGACTCTCGTTATCGCCTTCAAACGGTGCGATATCCAGCGTGACATCCAGCGCGGTAAATTCACTGCCAGAAGCCAGCAAAGGATGAATATCCAGCCGCTGGATCTCCGGGCAATCGACAATCAGGTTGGAAACCTGCACCAGAAGCTGGCTCAAGCCTGCAACATCCAGCGGGCGCAGTGCACTACGCGCACGAATCTTTTTACTTTTGATCCCCTGAATGACCAGATAACGGGCCAGGTTCATGTTCAGCGGCGGTAGTGCGACGACGGCTTGATCTTCAGGACGCCACTCCACACCGCCTTCGCCCAGCATGATCAACGGCCCGAAAACCGGATCGTGCTCAACCACGACCCGCAACTCCTGAGCGCCAGCACGGTTAGCCATACTTTGCACCAACAGGCCGTGGATCCGCGCCTGCGGCCAGGCCATTTTTACGCGATCGAAAATAGCGTTTGCCGCTTGCTGGACTTCATTGGCTGTACGCAGGTAGAGCATGACGCCCTGAACTTCTGATTTATGTGGAATATCCGGCGAACGCAATTTCAGCGCCACCGGATAACCAATCTGTTCAGCGATATGCACCGCTTCGGTGCTATCACTGGCAATCCAGGTGGGAAGCGTGTTCATGCCGTACGCTTGCAGGATGGGCTGAACTTCGTGGGTATCGAGCGACGTAGCCCCTTCGGCAATAGCTTGTTGCAACAGAAGATGCGCTTCTGCGGTATTAGAGGTCAGATTGCTGGGCAGCGCCGGCGTTTCGCGTAGTTGCTTCTGGTTACGCCGGTACTCCACCATATGCATAAAAGCGGTGATGGTTCCTTCCGGGGTGCGGTAGGTCGGCAGCCCAGCTTCGCTGAATAAACGTCGTGCCTCTTGCGAGGAGTGCTCGCCGCACCAGTTCGTCAGCAGAGAAACATACTTGCTGCGGGGATGATGCTTTACCGTTTCAATTAATGCCTGCGCGCTTTCTGTCGCGGGCGCAGCGGCACTGGGCGAATGAATAATCATCAGCGCATCAAAATCCTGGCTGTGAAGTAGAATATCCAGCGTTTTGACATAATGCTCGCAGCTGGCGTCATCGCGTAGATCGAGCGGGTTAGAGATTGCCACATGTTCGGGTAGTGCATCGCGCAATTTCAGGCAGATCTCTTCACTGAGCGCTGCCAGCTTGCCATTGCGTGACCATAAGGCATCCAGGGCCAGCGCGGCAGGCGCGGCACCGTTGCTGATAATCATCAGCCGGTCGCCACGCAGCGGGCGCATATGGCTAAGGGTTTCCACCGCCGAAAACAGCTCGTGAGTGTCCTGCACCCGCAACAAACCGGCACGCTGAATAGCCGCATCCCACGCCGGATCCATTCCTGCCGTGGTGTTCAACAGACGTTGAGCTGTTGGGCTACGTCCGCTTTTAATCACCAGAATCGGTTTATTGCGAGAGGCACTACGGGCCGCCGAAACAAAGCGTCGCGCGTCGCTTAATTGTTCCAAATAGAGCAGGATGGCGCTGGTTTTGCTGTCGCGCGCCAGATAATCGAGCAATTCATCAACGTCGATATCCAGGCTGTCGCCGAGCGCAATAAAGTAGGAAAAGCCCATCTCACGCTGTTGCGCCCAGTCAAGGATGGTGTTGGAGACAGCAGCCGATTGCGAAATAAACGCCAGCTTGCCGCGTTTAATCGGCACAGGCGAAAAGCTGGCATTCAGACCTTGCCAGGGGGCCAGCAATCCCAGACTGTTTGGGCCAAGCAGACGCATGTTATGGCGCAGTGCGCAGGCGCGAAGAGCTTCGTGCTGAGATGCCGGGGCAGAAAGAATAATGCAGGTTTTACAGCCTTTCTCGCCGAGCTCTTCCAGAAGAGCAGGGTTGCGGCTGGCATTGGTACATAAAACTGCAAGGTCGGGTGTAAAGGGCAAGCTGGCAATATCCGGCCAGGCCAACACACCCAACACCGCTTTCCAGGCTGGCGTCACCGGGAGTACCGGTCCGTTAAAGCCTCCCGCCAGCAGGTTACGCATCATCAGGTAACCTGCGCGATTGGGTTTCATTGATGCGCCAATTACCGCAATCGATTTTGGTCGCAGTAGTGCTTCCAGTCCTCGCTGACTCATACCGGTCTCCCGCAGAAGTGACCGAATGATTTTAAACGCTTTCTAACTGTTCTGCTGTGAGGCTACCCAGATGTTGCGTTTTTCCTGCCAGATAGCGTGTTTTAAAGCGGGTAAAATGCTTGCCTAACTCTGCTGCCGCCCTGGTATCGCCGGCCATATCTAACAGTGCGATGGCTACTTCGGCAGTGCAATATTGGCCTTCTGCCTGGGCTTCACGCAGGCGATAGGTAGAAAGCCGGGAAAGATCGACGGAAATGACGGGAAGATTATCCAGATACGGACTTTTACGAAACATCTTGCGAGCTTCCGGCCAGGTACCATCGAGCATGATAAACAGCGGTGGCTTACCGGCAGGTGGTGTGAAGATCACTTCCCGTTGCTCATCAGCATACGAGGCGGGAAAGACCACCATCGGTTGATAATCCCGGTTTTGTAACAGAGCCAGCAAGTCTTGCGAGGGTTCAGTACGTGACCATTGAAACGCAACGGTATCCGGCAAGATATCGGCAATCAGACGCCCGGTGTTACTTGGCTTCATTGGCTCGGTGTCGAACATCAGCAAACAGAAGCGACTTTTTGCTTGTGCTGGGGTAATTGTCGAACAGAGACATAATTTCTCTGGCAAAAGACAGCGTTGGCAGCGACGAACGCGATTACCGCGGGCAAGAAAAGGACGTGTTGCGCGCGCAATACGCTCGGCGCGTAACTGAAGAACAGCGTTTTCGGTCATAAGAGAGCGTCGAAAAAACGTCATTGTCGCAGAGGAGAAAACGGGGCACAAGATGCGCCCCGGTAAGATTAAAGAGATTCGTTCAGCCAGCTGTCGAATGGCGCTTTCGGTACTGCGCCATTAAGCATGTCGACAACCTGACCGTTTTTGAAAATCATGATCGTCGGAATGCTACGAATACTAAAGCGGCTGCTTAATTCGCGTTCGGCTTCGGTATTCACTTTCACAAAGCGCACTTTACCGCTACGCTCTTGCGCAACATCTTCAAAAATCGGTGCGAAATTACGGCAGGGGCCGCACCACGGCGCCCAGAAATCGATCACCACAGGCAGATCATCGTTTAGCAATTTGTCGAGTGTTTCACCGGTCGCATTAATTACCTCTCCGTCAAACAGGTCGTGACCGCAGCGTCCGCATTTTGCCGTATCTTCGATCCGATCGTCGGGAATGCGATTGATGGCCTGACAATGGGTACAAACGGTATTCATAACTAACCTCGGGATGAGTAAGGAGACTTATCGGCAACGACGCCGGTATGTTTCTAATATGTTACATATTATCGGGGGCATTGTTCCAGACAACAATCTGTTTTGTTCAATAGGTATGATAGTCGCAGGCTTTGGTACGAAATCATGGCGAACCGCGCACACTTCGGGTAATCTGCGCGCTTCGCGCAGCGCTGGTGGAGAAAAGCATGAACGATGAAATGAAAGGTAAAAGCGGCAAGGTCAAAGTGATGTATGTCCGCAGTGATGATGATTCTGATAAACGTACCCACAACCCGCGTACCGGGAAAGGGGGCGGGCGTCCAGGAAAATCTCGTGCTGACGGTGGCCGTCGCCCCGCCCGCGATGACAAACAGAGTCAGCCCCGTGACCGCAAGTGGGAAGAGTCACCGTGGCGCACGGTTTCCCGCGCGCCGGGTGATGAGACGCCGGAAAAGGCCGATCACGGTGGCATCAGTGGTAAAAGTTTTATTGATCCAGAAGTTTTGCGTCGTCAGCGTGCGGAAGAAACCCGCGTCTATGGCGAAAATGCATGTCAGGCACTGTTCCAGAGCCGTCCGGAAGCGATTGTTCGCGCCTGGTTTATCCAGAGTGTAACGCCTCGTTTTAAAGAAGCATTGCGCTGGATGGCGGCAAACCGCAAAGCATACCATGTGGTAGATGAAGCGGAACTGACAAAAGCGTCAGGTACGGAACATCACGGTGGCGTTTGCTTCCTGATCAAAAAGCGTAACGGTACAACCGTGCAGCAGTGGGTAAGTCAGGCAGGCGCGCAGGATTGTGTACTGGCGCTGGAAAACGAATCTAACCCGCATAACCTGGGCGGCATGATGCGCAGCTGCGCGCACTTCGGCGTGAAAGGTGTTGTGGTGCAGGATGCGGCCCTGCTGGAATCAGGGGCGGCTATCCGTACCGCAGAAGGCGGCGCAGAGCATGTTCAGCCGATTACTGGCGACAACATTGTTAACGTGCTGGATGATTTCCGTCAGGCGGGGTACACCGTAGTAACCACTTCCAGTGAGCAGGGTAAACCGCTGTTCAAAACCAGTCTGCCAGCGAGAATGGTGCTGGTGCTGGGTCAGGAATATGAAGGGTTACCGGATGCCGCATGCGATCCGAATGATTTGCGCGTGAAGATTGATGGTACTGGCAACGTTGCCGGGCTGAATATCTCTGTTGCAACTGGCGTGCTGCTTGGTGAATGGTGGCGTCAGAACAAAGCCTGATAAATCAGCCGGGTGGCAACTCTGCCATCCGGCGTTTTCCCTCAAATTTACTCACTCTCAGCCGGTAGTACAGGCATCCAGTCAATCGGTTTCTCGCCACGTTGTTCCAGCCACTGATTTGCCAGTACAAAATGGTTGCAGCCAAAGAATCCACGATGTGCCGATAATGGCGATGGATGCGGTGCTTTCAGTACGTGATGGCGCTGCTTATCAATAATTGCTCCTTTCTTCTGGGCATGTGAACCCCACAGTAAAAACACGACACCTTCTCGATGCTGGTTAACCAGGCTGATGACTTTATTGGTGAAGGTCTCCCAGCCGAGGCTGGCGTGGGAATGCGCCTGACCTGCGCGAACCGTCAAGACGGTATTGAGCAGCAGAACCCCCTGATGCGCCCAGCTTTCAAGATAGCCATGAGCAGGGCGGGTAAAGCCAGGAATAGTATTTTCCAGCTCTTTATACATATTCTGTAATGACGGAGGAATAGCGATTCCGGGGCGAACGGAAAACGCCAGACCATGCGCTTGTCCGGGGCCGTGATAAGGATCCTGACCGAGGATCACGACTTTGACATCGCCCAATTCGGTAAAGCGAAAGGCATTAAAGACATCTTTTTGTGGTGGATAGATAGTGATACCGGACTGCCGCTCGCTGGCGACGGTCTGAAGGGTATTTAGAAAATAGGGTTGCTGCTTCTCTTCAGCCAGCACGTCATGCCAGGTTAATTTGTTAGCCATCTCGCTCTCCTGCGAATCTTCAATCCACCTAGCTTAACCGCTTCTTTCTACAGAACAAAATCAAGCTCATTTTTTAGGCTTAAATGAGTGAAAAAAATGTAAATTGGTAAAATTCCACACCTGTATAAGTTGATGTAAAACAATAAAATCCATTTACGACCATACTTGATGTATGGTTTTTGTTGATTTAAATCAAAGAATCAGGGGTGTTTGAGGAGTATATATACACTCAAGCAACAATGGTTTTACCAATTGGCCGCGACAGGCTGAACAAATCAAATAATTTTGCCGGGGAGGCATCACATGATTACAGGTATCCAGATTACTAAAGCCGCTAACGACGATCTGCTGAACTCTTTCTGGCTGCTGGACAGCGAAAAAGGCGAAGCGCGTTGTATCGTTGCGAAAGCAGGTTTTGCAGAAGACGAAGTGGTTGCAGTAAGCAAACTGGGTGACATTGAATACCGTGAAGTTCCAGTAGAAGTGAAACCAGAAGTTCGCGTTGAAGGTGGTCAACACCTGAACGTAAACGTTCTGCGTCGTGAAACTCTGGAAGATGCAGTTAAGCATCCGGAAAAATATCCGCAGCTGACCATCCGTGTATCTGGTTATGCAGTTCGCTTTAACTCTCTGACTCCGGAACAGCAGCGCGACGTTATCGCTCGTACCTTTACTGAAAGCCTGTAAGGCTTAAGTAGCAAGTTATTAAGCGGAAGAGGGGGACCTCTTCCGCTTTTTTTTCGTTAATAGAAAATGCGTACTGCGCAATAGACCAGCAGCAGCGCCAGCACGATATTTAACTGGCGACCATACTGGCGAAACAATCGCTGAAACAAATGCCCCGCCAGCGCCCAGCACACATTGCCAAACGTCCCAATCATCGCCAGCAAAACGCTGACGCCAACAACCCAGCCTAACGCCTGCGTTTGTGGCAGGACAAATGTCGACAGTGCCGTAACGCCGTACAAAATGATTTTGACGTTCACAAACTGCAAAGCAAAGCTGGCCCAAAAACTGATCGGTTTTGTCTGAAGCCCGTCTTCCTTTGCTGGACTGGTAGCGATTTTCCACGCCAGCCAGACAATATATGCCGCCCCCGCCCAACTCAACAGATGCACTGCTGCCGGGTCGATAACCGCCAGTGAAAACGAAATTCCCGCACACAGCAACATGACGATTAAAAATCCCAGACTCATCCCTGCCAGCACGCGGGTACTCTGACGAAATCCATGCGACGTGGCAGAGCTAAGAGCGAGTATATTGTTTGGTCCTGGCGTCAGCGCGGTAATCAGGGTGTAGGTCCAAAAAGCACTTAAAAGGGTCGGTGTCACTTGTTTTCTCCTCTGTTTTGGTAGACAGTACCCGACATAAAACATTTAAAAAAATGAATGTTTTTACATTCTGGATTCGATATTTTTGATAGGTTTGAGGTTATGGATCTGCGCCGTTTTATTACGCTTAAAACCGTGGTGGAAGAGGGTTCCTTTTTGCGAGCTTCGCAAAAATTGTGCTGTACACAATCGACGGTGACTTTTCATATTCAGCAGCTTGAACAGGAGTTCTCGGTACAATTGTTTGAGAAAATTGGCCGACGGATGTGCCTCACTCGCGAAGGAAAAAAGCTACTGCCGCACATCTATGAACTCACCAGAGTGATGGATACGCTTCGTGAGGCTGCCAAAAAAGAGTCTGATCCGGACGGGGAACTGCGCGTTGTTTCGGGCGAGACGTTGCTCTCTTACCGAATGCCGCAGGTGTTGCAGCGTTTTCGGCAACGTGCACCAAAAGTGCGTTTATCGTTGCATTCACTGAATTGTTACGTGATCCGTGATGCACTACTGAATGATGAGGCCGATGTCGGTGTTTTTTATCGCGTAGGGAATGATGATGCTTTGAATCGACGAGAATTGGGTGAACAATCGCTGGTGCTGGTGGCTTCATCGCAAATTGCAGATGTCGATTTTACTGAATCGGGAAGACATAACGCCTGTAGCTTTATTATCAACGAACCACAGTGTGTCTTCCGTCAGATATTTGAGAGCATGCTGCGCCAGCGGCGGATCACGGTGGAAAATACCATTGAGCTTATAAGTATCGAAAGCATCAAGCGTTGTGTCGCGGCAAATATCGGTGTCAGCTATCTGCCACACTTTGCGGTAGCAAAAGAACTGGCGAGTGGCGAGTTAATCGAATTGCCTTTTGGCGAACAATCGCAGACCATTACGGCAATGTGCGCACACCATGCTGGAAAAGCGGTTAGCCCGGCGATGCATACTTTTATTCAGTGTGTTGAAGAGTGCTTTTTGCCGGGATAAAAATAATGCCGGGCTTAAACCTGGCACCCAACTTGTCGACGAAGTGCGTTTTGTTCATGCCGGATGCGGCGTGAACGCCTTATCCGGCCTACAAGATCGTGCAAAATCAATATATTGCATGAGCCATGTAGGCCTGATAAGCGTAGCGCATCAGGCAGTTTTGCATTTGCCAGCACTTTTAATTCCGGGATTAAACCCGGCATTATGATTACTCTTCAGTCGTTTGCGGCGGTACGCCCGTTCCGCTTGGTTTGCGGCGCTTACCAATATTTTTGGTATCGCGATGGCGTTTTTTCACCCGTGGCTTTTCTTTCTCTTTAGCCTTCTTCTTCTCGGCGAGTTTTGCCAGTACTTTCTTCGATGGTTTGCCGGTCTGCTTCTCGCTTGGCGCGCGCGTTTTTGGGCGTAACTCATCAATTACGCGCGCTTTAATTGGCTCTTCAATATAACGACCAACTTTGCCCAGCAGCAGATGGTCATGGGCTTCCACCAGCGAAATTGCGGTACCTTTACGACCGGCGCGCGCGGTACGCCCGATACGGTGCAAATAGGTATCGCCACTGCGCGGCATATCGAAGTTAAAGACGTGGCTGACATCCGGAATGTCGATACCACGTGCGGCAACATCGGTTGCAACCAGCACGTTAACGCGACCTTCGGTCAGACGCTTGATTGCTTCGTTACGCTTACCTTGTACCATCTCACCTTCGAGATAGCAGTTATTAATGCCCGCTTCGCGCAGCCAGTTTGCCAGCTCATGCACACGCTCACGCTTACGCACAAACACAATTGAGCGGGTCGCTTCCGGCTGTTTTAACAGATGTACCAGTAATGCGGTTTTATGCTCAAGATCATCGGCGCGGTAATACCATTGATGAATTTTCTTGCGCTCACGGGTGGATGGATTGGCAGAAACTTCTACCGGATCTTCGAGCAGACGCTCGGCAAAATCCTGAATGGCATCGCCTTCCAGCGTTGCCGAAAAGAGCAGGGTTTGTTTACGCCAGCGCGTTTCGCCAGCAATATGCTCGATATCCTGGGCGAAGCCCATATCCAGCATACGGTCTGCTTCGTCGAGGATTAGCGTTTCAACCGCGCGGCAATCGAAGTTCTCTTCTTTTATGTATTGCAGCAGACGTCCGGTCGTGGCGACCACGATGTCCTGATTTTCGCTGAACACTTCCGCGTGGTTCATATAGGCTACGCCGCCGGTGATGGTGGCGATATCCAGATGCGTATGTTTCGCCAGTTCGCGGGCATGATCGGCCACCTGCATCGCCAGCTCGCGAGTTGGGGTGAGGATCAAAATACGTGGTGGACCGGATTTCTTACGTGGGAAATCGAGCAGGTGCTGCAACGCTGGCAGCAGATACGCCGCCGTTTTACCGGTGCCTGTTGGCGCAGAACCGAGTACATCACGGCCATCGAGCGCAGGCGGAATGGCGGCAGCCTGAATGGCAGTCGGGCGAGTGAAACCTTTATCCTGGAGGGCTTCCAGCAGGCTTTCGTCGAGTTCAAGTTCGGAAAAAGTCGTTACAGTCATGTTCTACCTCTGTGTGGGGCGCTGATTATAGACGTTACGGCTGCAATCTTCATCTGTTTGTATGGATATCGCTTCTCGGGTATTGTTCTCACCCGGTGCTATCGCCGTTTATCCTGCAAGGTTTTATTTTCATGTCACAGTCTACATCCGTGCTTCGTCGTAATGGATTTACTTTTAAACAGTTTTTTGTTGCTCACGATCGCTGTGCGATGAAAGTGGGAACGGATGGTATTTTACTGGGATCATGGGCACCGGTGGCGAGGGTAAAACGTTGCCTTGATATCGGTGCGGGTAGCGGGTTGCTGGCATTAATGCTGGCGCAGCGAACCGATGACAGCGTGATGATTGATGCCGTTGAACTGGAAAGTGAAGCTGCCGCTCAGGCGCAGGAAAATATCAACCAGTCCCCGTGGGCAGAGCGGATTAATATCCATACAGCGGATATTCAGCAGTGGATCACACAGCAGACAGCACGTTTCGATTTAATCATCAGTAACCCACCTTACTATCAGCAGGGAGTAGAGTGCGCGACACCTCAACGGGAACAGGCTCGCTATACCACTACGCTTGATCACCAATCGTTGCTGACCTGCGCGGCGGAGTGCATTACAGAAGAGGGATATTTCTGCGTGGTGTTGCCAGAGCAGATAGGTAATAGTTTTACTGAACTGGCGTTAAGTATGGGCTGGCATTTACGTTTGCGGACGGATGTGGCAGAAAACGAAGCGCGACTGCCGCATCGGGTACTGCTGGCATTCTCCCCGCAGGCGGGAGAATGCTTTAGCGATCGCTTAGTGATTCGTGGGCCAGACCAGAACTATTCCGAAGCGTATACTGCGCTGACCCAGGCTTTTTATCTGTTTATGTAATGATGCCAGGGGAAAGGAGCGACGGGCCAGAATGCGTGAGTAGTTCCGGGTAATCCAGCGTAAAATGCAGGCCACGGCTCTCCTTGCGCATCATCGCACAGCGAACAATCAACTCGGCAACTTGTACCAGATTACGCAGCTCCAGCAATGAATTCGAGGCCATGCGGTTAGCGCCGTGTTCGCCAATGGCATACAAACCCTCGACGTCCGTACGCCCATGATGATCCCCCATTACACCACCGCAGGTATAGTGTGCCGCAGGCACAATCGGTATCGGTTCTTGTGTGAGATCAATCCCCAGCTTGCTGGCGACAAATTCAACGGCATGGCGATCGCAAATACCAGCACCGGCATATCCACCCAGGGCATAAAATGTTGAACCTTCCGTTACCGGGCCTTTACTTAGGACGATGATCTGATACTGGTCAGCCAGGCGTAGCGCCAGTGAAAGTCCAGCTGCGCCGCTACCGATAATCAATACGTCACATGAATGTTCAGGGAGAGTATTCATTTTTCTTGTTTGATTTACTAAACATGGTTTGGTCGGCATAGCAGCATATTGTGCGATTAAACACCTGCTGTTTTAATATTTGTTGCAGTGACTAAACACGCTAAATCCGGGCGGCGAGAAAAAGAGAAGTTACTTGCTGGTGGAGGATTAGGTGGTGAAATAAAAAGGCCGTTGGGTTACTCTTCAGGCAGTTAATGGGCATTTCTACACAGATAATGCGATGTTCAGATTCTGTAGACTTATAATGATAGATAATGATCCGTCTACAGCATGACAAACAAAAACAGATGCGTTACGGAACTTTACAAAAACGAGACACTCTAACTCTTTACTTGCTCAAATTGCAGCTAATGGAGTGGCGTTTCGATAGCGCGTGGAAATTTGGTTTGGGGAGACTTTACCTCGGATGAGCGAGCAGTTAACGGACCAGGTCCTGGTTGAACGGGTCCAGAAGGGAGATCAGAAAGCCTTTAACTTACTGGTAGTACGCTATCAGCATAAAGTGGCGAGTCTGGTTTCCCGCTATGTGCCGTCGGGTGATGTTCCTGATGTGGTACAAGAAGCTTTTATTAAAGCCTATCGTGCGCTGGATTCGTTCCGGGGAGATAGTGCTTTTTATACCTGGCTGTACCGCATTGCGGTGAATACGGCCAAAAATTACCTGGTTGCTCAGGGGCGTCGTCCACCTTCCAGTGATGTGGATGCCATTGAAGCTGAAAACTTCGAAAGTGGCGGCGCGTTGAAAGAAATTTCGAACCCTGAGAACTTAATGTTGTCAGAAGAACTGAGACAGATAGTTTTCCGAACTATTGAGTCCCTCCCGGAAGATTTACGCATGGCAATAACCTTGCGGGAGCTGGATGGCCTGAGCTATGAAGAGATAGCCGCTATCATGGATTGTCCGGTAGGTACGGTGCGTTCACGTATCTTCCGAGCGAGGGAAGCTATTGATAACAAAGTTCAACCGCTTATCAGGCGTTGACGATAGCGGGATACTGGATAAGGGTATTAGGCATGCAGAAAGAACAACTTTCCGCTTTAATGGATGGCGAAACGCTGGATAGTGAGCTGCTTAACGAACTGGCTCATAACCCAGAAATGCAGAAAACCTGGGAAAGCTATCACTTAATCCGTGACGCAATGCGGGGTGATACTTCCGGGGGGCTCCATTTCGATATCTCTTCACGCGTGATGGCCGCCATTGAAGAAGAGCCAGTACGTCAACCGGTGACATTGATCCCAGAGGCCCAGCCAGCGCCGCATCAATGGCAGAAAATGCCATTCTGGCAGAAAGTACGCCCGTGGGCAGCACAGCTTACCCAAATGGGCGTAGCAGCATGCGTATCGCTTGCAGTTATCGTTGGCGTCCAGCACTATAATGGGCAATCTGAAACGTCCCAGCAGCCCGAAACACCGGTATTTAATACACTGCCGATGATGGGGAAAGCCAGCCCGGTTAGCCTGGGGGTGCCTTCTGAAGCGACCGCAAACAATGGTCAACAGCAGCAGGTACAGGAGCAGCGTCGTCGCATTAATGCAATGTTGCAGGATTACGAACTGCAACGCCGACTCCACTCTGAACAGCTTCAGTTTGAGCAGGCGCAAACCCAGCAAGCCGCTGTGCAGGTGCCAGGAATTCAAACTTTAGGAACGCAATCGCAGTAATGAAGCAACTTTGGTTTGCCATGTCATTAGTGACTGGTAGCTTGTTATTCTCTGCTAACGCCTCGGCCACTCCCGCGTCCGGGGCGTTATTACAGCAGATGAATCTGGCCAGTCAGTCACTGAATTACGAGCTGTCATTCATCAGCATCAATAAACAGGGTGTTGAGTCTCTACGTTATCGACATGCACGCCTCGATAACCGTCCTCTTGCGCAATTGTTGCAAATGGATGGCCCGCGCCGGGAAGTGGTACAGCGGGGCAATGAAATCAGCTACTTTGAACCGGGGCTTGAACCGTTCACGCTTAATGGCGATTACATTGTTGATTCTCTGCCATCGCTCATCTATACCGATTTCAAACGCCTTTCTCCTTACTACGACTTTATCTCCGTGGGACGCACGCGTATTGCTGATCGTCTTTGCGAAGTCATACGCGTGGTGGCCCGAGATGGCACACGCTATAGCTACATCGTGTGGATGGACACCGAATCGAAATTACCGATGCGGGTTGATCTCCTTGATCGCGATGGTGAAACGCTGGAACAATTTCGCGTGATTTCTTTTAACGTCAATCAGGATATCAGCAGCAGTATGCAGACGCTGGCGAAGGCAAATTTGCCGCCGTTGCTTTCTGTTCCTGTAGGTGAAAAAGCTAAATTCAGCTGGACGCCAACCTGGTTGCCACAGGGTTTTAGCGAAGTTTCCAGTAGCCGACGTCCGCTACCGACGATGGACAACATGCCTATCGAATCACGTCTCTATTCCGACGGATTATTCAGCTTCTCGGTAAACGTTAACCGCGCTACGCCATCGAGCACCGATCAGATGTTGCGCACCGGACGCAGAACCGTCAGTACCAGCGTACGTGATAACGCCGAAATCACCATTGTCGGTGAACTGCCGCCGCAAACAGCGAAACGGATTGCCGAGAATATTAAGTTCAGGGCAGCGCAATGATCAAAGAATGGGCTACTGTCGTCTCCTGGCAAAACGGGCAAGCGCTGGTCAGTTGTGACGTCAAAGCCTCATGCAGCAGTTGTGCTTCCCGTGTCGGTTGCGGTAGCCGCGTGTTGAATAAACTTGGCCCGCAAACCACGCATACCATTGTCGTACCCTGTGATGAACCATTAGTGCCGGGGCAAAAAGTGGAATTGGGAATCGCCGAAGGCAGCTTGCTTAGCTCTGCATTACTGGTTTATATGTCGCCGCTGGTGGGATTATTCCTCATCGCTTCTTTATTTCAGCTACTCTTTGCTTCTGACGTCGCAGCATTATGCGGTGCGATTCTCGGCGGCGTAGGAGGATTTCTGATTGCGCGCGGCTACTCGCGTAAGTTTGCTGCTCGGACAGAATGGCAACCGATCATCTTAAGCGTGGCATTGCCGCCTGGCCTTGTGCGATTTGAAACATCTTCAGAAGACGCGAGCCAGTGATTTCACTGGCTTTGTTGCTTTTTGCATAACAAATGCGAGGACGTTTCCAGATACCACAATCCATACGGTATGAACATTTCCTCGCCTCAATGTTGTAGTGTAGAATGCGGCGTTTCTATTAATACAGACGTTAAGCTCAGAACAGCGACTTCTAAAAGCCTGGTTAACCGGGCATTAAGGCACAATAATCATACTTTATGAAGAATATACGTAACTTTTCGATCATAGCTCACATTGACCACGGTAAATCGACGCTGTCTGACCGTATTATCCAGATCTGCGGTGGCCTGTCTGACCGTGAAATGGAGGCGCAGGTTCTCGATTCCATGGATCTTGAGCGTGAGCGTGGCATTACCATCAAAGCGCAAAGCGTGACGCTGGACTACAAAGCGTCTGACGGCGAAACCTATCAGCTTAACTTTATCGACACCCCGGGCCACGTAGACTTCTCCTATGAGGTATCGCGTTCGCTGGCTGCCTGTGAAGGGGCACTGCTGGTGGTTGACGCCGGGCAGGGCGTAGAAGCGCAAACCCTGGCAAACTGCTACACCGCCATGGAAATGGATCTCGAAGTGGTGCCGGTACTGAACAAGATTGACCTGCCGGCAGCCGATCCTGAACGCGTGGCAGAAGAAATTGAAGATATCGTTGGTATCGACGCCACCGACGCGGTGCGTTGTTCAGCGAAAACCGGTGTTGGCGTGCAAGATGTTCTCGAACGTCTGGTGCGCGACATTCCACCGCCGGAAGGCGATCCGGAAGGCCCATTGCAGGCCCTGATTATCGACTCCTGGTTCGACAACTACCTGGGCGTTGTCTCACTTATCCGTATTAAAAACGGCACCCTGCGTAAGGGCGACAAAGTGAAAGTCATGAGTACCGGGCAGACTTATAACGCTGACCGTCTGGGCATCTTCACGCCGAAGCAGGTTGACCGCACTGAACTGAAATGCGGCGAAGTAGGCTGGCTGGTATGTGCGATTAAAGATATCCACGGTGCTCCAGTAGGCGATACCTTAACGCTGGCGCGTAATCCGGCAGAAAAGGCGCTGCCTGGCTTTAAGAAAGTCAAACCACAGGTATACGCCGGTCTGTTCCCGGTAAGTTCCGACGACTATGAAGCCTTCCGTGACGCGCTGGGCAAACTCAGCCTGAACGATGCTTCACTGTTCTATGAGCCGGAAAGCTCCAGCGCGCTGGGCTTTGGCTTCCGCTGCGGCTTCCTCGGCCTGCTGCATATGGAGATCATTCAGGAACGTCTGGAGCGTGAGTACGATCTGGATCTGATCACCACTGCGCCGACTGTAGTGTATGAAGTTGAAACCACGTCAAGAGAAGTTATCTACGTCGACAGTCCATCGAAGCTGCCAGCGGTAAATAACATCTACGAACTGCGCGAGCCGATTGCAGAGTGTCACATGCTGCTGCCGCAGGCATATCTCGGTAACGTTATTACGCTGTGCGTAGAAAAACGTGGCGTACAGACCAATATGGTTTACCACGGTAACCAGGTGGCGTTGACCTACGAGATCCCGATGGCTGAAGTGGTACTCGACTTCTTCGATCGCCTGAAATCTACCTCGCGTGGTTATGCGTCTCTGGATTACAACTTCAAACGCTTCCAGGCGTCCGACATGGTACGTGTAGACGTATTAATCAACGGTGAACGTGTTGATGCGCTGGCGCTGATCACCCACCGTGATAATTCGCAAAACCGTGGTCGCGAATTGGTGGAGAAGATGAAAGATCTTATCCCGCGCCAGCAGTTTGATATCGCCATTCAGGCAGCGATTGGTACGCACATCATTGCGCGCTCTACCGTGAAACAGCTGCGTAAAAACGTACTGGCTAAATGTTATGGCGGCGATATCAGCCGTAAGAAAAAGCTGCTGCAGAAGCAGAAAGAAGGTAAGAAACGCATGAAGCAGATCGGTAACGTCGAGCTGCCTCAGGAAGCGTTCCTCGCCATTCTGCACGTCGGCAAAGACAACAAATAACCCTTAGGAGTTGGCATGGCGAATATGTTTGCCCTGATTCTGGTGATTGCCACACTGGTGACGGGCATTTTATGGTGCGTGGATAAATTCTTTTTCGCACCTAAACGGCGGGAACGTCAGGCAGCGGCGCAGGCGGCTGTCGGTGACTCACTGGATAAAGCAACGCTGAAAAAAGTTGCGCCGAAGCCAGGTTGGCTGGAAACCGGTGCTTCTGTTTTTCCGGTGCTGGCTATCGTATTGATTGTGCGTTCGTTTATTTATGAACCGTTCCAGATCCCGTCAGGTTCGATGATGCCGACTCTGTTAATCGGTGATTTTATTCTGGTAGAGAAGTTTGCTTATGGCATTAAAGATCCTATCTACCAGAAAACGCTGATCGAAACCGGTCATCCGAAACGTGGCGATATCGTAGTCTTTAAATACCCGGAAGATCCAAAGCTTGATTACATCAAGCGTGCGGTGGGTTTACCGGGCGATAAAGTCACTTACGATCCGGTCTCAAAAGAGCTGACGATTCAACCGGGATGCAGTTCCGGTCAGGCGTGTGAAAACGCGCTGCCGGTCACCTACTCAAACGTGGAACCGAGCAATTTCGTTCAGACCTTCTCACGTCGTAACGGTGGAGAAGCGACCAGCGGATTCTTTGACGTGCCGAAAAACGAGACCAAAGAAAACGGAATTCGTCTTTCCGAACGTAAAGAAACGCTGGGTGATGTAACTCATCGTATCCTGACAGTGCCGGTTGCGCAGGATCAGGTGGGGATGTATTACCAGCAACCTGGGCAACAACTGGCAACCTGGATTGTTCCACCGGGGCAATACTTCATGATGGGTGACAACCGCGACAACAGTGCGGACAGCCGTTACTGGGGCTTTGTGCCGGAAGCGAATCTGGTAGGTCGGGCAACGGCTATCTGGATGAGTTTCGATAAGCAAGAAGGTGAATGGCCGACAGGTGTGCGCTTAAGTCGCATTGGCGGCATCCATTAATAGCCCATCTTCGTTCACGTTGTCGCCATAACGGCGACAACGTGAATTATTTATGAGATAAATCTCCCGTGGCTAACGACATCCCCCGTCGTTGTGTATAGAATATTCCCCCGAAGTTTAAGGTTGGCACCTCCTGGTTGCCACGGCACACGAAACAGCGTTGGTCCCCATATACCGGTAAACTGAAACTGCAGTGAAGCAGTTAGCAGAGCCATGTATATCAGGTCTGTTTCGTGTGCTGAATTGTTGACGCATTTATTTATTGGTATCGCATGAACCCCATCGTAATTAATCGGCTTCAACGGAAGCTGGGCTACACTTTTAATCATCAGGAACTGTTGCAGCAGGCATTAACCCATCGTAGTGCCAGCAGCAAACATAACGAGCGTTTAGAATTCTTAGGCGACTCTATTCTGAGCTATGTTATCGCCAATGCGCTTTACCACCGTTTCCCTCGTGTGGATGAAGGCGATATGAGCCGGATGCGTGCCACGCTGGTCCGTGGCAATACGTTGGCTGAACTGGCGCGCGAATTTGAGTTAGGCGAGTGCTTACGTTTAGGGCCAGGTGAACTTAAAAGCGGTGGGTTTCGTCGTGAGTCAATTCTTGCCGACACCGTCGAAGCATTAATTGGTGGCGTATTCCTCGACAGTGATATTCAAACCGTCGAGAGATTAATCCTTAACTGGTATAAAACCCGTTTGGACGAAATTAGCCCAGGCGATAAACAAAAAGATCCGAAAACGCGTTTGCAAGAATATTTACAGGGTCGCCATCTGCCGCTGCCGACTTATCTGGTAGTCCAGGTACGTGGCGAAGCGCACGATCAGGAATTTACTATCCACTGCCAGGTCAGCGGCCTGAGTGAACCGGTGGTTGGCACAGGTTCAAGCCGTCGTAAGGCTGAGCAGGCTGCCGCCGAACAGGCGTTGAAAAAACTGGAGCTGGAATGAGCAACGATAAAAGTTACTGCGGATTTATTGCAATCGTCGGACGTCCGAACGTAGGTAAATCCACATTGTTGAATAAATTGTTGGGGCAGAAAATCTCCATTACCTCCCGCAAAGCGCAGACAACTCGTCACCGCATTGTGGGGATCCATACTGAAGGCGCGTATCAGGCGATCTACGTCGATACCCCGGGCCTGCATATGGAAGAAAAACGGGCGATTAACCGCCTGATGAACAAAGCGGCGAGCAGCTCTATTGGCGACGTTGAGCTGGTGATTTTTGTCGTAGAAGGCACCCGCTGGACGCCGGACGACGAAATGGTGCTCAACAAACTGCGCGATGGCAAAGCGCCAGTGATCCTCGCGGTGAACAAAGTGGATAACGTGCAGGAAAAAGCCGATCTGCTGCCACACTTACAGTTTCTGGCAAGCCAGATGAACTTCCTCGATATCGTGCCAATCTCTGCCGAAACCGGACTTAACGTTGATACTATCGCGGCAATCGTGCGCAAACACCTGCCGGAAGCGACGCATCACTTCCCGGAAGATTACATCACCGATCGCTCGCAGCGTTTTATGGCGTCTGAAATCATCCGTGAAAAACTGATGCGTTTTCTCGGCGCTGAACTGCCGTACTCCGTGACCGTGGAGATCGAACGTTTCGTCTCTAACGAACGCGGTGGTTATGATATCAACGGTTTGATTCTCGTTGAGCGTGAAGGGCAGAAGAAGATGGTAATTGGCAACAAAGGAGCCAAGATCAAGACCATCGGGATTGAAGCGCGTAAAGACATGCAGGAAATGTTCGAGGCGCCTGTCCACCTTGAGCTGTGGGTAAAAGTGAAATCCGGTTGGGCTGACGACGAACGCGCACTGCGTAGTCTCGGTTACGTTGACGATCTTTAATTAGCATACTCTATGACTTTCGAGGTGCAGGAAGGCGGCAAGATCGTGAATCCCTGGGAGCTTACTAAAGTAAGTGACCAGGGGGAACGAGGGCAGCCAGGGCACCTGCAACCTGAAAGGCGACGAGTATGATGGAAGGCTGGCAGCGCGCATTTGTCCTGCATAGTCGCCCGTGGAGCGAAACCAGCCTGATGCTGGACGTCTTCACGGAGGAATCGGGTCGCGTGCGTCTGGTTGCCAAAGGCGCACGCTCTAAACGCTCGACTCTGAAAGGTGCATTACAGCCTTTCACTCCTCTCTTGCTTCGTTTCGGCGGGCGTGGCGAAGTCAAAACGCTGCGTAGTGCTGAAGCTGTCTCGCTGGCGCTGCCATTAAGCGGTATCACCCTTTACAGTGGTCTGTACATTAACGAACTTCTCTCCCGCGTGCTGGAATACGAGACGCGCTTCTCGGAACTCTTTTTCGATTACTTACACTGCATTCAGTCTCTGGCCGGTGCCACTGGTACGCCAGAACCCGCGCTGCGCCGCTTTGAACTGGCACTACTGGGGCATCTGGGTTATGGCGTCAATTTTACTCATTGCGCGGGTAGCGGCGAACCGGTGGATGACACCATGACGTATCGTTATCGCGAAGAGAAAGGTTTTATCGCAAGCGTCGTTATCGACAACAAAACCTTCACTGGAAGGCAGTTGAAAGCGTTACACGAGCGGGAATTTCCTGACGCAGACACACTGCGCGCTGCGAAACGCTTTACCCGTATGGCGCTAAAGCCGTATCTTGGCGGTAAACCGTTAAAGAGCAGGGAACTGTTCCGGCAATTTATGCCTAAGAGAACGGTGAAAACAAATAATGACTGATGAGGATTGTCATGGCTGAATTACTATTAGGCGTCAACATTGACCATATTGCAACGCTGCGTAACGCACGTGGTACTGCTTATCCGGATCCCGTGCAGGCGGCGTTTATTGCCGAGCAAGCGGGGGCAGATGGCATTACCGTGCATTTACGTGAAGATCGCCGCCACATTACCGACCGCGATGTGCGCATTCTGCGTCAGACGCTGGATACCCGCATGAATCTGGAGATGGCAGTGACCGAAGAGATGCTGGCGATCGCCGTTGAGACGAAGCCTCATTTTTGCTGCCTGGTACCGGAAAAGCGTCAGGAAGTAACAACCGAAGGCGGCCTGGACGTTGCAGGTCAGCGTGACAAAATGCGCGATGCCTGTAAACGTCTGGCTGATGCCGGGATTCAGGTTTCTCTGTTTATCGACGCCGATGAAGAGCAAATCAAAGCTGCGGCAGAGGTAGGCGCCCCGTTTATCGAGATCCACACCGGTTGTTATGCTGATGCCAAAACTGAAGCTGAACAGGCGCAAGAGCTGGCACGCATTGCAAAAGCCGCGACCTTTGCTGCAAGCCTCGGTCTGAAAGTTAACGCCGGTCACGGTCTGACCTATCACAACGTGAAAGCCATTGCCGCCATCCCTGAGATGCATGAACTGAATATCGGTCATGCCATTATTGGTCGTGCAGTGATGACCGGACTGAAAGATGCGGTGGCAGAAATGAAGCGCCTGATGCTGGAAGCGCGTGGCTAATGGCAATATTAGGTTTAGGCACGGATATCGTAGAGATCGCTCGCATAGAAGCAGTGATCGCCCGATCCGGTGAGCGCCTGGCACGCCGCGTATTAAGTGATAACGAATGGGCTATCTGGAAAACGCACCACCAGCCGGTGCGTTTTCTGGCGAAACGCTTTGCCGTAAAAGAAGCGGCGGCAAAAGCGTTTGGCACTGGGATCCGCAATGGTCTGGCGTTTAATCAGTTTGAAGTATTCAACGATGAGCTCGGCAAGCCACGGCTGCGGTTGTGGGGCGAGGCATTAAAACTGGCAGAAAAGCTGGGTGTTGCAAATATGCATGTGACGCTGGCCGATGAGCGCCACTATGCTTGTGCCACAGTAATTATTGAAAGTTAAAAATAATACCGTTCACTTTAAAAAGTAAAACCCCCGAACTGGTAAGGAACGGGGGTTTTACTTTTTAACTTTAATTTTGTGCAGCACGCACCCTCAACAAGAGCGATTATGGATCAGGGCGGTTATCTTTTACAAGCAACTTGCAATCTTTATCATAAAAACTCGAGCCTTTACGAAGAACGCGATATTGATGGAAAGATTAACGTGACCGCCAATTCGTAAGTACATTAAAATTGGCTTCGTTATTGGCGATTTTGCTGTGCTTTACACCATGCCACAGAATTCCCCCATTGAAACGAGTGGTGTCGTCAACGCTCTGGTGTGGAGTGCAGCATGCACCCTCAATAACTCGCACGTTCAGTTTTGGGGAGATGTAAGGGCTAATCTGAACGGCTGCATTCCTTGTTTAAGGAAAAACGAATGACTGATTGCCGATACCTTATTAAACGGGTCATCAAAATCATCATTGCTGTTTTACAGCTGATCCTTCTGTTCTTATAACACAAGGAAACGTACTTAAGGTGCGTCCGGTGAACCAGTCGGACGCACCTTTAATAAATATAATAGCGCTATGGTTTCTCTATAAAATAATTAATACTCTACTTCCAGAGTAGAATATTAAATTTTATCCGCGTGGTGCATCAGCACAAATTTATCCCACAATTGTTCTTCCGTCTCAACATGTTGCGGATCTTTCACAATAGTATTGGGGATCGGGCACACCTTCTGGCAGGTAGGCGTCTCGTAGTGACCTACACATTCGGTACACTTATCGCTGTTAATCTCGTAGATATGATCGCCCATTGAAATCGCCTCATTTGGGCATTCAGGTTCACACATATCACAATTAATGCATTTTTTAGTGATTAACAGCGCCATAAGGAAACTCTCAAAACAACACAAACCGGGCGGGCATTATACGCGCATTCTTTACTCAGACCAGTTTTTTCACCAGTGCCTCGCTATGACGAATACGTTCTGGTGCCAGTTCCAGATCCTGCTGAATCAGCGCAATGAACAGCAAATCCGTTAACATTCCCTGAGCGTGACAAGCAGAGATTGAAGCGCTGTTTGTTGCTTGTTCTTCGGCAATGGTATACAGGCAATGAGAAGCACGCTGTTGCAGGGCATTGGGAGTAAAGCCGGTTATCGCCAACACCTTTCCACCCACTCGCAGCATCTCATCTGCCGCCAGGTTTAACTCGCGTCGTACACCGGTGTAGGAAATGGCTAATAACAGATCGTCAGGGGACGACGCCTGTACTGTGGCGAGTAGCGCATGCATATCGCGTACTGCGGCGGCATTGAAGCCAATCTTCATCAGCTTCCAGGCAAAGTTTTGCGCCACCAGACCCGAAGCACCAATACCGGTCAGAATTATCCGCCGCGCAGAGCGCAACATTGCTACGGATTCATGCAGTTTCTCTTCACTATTAACGTTTAGCGTTGCGTACATGGCGGCAGTATTTTCTTTAATCAGTTTTTCGCCGACCAGCCGTAATGGATCATCACCGCGGATTTGGTTATGAATGGGCACGGAGGGAGATTCCGGCTGGCTTGCCAGCGCTTCACTCAACGCCAGCTTAAGTGCCGGAAAACCTTTATAGCCGAGTTTTTGCGCGAACTTCACGACGCTGGACTGACTGACTCCGGCTTCGTTGGCCAGTTGCTGAGAGCTTAAATGGCGCGCCGTATCAGGTTGTAGCAGCAGATAATCTGCCAGTTTTTTATCACTCTGGGCAAGCCCCTGGTAACGCTGACGGATACGAAGTAAGCCGTTCATATCTTTCCTCGCGATGAAATAATGGCGACAGCAGGCAATATGAGACACACGCGACTGAATTTTATATTCCATTGCCGCTAATTTCCATGAATTAAAAATTCCAGTTAGCCATGATGCAGTCGATTGTTGCCGGAAAAGTGATCATCTATCTGTTAGGCTATGTAGTAGCGAAAATTAATCAGGATGTTTCAGTCCAGAGGAGTATGGTTTGGCAACTCACGAGCGTCGTGTGGTGTTTTTTGACTTAGATGGAACATTACATCAGCAGGATATGTTTGGCAGTTTTTTGCGCTATTTGCTGCGTCGTCAGCCGTTGAACGCATTACTTGTCCTGCCGCTGTTGCCAGCCATTGCCATGGCGTTATTGATAAAAGGTCGTGCGGCACGCTGGCCGATGAGCCTGCTTCTGTGGGGGTGCACTTTTGGTCACAGTGAAGCGCGTTTACAGGCGTTGCAGGCCGATTTCGTGCGCTGGTTTCGCGGCAATGTTACTGCCTTTCCACTGGTGCAGGAGCGTCTGACGACCTACCTGCTCAGTTCCGATGCTGATATCTGGTTGATTACCGGTTCTCCACAGCCGCTGGTTGAAGCGGTCTATTTCGATACACCCTGGCTGCCGCGGGTGAATCTCATCGCCAGCCAAATTCAGCGTGGCTATGGTGGTTGGGTATTGACGATGCGTTGCCTCGGGCATGAAAAGGTCGCGCAGCTGGAGCGCAAATTAGGCACGCCGCTGCGGCTGTACAGTGGCTATAGTGACAGTAATCAGGACAACCCACTGCTTTATTTCTGCCAGCATCGTTGGCGGGTAACTCCGCGCGGTGAACTCCAGCAACTGGAATAGAGTAAAGTATAGCGTCCGTGTATAATGCGCCGCGCTTTTATAACCGGAGTTTTCTTTTTGTCTGAAGTCGAATTTAGCCATGAATACTGGATGCGTCACGCGCTGACGCTGGCGAAGCGTGCCTGGGATGAGCGGGAAGTGCCGGTCGGCGCGGTATTAGTGCATAACAATCGTGTTATTGGCGAAGGCTGGAACCGTCCGATTGGTCGCCATGATCCCACCGCACATGCAGAAATCATGGCCCTGCGGCAGGGCGGTCTGGTGATGCAAAATTATCGCCTGATCGACGCCACGTTGTATGTCACGCTTGAGCCATGTGTAATGTGTGCCGGAGCGATGATCCACAGTCGCATTGGTCGCGTGGTCTTTGGTGCTCGTGACGCAAAAACTGGCGCTGCGGGATCTTTAATGGATGTGTTGCATCATCCGGGTATGAATCATCGAGTGGAAATGATGGAAGGAGTACTGGCAGATGAGTGCGCGGCATTGCTCAGTGACTTCTTTCGCATGCGTCGCCAGGAAATTAAAGCGCAGAAAAAAGCGCAATCCTCGACAGATTAATTTTGTTTCTCTTCACTCCCTTTCCTGAAAAACAACAGAGAGGGAGAGTGGGTCAAATAGTTTGATGACGACTGGGAAAGAAACGAGAGAAATGGAAATTTCTCTTTGCCCAGCTCTGTTGGCGAAACCGCCGGATAATCCTGCGCCAGTTGCATCGCCGCTTCTGTAGCCTGCTTCTCTTTCTCTTGCAGATAACCCACCAGGCTAATCTGATACTTACGAATATTTTCGACATAAGCGTAGGCTTCATGCCCACGTGCGTAGCCGTAAGTCAGCTTGCTGTAATAGGGTTTCTGGCTAAGTAAAGGCAGACGCTGTTTTACGTCAGCCCAACTGTCAGGATTACCTTTGGTTTTTGCCGTCAGGGCGCGGGCATCCAGCATATGCGCATAGCCCATATTGTACGCGGCGAGGGCAAACCAAATCCGTTCGTTCTCCGGCACACTTTCCGGCACTTTACTCATCATATCCTGCAAATAACGCACGCCGCCGCTGATGCTTTGCTCTGCATCGGTACGATCCGTAATGCCGAGGCTTTGCGCGGTATTTTTGGTTAACATCATCATGCCGCGCACTCCCGTCGGTGAAGTGGCCTGCGCATCCCAGTGCGATTCCTGATAAGCAATAGCGGCCAGCAAACGCCAGTCAATTTCTTCGGCGTATTTCTCAAACAGGGGCTTTAACTGCGGCAGAACGGCATCGACGGCGCGTAAAAATGTGCGCGTATCGACGTAATCAAAATCATCGCCATGCCCCAGGTATTTCTCTTCAATGCGTGCCAGCGTACCGTCTTCATTCATTTCATTGAAGAAATCGAGCAGAGCGGCAGAAAGGGTATTATCGTCATCTAACGGGCTAAACCAGGTCACTGGTTGTTCATCGGTGATATCGAGCGCTACGGCGAGTTCCGGGTGAACGCGCTGAAACAGGCTGATAGCAACAGAATCAGCAATGGTGTAATCGAGTTTTCCTTCAATGACATCTTCCATTAATTCCGCAGAGCCTTTTTTGTCGTCTACCTTCCAGCTTAATTCCGGGAATTTTGTTTCTTTCAGGATTTGGAGATCGTTAACCACCACGTGCCCCGGTGCGACGGTGAGTTGCTCTGCCGTCAGGTTACCCAGCGTACGTGGGCGATACTGACCCACTTTATAAACCAGTTGTTGTGACACGGAATAATAGGTAGGGCCAGGCTGATAATTTTTTACCCGTTCACTGTTATAGACCAGTCCTGCCGCCAGTAAATCGGCGTTGCCGTTATCGAGGTCGTCAAACAGCTGGCTGATATTCTGCCGCACGGTCACTTTCAGTTTTACGCCGAGGTAATCGGCAAACTGTTTCGCCAGCTCGTAATCCAGGCCAAAGGGTTTCCCGTTGATTTCGTTATAAGTCAGGGGAGTATGAATGGTGCTCACACGCAACTCTCCCCGCGCTTGAATGGCGGCGATACGGTTTTCGGCTTTACCAAACCAGGGAATGGATGGCCAGAGAGCGACCGCGAGCAGCAGTGCCAGAATGCCGATAAACAGATAATTAATCTTTAATTTTTTCAATTAGTTAATTCTCTGTGTCGTGCGCGTCCCAGCTTGAAAAAACGTAATAATAGTGAAAGGTTTACTCATAAATGAGCGGCATTTTGCGTAAACCTGCGCCAGTTGGCAACTTATTACAGCCATTGGCGGCACGCGTTGCTAATTCACAATGGTGATTTTATTTCGACGCAAACGGTTTCGTCAGCGCATCAGATTCTTTATAATGACGCCCGTTTCCCCCCCCCCTTGGGTACACCGAAAGCTTAGAAGACGAGAGACTTATGATGGAAATTCTGCGTGGTTCGCCTGCATTGTCGGCATTCCGAATCAACAAACTGCTGGCACGTTTTCAGGCTGCCAGGCTCCCGGTTCACAATATTTACGCCGAGTATGTCCATTTTGCTGACCTCAATGCGCCGTTAAACGATGATGAGCACGCACAACTTGAACGCCTGCTGAAATATGGCCCGGCACTCGCCAGCCACGCCCCGCAAGGCAAACTCCTGCTGGTGACCCCGCGTCCTGGCACCATCTCTCCCTGGTCTTCGAAAGCGACCGATATTGCCCATAACTGCGGGCTGCAACAGGTAAACCGCCTTGAGCGCGGCGTTGCTTACTATGTGGAAGCCGGTACGCTGACCAGTGAACAATGGCAGCAGGTTACCGCTGAACTGCACGACCGCATGATGGAAACGGTCTTTTTTGCTTTAGATGATGCGAAGCACCTGTTTGCACACCATCAACCGACCCCGGTCACCAGCGTTGATTTGCTGGGGCAGGGCCGTCAGGCGCTGATCGACGCTAACCTGCGTCTTGGCCTGGCACTGGCAGAAGATGAAATTGACTATCTGCAGGATGCTTTCACAAAGCTTGGTCGTAATCCAAACGACATCGAGCTGTATATGTTCGCCCAGGCGAACTCCGAGCACTGTCGCCACAAAATTTTTAACGCCGACTGGATTATCGACGGTGAACAGCAGCCGAAATCGCTGTTCAGGATGATCAAAAACACCTTCGAAACCACGCCGGATCACGTACTTTCTGCTTATAAAGATAACGCCGCCGTAATGGAAGGTTCTGACGTGGGCCGTTACTTTGCCGACCACGAAACGGGCCGCTACGATTTCCATCAGGAACCGGCGCACATTCTGATGAAAGTAGAAACCCACAACCACCCGACGGCGATTTCTCCGTGGCCGGGCGCGGCGACCGGTTCCGGCGGTGAAATCCGCGATGAAGGCGCCACCGGGCGCGGCGCTAAACCGAAAGCTGGTCTGGTCGGTTTCTCCGTATCCAACCTGCGAATTCCTGGCTTTGAACAGCCGTGGGAAGAAGATTTCGGTAAGCCTGAGCGCATTGTCACTGCGCTGGACATCATGACCGAAGGCCCGCTGGGTGGCGCGGCATTTAACAACGAATTTGGTCGTCCGGCACTGAACGGCTACTTCCGTACTTATGAAGAAAAAGTGAACAGCCACAACGGTGAAGAGCTGCGTGGTTATCACAAACCGATCATGCTGGCGGGCGGGATCGGCAACATTCGCGCCGATCACGTACAAAAAGGTGAGATCAATGTTGGTGCGAAGCTGGTTGTTCTCGGCGGCCCGGCAATGAACATCGGTCTTGGCGGGGGCGCGGCGTCTTCCATGGCGTCTGGTCAGTCTGATGCCGACCTCGACTTTGCTTCCGTACAGCGCGACAACCCGGAGATGGAACGTCGCTGTCAGGAAGTGATCGATCGTTGCTGGCAGCTTGGTGATGCCAACCCAATCCTGTTTATCCACGACGTTGGCGCAGGCGGTCTTTCTAACGCGATGCCGGAACTGGTAAGCGACGGCGGGCGCGGCGGTAAATTTGAACTGCGCGATATCCTGAGCGACGAACCGGGCATGAGCCCGCTGGAAATCTGGTGTAATGAATCCCAGGAACGCTACGTGCTGGCGGTTGCTGCCGATCAATTACCGCTGTTTGACGAACTGTGCAAGCGTGAACGCGCACCCTACGCGGTGATTGGTGAAGCGACTGAAGAACAGCATCTTTCTCTGCACGATCGTCATTTTGATAATCAGCCAATCGATTTGCCGCTGGATGTACTGCTTGGTAAAACGCCGAAGATGACCCGCGAAGTACAAACGCTGAAAGCGAAGGGCGATGCACTGGTTCGTGAAGGGATCACCATTGCAGACGCGGTGAAACGCGTGCTGCATCTACCGACCGTGGCAGAGAAAACCTTCCTGGTGACTATCGGTGACCGCAGCGTAACCGGCATGGTAGCGCGCGATCAGATGGTGGGGCCGTGGCAGGTGCCGGTCGCTAACTGCGCGGTTACTACCGCCAGCCTCGACAGCTACTACGGTGAAGCGATGGCAATTGGCGAACGTGCGCCAGTTGCGCTGCTGGATTTCGCCGCCTCGGCCCGTCTGGCGGTTGGTGAAGCGTTAACCAATATTGCCGCCACACAGATTGGCGATATCAAACGTATCAAACTATCTGCCAACTGGATGGCGGCGGCAGGCCACCCTGGTGAAGATGCGGGCCTGTATGAAGCCGTTAAAGCCGTGGGCGAAGAGCTTTGTCCGGCGCTGGGCCTGACGATCCCGGTGGGTAAAGACTCTATGTCGATGAAAACCCGCTGGCAGGAAGGTAATGAAGAGCGCGAAATGACCTCGCCGCTGTCGCTGGTGATTTCTGCATTTGCCCGCGTGGAAGATGTACGTCATACCATCACGCCTCAGCTTTCTACCGAAGATAACGCACTGCTGCTGATTGATTTGGGCAAAGGCAATAACGCGCTGGGTGCAACGGCGCTGGCACAGGTTTATCGTCAACTTGGCGACAAACCGGCAGATGTACGTGATGTTGCCCAACTGAAAGGCTTCTATGACGCGATTCAGGCGCTGGTTGCACAGCGTAAGCTGCTCGCATACCACGACCGCTCTGATGGCGGCCTGCTGGTAACGCTGGCAGAAATGGCATTTGCTGGTCATTGCGGCATTGACGCGGATATCGCTACTCTGGGCGAGGATCGCCTGGCGGCGTTGTTTAACGAAGAGCTGGGTGCGGTGATTCAGGTTCGTGCCGCTGACCGTGAAGTGGTCGAAGCAGTACTGGCACAACATGGCCTTGCTGATTGCGTCCATTATGTTGGTCAGGCGGTTTCCGGTGACCGTTTTGTGATCACCGCCAACGGACAGGCGGTATTCAGCGAAAGCCGCACCACGTTGCGTGTCTGGTGGGCAGAAACTACCTGGCAGATGCAGCGCCTGCGTGACAATCCGGAGTGTGCCGACCAGGAGCATCAGGCGAAATCTAATGACGCCGATCCTGGCCTGAATGTGAAACTGTCGTTCGATATCAACGAAGATGTGGCAGCACCGTATATTGCTACTGGCGCACGCCCGAAAGTTGCAGTGCTGCGTGAGCAGGGCGTGAACTCGCATGTTGAAATGGCGGCAGCTTTCCACCGTGCGGGCTTCGATGCTATCGACGTGCATATGAGTGACCTGCTGGCTGGGCGCACGGGCCTGGAGGATTTCCACGCCCTGGTCGCGTGCGGTGGTTTCTCCTACGGTGATGTGCTGGGGGCCGGTGAAGGTTGGGCGAAATCGATCCTGTTCAACAACCGTGTGCGTGACGAATTCGCAACCTTCTTCCATCGTCCGCAAACGCTGGCGCTGGGGGTATGTAACGGTTGCCAGATGATGTCTAATCTGCGTGAACTGATCCCGGGTAGCGAGTTGTGGCCACGTTTTGTGCGTAACACCTCCGATCGCTTTGAAGCGCGTTTCAGCCTGGTTGAAGTGACCCAAAGCCCGTCGTTGCTGTTGCAGGGGATGGTAGGCTCGCAGATGCCGATTGCTGTGTCTCATGGTGAAGGGCGCGTGGAGGTGCGCGATGCGGCGCATCTGGCGGCGCTGGAAAGCAAAGGGTTAGTGGCACTGCGCTATGTCGATAACTTCGGCAAAGTCACTGAAACCTATCCGGCTAACCCGAACGGTTCTCCGAACGGTATTACGGCGGTCACGACTGAAAGCGGTCGAGTCACCATTATGATGCCGCACCCGGAACGTGTTTTCCGTACTGTCAGCAACTCCTGGCATCCGGAAAACTGGGGCGAGGACGGCCCGTGGATGCGCATTTTCCGCAATGCACGTAAACAGTTGGGTTAAGACATCGGCATTTCACGCAACGCATTGATTTTGTAGGCCGGATAAGGCGTTCACGCCGCATCCGGCATTAAAACCAACCACTCAGCCAATAATCATCAGCTCCCAACTTCGGGAGCTTTTTTGTGTCTTTGACTGCTCCCCGCCCAATCGGTAAATTACGACAATGTAAGGTTTACCGTGTCGTTTATTGGCGACATTTAACTCATTGATTTTATTGTCAGTAATTGATTTTATCTTAATCTGTCTCTTTCAGGCGACACAGTGGCTAATTTGCAGCCAAAGATAAACCAATTATAAATCCATAAAAACAACGTACAATCAGTGTGTTATCAAACTATTTTCTTTATTGGCATAGTTACTGCATAATAGTAAGCAGTGGCTCATTCACCGACTTATGTCAGCCCCTTCGGGACGTGCTACATAAAATTCGAATGACGCACAACAAGGTGCCTGCCGTCCAACTTCTGATATCAGCTTAGCTATATCAACCATCGGGCGAAACGTCGAGTTAGGCACCGCCTTATTCCATAACCAGGCCGGGTAATTCCCGGCTTGGTTGTATCTGAACTTCCCCTCGGTTAGCATCAGGTTATTCGCGTCTGACGAGAGTAACACCTTGAAACGCTGGCCCGTTTTTCCCCGCTCATTACGACAACTGGTAATGCTGGCATTTTTGCTGATTCTGCTGCCTCTGTTGGTGCTGGCATGGCAAGCCTGGCAAAGCCTGAATGCGCTTAGCGATCAGGCTGCTCTGGTTAACCGTACGACACTTATCGATGCCCGGCGCAGTGAAGCGATGACCAACGCGGCGTTGGAGATGGAGCGTAGCTACCGTCAGTATTGCGTGCTGGACGACCCTACGCTTGCGAAGGTTTATCAAAGCCAGCGCAAGCGTTACAGCGAAATGCTTGATGCCCACGCAGGCGTACTGCCGGACGATAAACTTTACCAGGCATTGCGTCAGGATTTGAACAATCTGGCTCAACTTCAGTGTCACAACAGCGGTCCCGATGCTGCCGCCGCCGCGCGTCTTGAAGCCTTTGCCAGTGCCAATACTGAAATGGTGCAGGCCACGCGCACAGTGATATTCTCTCGTGGGCAGCAGCTTCAGCGTGAAATCGCCGAACGTGGACAATATTTTGGTTGGCAATCGCTGGTGCTATTTCTGGTGAGTCTGGTGATGGTGCTACTTTTCACGCGGATGATTATCGGTCCGGTGAAAAATATCGAGCGCATGATCAACCGTCTGGGGGAGGGGCGTTCACTGGGCAATAGTGTCTCGTTTAGTGGACCGAGCGAGTTACGCTCGGTTGGGCAACGTATTCTTTGGCTAAGTGAGCGCCTGTCATGGCTGGAATCCCAACGCCATCAATTTTTAAGACATTTATCTCATGAATTAAAAACGCCACTGGCGAGTATGCGCGAGGGCACTGAATTACTGGCTGACCAGGTTGTCGGGCCGCTTACACCAGAGCAAAAAGAGGTGGTGAGCATTCTTGATAGCAGCAGCCGCAATTTGCAAAAACTGATCGAACAACTGCTTGATTACAACCGTAAACAGGCGGACGGTGCGGTGGAACTGGAGAATGTGGAGATCACTCCGCTGGTGGAGACAGTGGTTTCTGCTCATAGCCTGCCCGCACGGGCTAAAATGATGCATACCGACGTCGACCTCAAAGCAACAGCTTGCCTGGCAGAGCCAATGCTGCTGATGAGCGTACTGGATAATCTTTACTCCAATGCGGTGCACTACGGGGCTGAATCCGGTAACATTTACCTTCGCAGTAGTTTACATGGCGCGCGTGTTTATATTGATGTCATCAATACAGGCACGCCCGTTCCGCAAGAGGAACGCGCCATGATCTTCGAGCCCTTTTTTCAGGGAAGCCACCAGCGAAAAGGGGCGGTGAAGGGCAGCGGTCTGGGATTAAGCATTGCCAGGGATTGTATTCGCCGTATGCAGGGGGAACTGTATCTGGTCGACGAGAGCGGGCAGGACGTTTGCTTCCGCATTGAATTACCGTCGTCGAAAAACACGAAATAACGTTAAGAGCCTATCCCATTAGGCTATTTAATTTGCCAGTTCGGCTGCGGGTAAGTGCTCGAAATCCTCACGTACGACGTGTACGCTCCGGTTTCTCCGCGCTGTCCGTGTCCAAACTGCCTGCAACAATTACGCCCACTGGGAAAGGCTTTAAGTCTGGTGAATATGCGACACATTTTTCAACGATTATTGTCCCGACGGCTGTGGCTGGCAGGGCTACCATGTCTGGCATTGCTGGGTTGCGTGCAGACTCACAATAAGCCAGCTATTGATACGCCAGCAGAAGAAAAAATTCCGGTTTATCAACTGGCTGACTATCTTTCTACTGAATGTGGCGATATCTGGGCGCTGCAAGGTAAATCAACAGAAACCAATCCGCTTTACTGGCTGCGGGCGATGGATTGTGCTGATCGTTTAATGCCTGCGCAGTCGCGTCAGCAAGCCCGCCAATATGACAACGTCAGCTGGCAAAATACCTTTAAACAAGGGATTTTGCTCTCCGATGCCAAAATTACGCCGTATGAGCGCCGCCAGCTGGTCGCGCGCATTGATGCGCTAAGTACCGAGATCCCGGCACAGGTTCGCCCGCTGTATCAACTCTGGCGCGACGGTCAGGCGCTGCAACTGCAACTGGCAGAAGAGCGCCAACGCTACAGCAAACTCCAGCAGTCCAGTGACAGCGAGCTGGATACTTTGCGCCAGCAACATCATGTTCTACAGCAGCAACTGGAACTCACCACCCGCAAGCTGGAAAACCTGACCGATATTGAACGTCAGCTCTCGACTCGCAAACCGGCTGGAAATTTCTCGCCGGATACGCCGCACGAGAGTGAAAAGCCCGCGTCATCCACCCATGAGGTCACTCCTGATGAGCCATAAACCTGCGCATTTATTATTGGTCGATGACGATCCGGGATTGCTGAAACTGCTTGGCCTGCGTCTGACCAGCGAAGGCTATAGTGTGGTCACGGCAGAAAGTGGTGCTGAAGGATTACGGGTACTGAATCGCGAAAAAGTAGATTTAGTCATCAGCGACCTGCGGATGGATGAAATGGACGGTATGCAGCTGTTTGCTGAAATCCAGAAAGTGCAGCCGGGAATGCCAGTAATTATTCTTACCGCACATGGTTCCATTCCCGATGCGGTTGCGGCAACACAGCAGGGCGTATTCAGTTTCCTCACCAAGCCTGTCGATAAAGATGCGCTATATCAGGCAATTGACGATGCGCTGGAACAATCCGCGCCTGCTACCGACGAACGCTGGCGTGAGGCGATTGTCACCCGCAGCCCGCTGATGCTGCGTTTGCTGGAACAGGCGCGGCTGGTGGCGCAATCAGACGTTAGCGTTTTGATTAACGGTCAGAGCGGCACCGGGAAAGAGATTTTTGCTCAGGCTATCCACAATGCCAGCCCGCGCAACAGCAAACCATTTATCGCTATTAACTGTGGCGCATTACCCGAGCAATTGCTGGAGTCGGAGCTGTTTGGTCATGCGCGTGGCGCGTTTACTGGCGCTGTCAGCAATCGCGAAGGTTTATTCCAGGCGGCAGAAGGCGGTACGCTATTTCTCGATGAGATTGGCGATATGCCCGCACCGTTGCAGGTCAAACTGCTGCGCGTGTTGCA
Organism: Escherichia sp. MOD1-EC7003; assembly: GCF_002965065.1. Classification (GTDB taxonomy): domain Bacteria; phylum Pseudomonadota; class Gammaproteobacteria; order Enterobacterales; family Enterobacteriaceae; genus Escherichia. The sequence goes on from NZ_PTRE01000051.1 coordinate 37,018, forward strand.
GGAGCGTAAAGTGCGCCCGCTGGGCAGCAACCGCGATATTGATATCGACGTGCGGATTATTTCTGCCACTCACCGCGACCTGCCAAAAGCGATGACGCGCGGGGAATTCCGCGAAGATCTTTATTACCGCCTCAACGTTGTCAGCCTGAAAATTCCGGCACTGGTGGAACGCACTGAAGACATTCCGCTACTGGCAAATCACTTGTTGCGCCGAGCTGCAGAGCGACATAAACCGTTTGTCCGCGCGTTCTCCACCGATGCGATGAAACGCCTGATGACCGCAACCTGGCCGGGCAATGTGCGCCAGTTGGTCAACGTGATTGAACAGTGCGTGGCGCTGACATCATCTCCGGTGATTAGTGATGCGCTGGTGGAGCAGGCGCTGGAGGGAGAAAACACGGTGCTGCCAACCTTTGTTGAGGCGCGTAATCAGTTTGAACTCAACTACTTGCGCAAGCTGCTGCAAATCACTAAAGGCAACGTCACCCATGCGGCGAGAATGGCGGGGCGCAACCGGACAGAATTTTATAAACTGCTTTCCCGACACGAGCTGGATGCAAACGATTTCAAGGAATGAATTGGCGTTATGTGTTACGTTTAGCAGATCAAAAGACAGGCGACCTTTTCAAGGAATAGCATGAAAAAGATTGATGCGATTATTAAACCCTTCAAGCTGGATGATGTCCGCGAAGCACTGGCTGAAGTCGGCATTACCGGCATGACGGTCACTGAGGTGAAAGGTTTTGGCCGCCAGAAAGGCCATACCGAGCTGTATCGCGGCGCGGAGTATATGGTGGATTTTCTGCCGAAGGTGAAAATTGAGATTGTCGTGCCGGACGATATTGTCGATATCTGTGTAGATACGATTATTCGCACGGCGCAAACCGGCAAAATCGGTGACGGTAAAATCTTCGTCTTTGACGTGGCACGGGTCATTCGTATCCGTACCGGTGAAGAGGACGACGCAGCAATTTAAACCGCGTCAGGGTTGCCGGATGTTTCCATCCGGCAACATCAAATCACAGCACCTTATGTGGGCCAAAGCATTCGTAATGAATGTTTTCCTGCTTGACGCCCAGATCCACTAACTGTTTCGCCGCAAACTGCATGAAGCCAACCGGGCCGCAGAGATAGAACTGCATTGCCGGATCGCTGAACGTACCTTCCAGTTTGCTCAAATCCATCAGACCTTCGCTATCAAACTGACCTTTAGCGCGATCGGCTTCGCTTGGCTGACGATACCAGGTGTGCGCGGTAAAGCGCGGCAGTGATTGCCCCAGTTCCTTAACTTCATCAGCAAAGGCATGAACATCGCCATTTTCTGCCGCATGGAACCAGTTCACCTGGGCGCTATGGCCTGCTTTTGCCAGTGTATCGAGCATTGCCAGCATTGGCGTTTGACCGACACCGGCAGAGATTAACGTCACTGGCGTGTCATCCGCGATAGCCATAAAGAAATCACCTGCTGGCGCTACCAGCTTCACGACATCGCCAACATTGGCGTGATTGTGCAGCCAGTTGGATACCTGCCCACCCTCTTCGCGTTTCACCGCAATACGATAGCCTTTGCCATCCGGTTTGCGAGTCAAAGAGTACTGACGAATTTCCTGATGTGGGAAACCTTCCGGCTTCAGCCAGACGCCGAGATATTGTCCCGGACGGTATTCCACCACCGCGCCACCGTCGACCGGTTCCAGTTCGAAGCTGGTGATCAGTGCGCTGCGCGGTGTTTTAGCCACAATGCGAAAATCCCGCGTGCCTTCCCAGCCACCGGCTTTGCTGGCGTTTTCGTTATAGATTTCCGCCTCGCGATTGATAAACACATTTGCCAGTACGCCATAGGCTTTACCCCACGCGTCCAGCACTTCCTGGCCTGGACTGAACATTTCGTCCAGCGTTGCCAGCAAGTGTTCGCCGACGATGTTGTACTGTTCCGGTTTGATCTGGAAGCTGGTGTGTTTTTGAGCGATTTTTTCTACCGCAGGCAGCAGTGCAGGTAGGTTTTCGATATTGCTGGCGTAGGCGGCAATGGCGTTAAACAAGGCTTCACGTTGATCGCCATTGCGCTGGTTACTCATATTAAAAATTTCTTTGAGTTCTGGGTTATGAGTAAACATACGGTCGTAGAAGTGGGCGGTTAATTTTGGCCCTGTTTCCACCAGTAAAGGGATAGTGGCTTTTACTGTAGCGATGGTTTGAGCGTCAAGCATATGATCTTCCTTTTTGCATCTAAATTGATGTATATCAAATGCATCTTATAGAAAATAACCCTGTAATGTAAATGGTTCTTTGGTGTTTTTTAGAAAGAATGTGATGAAGTGAAAAATTTGCATCACAAACCTGAAAAGAAATCCGTTTCCGGTTGCAAGCTCTTCATTCTCCAAAGCCTTGCGTAGCTTGAAGGTAATCGTTTGCGTAAATTCCTTTGTCAAGACCTGTTATCGCACAATGATTCGGTTATACTGTTCGCCGTTGTCCAACAGGACTGCCTATAAAGGCCAAAAATTTTATTGTTAGCTGAGTCAGGAGATGCGGATGTTAAAGCGTGAAATGAACATTGCCGATTATGATGCCGAACTGTGGCAGGCTATGGAGCAGGAAAAAGTACGTCAGGAAGAGCACATCGAACTGATCGCCTCCGAAAACTACACCAGCCCGCGCGTAATGCAGGCGCAGGGTTCTCAGCTGACCAACAAATATGCTGAAGGTTATCCGGGTAAACGCTACTACGGCGGTTGCGAGTATGTTGATATCGTTGAACAATTGGCGATCGATCGCGCGAAGGAACTGTTCGGCGCTGACTACGCTAACGTCCAGCCGCACTCCGGCTCCCAGGCTAACTTTGCGGTCTACACCGCGCTGCTGGAACCCGGCGACACCGTTCTGGGTATGAACCTGGCGCATGGCGGTCACCTGACTCACGGCTCTCCGGTTAACTTCTCCGGTAAACTGTACAACATCGTTCCTTACGGCATCGATGCTACCGGTCATATCGACTACGCTGATCTGGAAAAACAAGCCAAAGAACACAAACCGAAAATGATTATCGGTGGCTTCTCTGCATATTCCGGCGTGGTTGACTGGGCGAAAATGCGTGAAATCGCTGACAGCATCGGTGCTTACCTGTTCGTTGATATGGCGCACGTTGCGGGCCTGGTTGCTGCTGGCGTCTACCCGAATCCAGTTCCTCATGCTCACGTAGTGACTACCACCACTCACAAAACCCTGGCGGGCCCGCGCGGCGGCCTGATCCTGGCGAAAGGCGGTAGCGAAGAACTGTACAAAAAACTGAACTCTGCCGTTTTCCCTGGTGGTCAGGGCGGTCCGTTGATGCACGTAATCGCCGGTAAAGCGGTTGCTCTGAAAGAAGCGATGGAGCCTGAATTCAAAACTTACCAGCAGCAGGTCGCGAAAAACGCCAAAGCGATGGTAGAAGTGTTCCTCGAGCGCGGCTACAAAGTGGTTTCTGGCGGTACTGATAACCACCTGTTCCTGGTTGATCTGGTTGATAAAAACCTGACCGGTAAAGAAGCAGACGCAGCTCTGGGCCGTGCCAACATCACCGTTAACAAAAACAGCGTACCAAACGATCCGAAGAGCCCGTTTGTGACCTCCGGTATTCGCGTGGGTACTCCGGCGATTACGCGTCGTGGTTTCAAAGAAGCTGAAGCGAAAGAACTGGCTGGCTGGATGTGTGACGTGCTGGACAGCATCAATGATGAAGCCGTTATCGAGCGCATCAAAGGTAAAGTTCTCGATATCTGCGCACGTTACCCGGTTTACGCATAAGCGAAACGGTTATTTGCTGACAACGTGCTCGTTGTTCATGTCGGATACGGCGTGAACGCCTTATTTGGCCTACAAAACATTGCAAATTCAATATATTGCAATCTCCGTGTAGGCCTGATAAGCGTAGCGCATCAGGCAATCTTACATTTGTGATCATCGCAAGGCTTCCTTCGGGAAGCCTTTCTACGTTATCGCGTCATCAAATCTGACGTAATTGCGCTTCAACTGTTATGGTGGTGGATCTGTTGATTGTTAATTCACTATGTCTTGTTAATATTGAGGGCACCATGACACCAGTAAAAGGGTGACAAGAGCGCGTTGAGATCCCGAGCTATGAACCATTAGTGGCGATGTTACCGGTTGATCACCCTTTAGTGCTTGCGAACTGGCGTTACAGACATCAGGAAGCAGGCTCGAATATTCTTACTATTCAACTTGCACCAACATTCGATTAACCCCAGACTAACGCCTCCTGACGGGAGGGACTCATGGTTTTGCAATCCACGCGCTGGTTGGCGCTCGGCTATTTCACATACTTTTTTAGCTACGGCATTTTTCTACCTTTCTGGAGCGTCTGGCTTAAGGGAATTGGCTTAACGCCAGAAACCATCGGCCTGTTATTGGGGGCGGGTCTGGTTGCCCGTTTCCTCGGGAGTTTGCTTATCGCGCCCCGCGTTAGTGATCCTTCCCGCCTGATTTCTGCCTTGCGTGTTCTGGCACTGCTGACACTTCTCTTTGCTGTCGCCTTCTGGGCGGGGGGGCACGTAGCGTGGCTAATGGTGGTGATGATTGGCTTTAACCTCTTTTTCTCACCACTGGTACCGTTGACCGATGCACTGGCGAATACGTGGCAAAAGCAGTTCCCGCTTGATTACGGCAAAGTACGATTGTGGGGCTCGGTGGCGTTTGTCATTGGCTCGGCGCTGACGGGCAAACTGGTCACTCTGTTTGATTATCGGGTGATCCTCGCGCTGTTGACGTTGGGAGTGGCGTCCATGCTGCTCGGCTTTCTCATTCGTCCGACGATTCTGCCACAAGGGGCAAGCCGTCAGCAGGAGAGCACCGGTTGGCCAGCGTGGTTGGCGCTGGTCCACCAGAACTGGCGCTTTCTGGCCTGCGTTTGTTTATTGCAGGGGGCGCATGCGGCCTATTACGGTTTTAGCGCCATTTACTGGCAGTCTGCTGGCTACTCGGCCTCGGCGGTGGGTTATTTGTGGTCGCTGGGCGTGGTGGCAGAAGTCATTATCTTTGCGCTGAGTAATAAACTTTTCCGTCGTTGTAGTGCACGCGATATGCTGTTGATTTCGGCGATTTGCGGCGTAGTGCGCTGGGGCATTATGGGAGCAACTACGGCGTTGCCGTGGTTGATAGTGGTGCAAATTCTGCATTGCGGCACCTTCACGATCTGCCACCTGGCGGCCATGCGCTATATTGCCGCCCGCCAGGGTAGCGAAGTCATCCGTTTACAGGCGGTTTACTCTGCTGTCGCGATGGGTGGCAGTATCGCCATCATGACCGTTTTCGCCGGTTTCCTGTATCAATATCTGGGCCACGGCGTGTTCTGGGTGATGGCGTTGGTGGCGCTTCCGGCAATGTTTTTGCGCCCGAAAGTTGTTCCCTCATGCTGATTCGAGCATTTTGCGGATCTGCTCCTGTTGATGTGTTG
>NZ_PTRE01000052.1 GCF_002965065.1 Escherichia sp. MOD1-EC7003
ACATGTGTCATTCCTTTTTGATTGTATATTACTGGAATGACACAGAATTTCTAACACTCCCCAAAGGTTATTCGAAAGTGGAGCACAATTTCACATACCTTAACCGGTTCCCTACCTGTGCGACAGGGAAAAAATCTAATTTTTTATTCTATTCAAATCGAAATAAGAGCCGAACCAATAATCTAAGGCATCGAAATTGATACCATTCTTTCCTGTCCAAAAATCAACAGGATATCCCCAGTCAGAACTTCTTGATTTTCTTGGATTAAGGTAATTTGTAAAGTTATAAATGAATCCTCTGTGTTCTGGAGTTTCCAGTATGCCACAGTAACCTAATGTATCCAAAAAATATTTAATTTCCCCCATCTTCATTTTTGCTACATTCGCTTTTCTTAGCCTTTTCATCAATGTTGTAGGTTTTTCATCTAATTCAGAATTAAAAATAGCTTTCAGTAATGTAACAAACATATTTACTGCCCTATCATCTGGCGCAAGATGTGCCTCTTTCTTATGCTGATGAAGATAAAATGCCAGCATATCAGGACGACGATGAATAATACTACCACACCATCGGCAAGCATTTATAAAAGATAAATCTACTGATTGCGACTCATACAACGCACATAAATTACAATGTGCATTACTTATTTCAGTAGTATACGGTTTATAACTATGCTGTGGGTACTTTGTCATTATTGCGTACGCAGAAAGAGGCGCTCTACGATACGAAACACCATAGAATAGACCATAAATAAAATCATCCGTGATAGATTTTTTATTGCATTCATTATATTCCCTGAATGCCCATAGCAATATTTCATCATGTGTCATTTCTTTCTTTTCAAACATCAAACCCTTTTCTTTTGCATATCCATAATCTTCAGGTGATGTTCGGTCGGGGTATGCAGGATGATAGTTTTTCAAAATATTAAGAGCTCTTGCATCATAATCATCCATATTCAACACCCCGAGTTAAAGGATTTACTTTCCAGTGGTTTTAATTCACTTGCTGTTGAGACTCCATGAGCTTTCATATAGTTATCAGCAGACTCAACTCTAAACTTTCCTGTGTCCGTTTTTATCTTATCATCAGAAATGCCCTGAATAAGGTTCCCCCTCACACTCTCACTTCCTTTACCTAAAACATTTTTCTCACGAATACCTGAATTCTCTATACCGCGAACAGTATCATAATCGGTCCCAACAGGAGTTGTTCTATGTATGGAATCACCTTTACCAAATCGGGCTTTCTCATCAGCCCCAACATTGTTACTATGTCTGCGCATCACATCATTTAATGATGCGGAGTCAGATGCACGACCATGATAATAAATATCACCATTACTGTCCGTTAAATAGTAATTCCAGTCCAGTCCAAGAGGATCAATCCAACTCAGTGGATTCGGACCGTAACTATAGAGGTTTAATCCACCTCTTAGCCCAATCGGATCCTGGCTTACGAACCTCCCGCACTCCGGCGCATAATACCTGAACAGATTATAGTGCAGCCCCGTCTCTTCATCAAAATACTGTCCCGGCAGCCGCAGCGGCTGTTCAAAGTACGCCCCGCTGTTGCTGATGTCACCCCGGTTTTCCCCAAATCCCGCCTGATACCCCGCCCACACCAGCGTCCCGTCCGCTGCGGTCACCTCCTGTACCGTGCCCGTCACGTCCGTGTGGTAATACCAGATTTTTTGGCTCTCTCCGCGCCCCGTGATGGCCGCCACCGGCGTGTATGGTTGCTCCGCATCGTACAGGTATGTCCGCTTTCCCTGCCACGTGCTCTCCTGCAACAGCCGGAATCCTTCCCACACAAACGTTGTCTGGCTTCGCTCTCCCCGGTCCGTATGGCGGCCATACGTCGCCTTGCTGATGCGCCTGCCCAGCGCATCGTACTGATACCGCGTTTCCGTATTGCTGCTGATAACCCGCGTCAGTTGTCCCTGCGCGTTCCACTCCAGTTGCTGGTCCCTGCGGTCAGTCAGTTCGCCCCATTCGTTATAACGGTAACGGTCACGCCCGTAGCCCGGCAGACGGTTGTCCATCACCGCACTCTGATACTCGTCCGTCAGCAGGTTTCCGGCTTTATCGTAATAATAATGGGCATGGTCGTACATCTGACCCGTGCGGCTGGTCAGCCAGCCGCTCCGGTCATAACTGAACACCAGGCAACCGCGCAGTTTGTCATTGATGCCACCAACTTCACCGTCTGCGTTCCAGATATAGTCCCGCGCCGTCACGCTGTCGTTCTGCGCCGGGGGTTTACCGGCCTGCTGTGGATTCTGGCTGCCGCCTGGCAGGCTGCGCTGCCAGCTTAACCGGTTGTCGGCGTTGTAGCCGCTGAATGTCGTAAGTGCGCCCTGCGTGCGCATCACCTGGCGGTGCAGGCTGTCACGTTCATATTCGCTGACCGTGATACCGTCCAGTGCCGTCTGTAACAGATGCCCGCTGCCGTAGTAAAGATGGCTGAGGTGCTGCCCGTCCGGTAAGGTGATGTCCGTGGCATTGCCCAGCGCATCGCGCCGGTACTTTATGCTGCCGTGCACGCTGTGCTCTGCCGTCAGCCACCCGCTGCGGTCATACGCAAAACGTACCCTGTCTGCCTGCATGTGGTGCAGCCGCTCCCCTTCTTCCGTCGGGGTGAGCGTCACCTCCGTTATCTGGTCAAGACGGTTGTAGCTGAAGGTCCGCGTACTGTGCTGCGTCTCACTGCGCAACAGGCGGCCCAGCGCATCACGCTCCTGCCACTCATCACGCATCCCGCCTTCCGTGCCCTGCGTCTGGATGATGACCGGGAACCCGCCCGCATTCAGCACAAACATCCGTATCAGACCGTCCGGGCGCTGTTCTCCCGTCAGCCGTCCATCCGCATCGTGACTGAACCGGTAAAGGGCACCGTTGCCGTTGCCCAGACTGGCAATCCATCCCTCCGCGGTATAATGCCAGCTCGTCTCCCGTTTCTCTTCATCCGTGTGGCGCGCCAGCAGCCCGCGCGGCGTATACTGCCAGGACTGCACACTGCCCGTGATGCGACGGTGGCTGCTCAGTAATCCCAGCGCGTTCCAGGTGTAACGGTCCTGCTGTTTACCCGGATGGTCCACCGTCTCCGGCAGACCCTGACGGTTATAGCGGATGCGTACCGTTTTCCCTTCCGCGTCCGTCACCGCCGTCAGGTTGCCGTCTTCATCGTATTCATAACCCGTGACGCGCCCTGAACAGTCGGTGTATCGCGTCAGCTGACCGCGCGCATCGTGCACCAGCGCAGCCTCGCCGCCCCGCGCATCCGTGCGGCTGACCGCCAGCCCCTGTTCATCATACCCGTACCGCGTGACGCGCCCTTCCGGGTCCGTCTCCCGTATCACCTGACCGTGGTCGTTGTAATCCGCTTTCCATACGTGCCCGTCATCCAGTGCCCGGCGCGTGATTTCATCAAAACGCCCGTTCCACTGCGTCTGTGTCACCCGGCCTGCCGCGTCCGTCTCTTTCACCACCCGGCTCAGGGTGTCGTATTCCAGCGTCACCCTGCGTTCACCGGGAAGTTCCACCGCTACGGGGAAATGGTTTTCGTTGTAGGTGAAGCGGTACATCCCCCCGCCCGGCGTCCTGTGCGCGGTCACATACGTCTGTTCATCAAACCACCACTGCCACTTCTGCTCCGGCCTGCCGGTCACCACCGTCTGACCGCCCGCAAAATCATAGTGGAATCGGTAATCCTCGCCATCGCTTGTCGAGTGCTCCACCACCCTGGGAAACCCCTCAATCTCTTCCCGGCGGTAGGTACAGGTAAACCCCGTCGCGTTGCGATGCTCTGTCATCAGGCCATTTTCATAGGCAAACTGGCGCACCGTCACGCCCGCCCGGTCCACCACGCCGGTCAGTTGCCCGCTGGCGTCGTAACGGTATTCCACCAGGTTACCGGGACGCCCGCCCTTCACAAGTTCAATATGCGACAGGCGTTCCCCCGCTGGCGTCATCGTGCGGTGCAATAACAGATGATGCCCGCTGCTGGAGGCCACCCGCACCAGCCTGCCGTTCTCACGCCCGAAAGCAATACGCTGCCGGTACGGGGTTTCCATAAAAAGTAACGGCGCGACGCCGTGGTCATCAAATTCATCAAACACGTAATAGCTGCGGTCGGTGTAATGCAGCACATAGCGCCCGTCATGCAGGCGGCTCAGGTAAAACTGCTCTTCCGGGTCGAATATCTGGTGGCCCGGCGTCAGCCGTTCTTTCGGGTAACTCAGCTCCCGCCCCTGTCCCCCGATGAGAGTGATATATGTCTCATCCTCACGCAGGTTTATCTCCCAGTTCAGCCGCCATCCTCTGCCCAGAAGTCCCTCTGTCTCCAGGTGGCTGGCATAAAAGCGTGAGCAGGTGACGGGCAGGCGGCCCGGCAGGGTGAAATCCGTCTCCGGCAACAGAATTTTTTGCCCGGTGGTGACATCCACCGGATTGCTGAACAGCCCCATGACAGCATCAGAGACGCCCATCCCGACCAGTTGCCCGCCAATAAATTTTGCCGCACATTTTGTGCCGAATTTCGAGCCTAGCTTTGCCGCCTGCCGCCACGCCCCGCCCAGTCCACCCAGCAAACCAGCGATCATAAACAGCACATCCACCACCTGACGCAGCCAGTCAGGGATTTCCGGGCTGATTTCCAGTACCGTCTGCGTACCGCCGCCGAGAAAGACATTGGGAGAGCCGTCCTCAATCACCGCATCACATTCCGTGTGGTCATCCTTACGGGCAGCAGGCTGGCTGTTGATGTAGATATTGCCGGAACCCTGAGCAATGCGGATTTCCGGGGAATGGTCTTCGCATATTACTGTACTGAGCACAGCGCGGGCCGCCGGACGGCTGTTGGTGCTGACATCGGGAGAGCCGGTCAGAATTTTTCCCACTGTGGAATGTATCGAGCGCCCGATGGCTTCCCCCAGTTGCAGGATTCCGGAGGCTATCTGGTCTGCCAGAAAACTCAGAACCAGTCCGGCCAGAAAACCACAGGTAAAGAAAGCAAAGGCGGCGACGGCAATAATGGCGATGCCAATGATTGCCCCTATAAGAAACCCGGCAAGGGCACTGGTGTGGTAGATGGGGTCATCCACCCGTGCGGCTTCGTACATGACAAAACCTCCCTGTTTTTTTAGCTTTTAGCAGGCTGAAAACTTGCCAGCCAGGCAGTCCATAGCTGGTCGGTATGCTCATCAAAAGGGCGCTGACTGGTCAGCGTGAACACCAGGACTTTTCCGGGGCCGGTGATAAACCCGGCCTGGCGCTGGTACACTTCTGTTTTTCCAGAACGATGGGTGGCGAGGATCTGCTCACCGGTGATGGCAGCTTCGCCAGTTCCCGCCAGTGCCGTACCCCGCGAAAGTACCCGGTGCTGGCCCAGGTTTTTTTTCATCAAGGCTATCTGATGGTCAATATAGGTGGTCAGATTTTCATCGGGCCTGAGCGTATCGCGAGAAATATTCAGACTGGGGGTTGCCCTCTCATTACCCGATGGGACGAAGATATTGACGGTGCGATCAAGAAAATTTTCAGGCAGGGCAAAGCTGCCTTCCTGAATACGGTAAAGGCTGGTCATAGAAAAAATTCCTTTTATATTTTTTTATTCAGAAACGTCCGGGGTAGGTAACGGGGCAATATCATCCGCAGTCATGGCTGTACCGCCATCCGGATTCATATCAATGCCACTACCAATGAGTTGCATAACATCGCTGGTGTGCAGTAAAAGTTGTTTTCCGCAAAACTCAATAGAGCCGTCTTTGTGTAAAACGAGCGCCGCCTCGCCGCAACGAAGGGTAAATTGATCGCCAACATCCAGACGATATGTCGTTCCGACATTGATGGTTTGAGCCAGTTTGACGGAAAGACCATCATTTTTTGTGATGGTGGCATTGCGGTCTTCTCCCACGCTGATGGTTTCATTTTTGACGCAACCGCACTTAATATCGGTGTAAGAATATTCATACTACTGTCCTGCCAGTTTCCCGGTAGGGTAAAATGTCCTTCATTAATGAGATATTGCATTATTTTTCCCTGACATTAATATTTACTAATGGTTTCTCAAAAAAATCTGTGCGTAATAAGGATTGTTTAACTCTACGTTCACCACATTGGATTTAAAATTATAAAAATCCACATCTTTATCATCCTCTGTAACCTTTGAATCAACAGTCGACCACACATTCGTATAAAAACTACATTCATGCTTTCCTGGCGTAATATGGTAATCTCTGGCAATTTGTACATAGTCCCCCACCTTCATTTCTCCGGGAGAGATTTTGTAATATTCCCCCAGGGCAAGATTACGAAAGCCCGCTCCCCGCAAGGACTGACGCGAGGTAGTCTCTGTCCATGG
>NZ_PTRE01000053.1 GCF_002965065.1 Escherichia sp. MOD1-EC7003
GTAAGCGTACAGCCTGAACCGTCTGGTCAGAATCTGACGAATTAGACAAAGTGGTGTCCACCAAATAAGTAGTGGGAACCAAAGTGTCAGATATGCAGAAAAATGTGACTCCCGGCAGGCGAAAAGGCTGCCCTAATTATCCTCCCGAATTTAAACAGCAGCTCGTTGCTGCCTCCTGTGAACCCGGGATATCCATCTCAAAACTTGCTCTTGAAAATGGCATTAACGCCAATCTGTTGTTCAAATGGCGACAACAATGGCGCGAGGGAAAGCTGCTATTACCTTCTTCAGAGAGCCCCCAGCTACTTCCTGTGACTCTCGATGCAGCTGCCGAACAGCCAGAATCGCTCGCAGAGGACCCGAAAACCCTCAGTATCAGCTGTGAGGTAACGTTCCGGCACGGGACGCTCCGCTTCAATGGCAATGTCAGCGAAAAGCTCCTGACTCTGCTGATACAGGAACTGAAGCGATGATCCCGTTACCTTCCGGGACCAAAATTTGGCTGGTTGCCGGTATCACCGATATGAGAAATGGCTTCAACGGCCTGGCTGCGAAAGTACAGACGGCGCTGAAAGACGATCCCATGTCCGGCCATGTTTTCATTTTCCGGGGCCGCAGCGGCAGTCAGGTTAAACTGCTGTGGTCCACCGGTGACGGACTGTGCCTCCTGACCAAACGGCTGGAGCGTGGGCGCTTCGCCTGGCCGTCAGCCCGTGATGGCAAAGTGTTCCTTACACAGGCGCAGCTGGCGATGCTGCTGGAAGGTATCGACTGGCGACAGCCCAAGCGGCTGCTGACCTCCCTGACCATGCTGTAAATCTCTTTATCCTGGTTGTCACAGAATAAGCCCGGTAAAATACGGGCTTATGAACGACATCTCTTCTGACGACATCTTCCTGCTGAAACAGCGCCTGGCCGAACAGGAAGCGCTGATCCACGCCCTGCAGGAAAAGCTGAGCAACCGGGAGCGCGAAATAGACCATCTGCAGGCGCAGCTGGATAAACTCCGCCGGATGAACTTCGGCAGTCGTTCCGAAAAAGTCTCCCGCCGTATCGCACAAATGGAAGCCGATCTGAACCGGCTTCAGAAAGAGAGCGATACGCTGACTGGTAGGGTGTATGACCCGGCAGTACAGCGTCCGTTGCGTCAGACCCGCACCCGTAAGCCGTTCCCTGAATCACTACCCCGTCACGAAAAGCGGCTGTTGCCTGCGGCGCCGTGCTGCCCGAACTGCGGCGGTTCACTGAGCTATCTGGGCGAGGATACCGCCGAACAGCTGGAGTTGATGCGTAGCGCCTTCCGGGTTATCCGGACGGTACGGGAAAAACATGCCTGTACTCAGTGCGATGCCATCGTGCAGGCACCTGCACCTTCGCGGCCCATCGAGCGGGGTATCGCCGGACCGGGGCTGCTGGCCCGCGTGCTGACCTCGAAGTATGCAGAGCACACCCCGCTGTATCGCCAGTCAGAAATATACGGCCGGCAAGGTGTGGAGCTGAGCCGTTCACTGCTGTCGGGCTGGGTGGATGCATGCTGCCGGCTGCTGTCTCCGCTGGAAGAGGCGCTTCATGGCTATGTGCTGACTGACGGTAAGCTCCATGTTGATGACACGCCTGTCCCGGTGCTGTTGCCAGGCAATAAGAAAACGAAGACCGGGCGGTTGTGGGCGTATGTTCGTGACGACCGTAACGCCGGGTCAACGCTGGCGCCGGCGGTGTGGTTCGCTTACAGCCCGGACAGAAAAGGCATCCATCCGCAGACCCATCTTGCGGGGTTCAGTGGTGTACTGCAGGCGGATGCATACGCCGGGTTGAACGAGCTGTACCGGGATGGCCGGATAACGGAAGCCGCCTGTTGGGCTCACGCCCGCCGTAAAATCCACGATGTGCACGTTCGCACCCCGTCAGCCCTGACGGAGGAAGCGCTGAAACGGATCGGCGAACTGTACGCCATCGAGGCAGAGATAAGGGGAATGACGGCGGAACAGCGCCTTGCCGAACGTCAGTTGAAAACGAAACCGCTGCTGAAATCCCTGGAAAGCTGGCTGCGTGAAAAGATGAAAACTCTGTCGCGACACTCAGAACTGGCGAAAGCGTTCGCATACGCCCTGAACCAGTGGCCGGCGCTGACGTACTATGCAGATGATGGCTGGGCTGAGGCGGACAATAACATCGCTGAAAATGCGTTGCGGATGGTCAGTCTGGGCCGCAAAAACTAC